>JBHEMJ010000167.1:0-14435 GCA_046262655.1 Solirubrobacterales bacterium | reverse complement strand
CTCGAGCAGGGCGAGATGAACGACAAGGAGATCAAGCAGATGATCTCCGACGGCTGGGAGGTCGACTCGCACACGATCAACCACCTCGACGTCTCCGAGCTCAGCGGCGCTCAGCTGCACCACGAGATCGCCGACTCGCGCACCATGCTGCAGAAGCGCTTCGGGATTCCGGTCAACTTCTTCTGCTACCCGGCGGGGCGCTATGACGACGAGGCGATCGCCGCCCTTCGTGCAGCGGGATACGAAGGCGCCACCACCGAGCGGGAGGGCCCGGCATCGGCGACCGGGGACCCGTACACGCTGCCCCGCATCCGAGTGGCCGGGAGCGACGGAGTCGAGGGCCTGAAGGCCAAGCTGGAGCGGGCGGCCGCGGCCTCGTGAAGACCGTCGTACTGGCCGGGGGCACCGGCGGGGCGAAGCTGGCCGCCGGGATGCAGCGCCTGATCGGCGAGGAGCTGACGGTGATCGCCAACACCGGCGACGACATCGAGACGCTCGGCGTCCACGTCTCCCCGGACCCCGATCTCGTCACCTACTGGCTGGCCGGTCAGATCGACGAGGAGCGCGGCTGGGGCATCCGCGACGACACCTTCACCACCTTCGACCGGATGACGGAGCTCGGTGCCGGCGGCTGGTTCAGGCTCTCAGATCGCGACCTCGCCGCTTGCCTGTACCGGCGGGACTTCCTGGAGGCCGGCGGCACCCAGACGCGAGCCCAGGCTCAGATCGCGGCAGGCCTCGGGGTCGCCGCCACGGTGCTGCCGATGTGCGACGAGCCGGTGCGCACCCGCATACGCACGCCCGAGGGATGGCGCGCGCTCCAGGAGTTCCTGATCATCGACGGGGCCACGGGGACGATCGAGGCGGTGGAAATCGAGGGCCTCGCCGACGCCCGACCCACCGCCGAGGTGTGCATGGCCTTGCGTGAAGCCGAGGCGATCGTCATCGGCCCCTCGAATCCGGTGATCTCGATCGGGCCGATCCTCGCCCTGCCAGGGATGCGAGAGCAGATCGCCGCCGCCACTGCCCCCGTGATCGCGGTCAGCCCTTTGATCGGCGGCCGGGCGGTCAAGGGCCCGACTGAGGCCTTCATGAAAGCCGTCGGGAGACCGCGTACGGCGGCGGGCGTCGCCTCCCTCTACCAGGGGCTGCTCGACGGGTTCGTTCATGATCCCGGTGAGCCAGAGCCCCCGGCGGGACTGAGGACGCTTGTCTGCGAGACCCTGATGGCCGGAGAGGAGGGCAGGGCAGCGGTTGCCGAACGTGTCCTGGGGTTCGCCGGTAACCTGGATTCAGGCAAATGAAGACCATCGCCATAGTCCCGGTGAAGCGCTTCGCGTATGCGAAGGAGCGGCTCACGAGCGTGCTCGATCCCGAGCAGCGCGCCCAGCTCGCCGAGGCGATGTTCCTGGACACCCTCAGCCACCTGCGGCGCTCGAAGCGCATCGAGGAGACGATCGTCGTCACCGCCGAACCGGTCGTCGTGCGCACCGCACGCTGGCTCGGCATCGATGTGATCGAACAGGAAACCGACGGCAGCCACTCTCTCGCCGCTGCCGCCGGCGTCGAACGGGCGCTCTCGCGGGGCGCCGACCGAGTCGCCATTCTGCCGGCAGACTGCCCGCTGCTCGACGCCGCCGAGCTGGATCGCCATCTCGGCATCATGCCGCGCACCGCGGTGATCGTCCCCGACCGTCACGGCACCGGCACCAACGGGCTGCTGCTCTGCCCCCCCGACACCTTCACGCCCGCCTTCGGTCCCGGCAGCTGCGCACGCCACGCAGGCTTGGCCAGGGCCGCCGGGATTGCCTATGCCATCGAGCGGATCTCTTCGCTGGCCTTGGACATCGACACCCACAGTGACCTGATCGAGCTGCGGGAGACGCTGGTGCTCGAGCCCAGCCAATCTCCGCGCACCGCCGAGCTGGTGTGGCAGTTCGAGAACGGCTCCACACCGGGCACCCCGGCCGTCGCCTGAACAACCCCTTGGCGGCTCGCGAGCTTCGCCTGCGGCCGCTAACCGGGCTGCCGGAGATCGAGGAGGGCACAGACCTCGGGGGGCTGATCGCCGCCGCCGCAGCTCCGAGCGCCGGTGAGATCGTGGTGGTCTCACAAAAGATCGTCTCCAAGACCGAGGGCCGGGTGCGGCTCCTCTCGGAGATCTCACCGGGCGAGGAAGCCTTGCGGCTCGCCGCCCAAACCGGCAAGGACCCGCGGCTGGTCGAGCTGATACTCGGAGAGAGCCGCAGTGTGCTGCGCGCGGTGCCGAACCTGCTGCTGACCGAGACCAACGCGGGCTGGATCTGCGCCAACGCCGGGCTGGACCTTTCCAACGTTCCCGGCGAAGACACGGTGGCTCTTCTGCCCGAGGACGCCGATGCCTCCGCCAGGCGCATCCGAGCAGAGATCCGAGGTGGCGACGGGGGGGGCGGCCCGGCGGTGATTGTCGCCGACAGCTTCGGCCGCGCCTGGCGCCTCGGGCAGACCGACATCGCGATCGGCTGCGCCGGGATCGACCCTCTGGCCGACTGGCGAGGTCGTCCCGACGCCGCCGGCCGTCGTCTCGAAGCCACCGAGATCGCCGTCGCCGATCAGCTTGCGGCGAGCGCCGATCTGGTCCGCGACAAGGACTCCGCCGTCCCCGGCGCCGTGATCTCGGGCTTGGAGGCCCTCGTCACCGAGGCCGATGGTCCCGGTGCGGTGGCGATTCAGCGGCCCGCCGCGGAGGACCTGTTCCGCTGACTAGGTCTTGGCTCTCTCCCCGTAGCCCTCTTCGGTGTACTCGGGCGGCTCGTAGGCCACGCCGGGCACGCCACCGATGCAGATGATGCGGCAGCCCTGCTCGCCGGTGATCAGCTTTCGCTTCTCGCCCGGCCCGACCCGGGCGAAGGAGCCGGGCTCGAGGGGGTGGTCGACTCCGCCGACCTGCAGGATCACCTGCCCGCTGAGCGGCGCGTAGACCTCCTCCTGCTCATCGTGGGAGTGGTCGTGCTCGGGATAGCCGCTGAAGTTGGGGGGCAGTTCGACCACCTGAAGCCCGAAAGCGGTGATGCCGAGCCCGGCGCGGACGCGGCGCAGGCCGCCGCCGAAGGCGGTGTCGAACTGATCCAGGCTCTTGACGGTTACGTCGGCCACAGCTTCCTCTCTCAATTGCCGCCGACTGAACGAACGGCGGCGCCACGAACCCTACCGCCGCACAGGATTTACAGGGCAATCCCGGCCGCCGAGGCATCGAGCGTTCCGTCCGCAGCGCAGGATGAAGTCACGAATCTCTGCCGAGAAGTTCACACGCCCAGCGAATTGCGCGTAGGATCGGATTTGCCAGGGCTGACAATGGAGGTGCTTATGAATGACGATAGGTATGGCGCCCTCACAGGCGTCCTGGCGATGGTTCTGTTCGTAGTCGGCTTTGTGATCGTGCTGCCCCAGCCCCCTGCACCCGATGCATCGGCGGCCTCGGTGGCGAGCTACTACACCGATCACCAGGACGCGATCCGCATCGCGGTCCTGATTATCAGCGCGGCGCTGCTGTTTTTCATCTGGTTCCTCGGCAGCCTCTCCAGCGCGCTGCGATTGGCGATCGGCAGCCCGAGGCTGCCGATGGTCGCTTTCGCCGGGGGCATCATCGGCGCCGCGTTCTTCCTCATCGCACTGACGGTCACGGCGACCGCCGCGTTGCGGCCCGAGGAAACCAGCCCGGAGGTCGTCCGCGCCCTGAACGACATCGGGCTGGTGGTCGGAGCACCGGCAGCCCCCGGGTTCGTGGCGCTGTTCGCGGCCACGGCGCTGGTGATCGCGCGCTCGAATGCACTGCCCCAGTGGCTCTGTGCAGTGAACGTCGTAGGCGCGGTGGCAAGTCTGGGAGCGCTCGGCGCGATGTTCACCACGACCGGTGCCTTTGCGGCTGACGGCGCGCTGGGCCTGTTCGTGCCGGTGACCCTCGGTTTCATCGTGCCGATCGCCGCGGACAGCATCGTGCTCTACCGGCACGTCGGTAGCGCCGGCCTCAGCGACCGCACCAGCGGCGCGGCGGGCCGCGCCCCAGGTCAGTAGGTCTCGACGATCTCGTAGAGAGTCGTGCGCTGGGCCGGGGTCCTCCCGGCCCGGCGCGCGGCGTCGATCAGTTGCTTGGGTGCCAGGCGAACACCGTGCTGGGAGCCGGCCATGCGGGAGATGTTCTCCTCCATCAGCGTGCCCCCGAGGTCGTTGACACCCCAGCGCAGGCTCTCGGTGGCGGCTTCCAGACCCATCTTCACCCAGCTCGCCTGCAGGTTGGGAATCGTCTTGCCGAGAGCGAGACGAAAGGCGGCGGTGTGCTTGAGGTTCTCCGCGCGGGAGATCTCAGCGACGCCGTGGGTGCGGCCTAGCAGAGTGTTGAAGGGGATGAAGCTGAGCGGCACGAACTCGGTGATGCCGCCGGTCCGCTCCTGCAGCTCGCGTACGACCTGCATGTGGCGGGCCAGCTCCCAGGGCTCTTCGATGTGGCCGAACATCACGGTCGAGGTCGTGCGCAGCCCGCTGCGGTGGGCGGCCTCGATGATCTCGACCCAGCGGTCGGCGGGCAGCTTGTTGGGAGAGATCCGCTGGCGCACCCCGTCGTGGAGGACCTCCGCCGCCGTGCCCGGCGTCGAACCGAGTCCGCACTCCATCAGGTAGTCAAAGACCTGCTCGGGCTGCTTGCCCGAGCGCTCGCACATGTAGTCGACCTCCATCGGCGAGTAGGCGTGCAGGTGCAGTTGGGGGGCGACCTCCTTGGCCAGCCGCAGCCAGCGCCCGTACTCGGAGAGTGTGTAGTCGGGGTGGATGCCGCCCTGCATGCAGATCTCGGTGGCGCCGACCGAGACAGCCTCCTCGATCCGGGCGGCGAAGTCGTCCTCGGCGACGTGGTAGGCATCGGGTGAGCGCCTGCCCTGACCGAAGCCGCAGAAGGCGCAGCCAACGGTGCAGACATTGGTGAAGTTGATGTTGCGGTTGACGACGAAGGTCGCCACCTCGCCGGCCAGCTCGGCGCGCAGCTCGTCGGCGGCGCAGCGCATCTCCTCGATCACCTCGGGCCGGGTCTCGGCGAACATTGCCGTCAGCTCCGCCTCGTCGAGCGCATCGCCACGGCGGCCCTTCTCGATTGCCCCCGGCGCCGTCACCGGGTCGACCTGCCGCTCCTGGCGCCGGCCGGAGCCGCGCCGCGGGATGAAACTCCAATACTTGAGCTTGATCACATCGAGCACTCCCTGCTCCATCCACTTGGCGTCCATGTACTGCGGGTAGACGCAGAGGCGCTCGGTCAGCGCGTAGCCCCGAGGCTGCAGCTCCTTCCGCACCTGATGCGGGCTTGGGAAGGCCTCCTCCGGCGAAATGTGATCCCCATTGGCCGACAGGCCGCCGAGATCCGTCGCCCCGGCTTCGACCAGCTCCGGCCACCATTCGGCCAGGTTCGGCGGAACCTGGATCCCCACGTCCGGCATCAACCTCTTGCACTCGCCGATCAGGCGCTTCATGTCCGCGACGCTGACCCGCGTGGCCCAGGAGGGGAGGGACGCCGGGGCGGCCGGGCCCGGGAGAGAGCCGCCCTCCCCGCCGCCCTGCCAGCGCGCGCGGGCCGAGAGCTCCGCGATCTCAGCCACCTCGCGCCCGTAGTACTTCGGGTGGGGCACGTAGTTCTGCAGGATCACCTCCTGGAGGTGCCCGTGCCGGGAGTGCACGTCGGCCAGGGCCTCGAGTGAGGCGATGCGCTCCTCTTCGGTCTCCCCGATGCCGACCAGGATTCCGCTCGTGAAGGGGATTCTCAGTTCCCCCGCCGTTTCGATCGTCTCGAGGCGCCTGGTCGGGTGCTTCGTAGGCGAGCCGGCATGGACGGTCTCCATCAGACGCTCCGAGATCGATTCCAGCATCAGACCCTGGGATGCGGTGACCTCGCGGAGCCGCTGAAGATCCCCCCTGGAGAGAACCCCGAGGTTGGTGTGCGGAAGGATGCCGCGCTCCAGGGCTCGCTCGCAAGCCCAGCTCACGTAGGAAGTGAAATCCTGGTGTCCGTAGGAGGCCAGGCGTGCAGCGACTTCCGCGTTGGCCTCGGGCTTCTCCCCGGTGAGCACCAGCAGCTCCTTGGTCTTCCTGCGAACCGCCTGCTCGATCCGCTCCTCGACCTCCGCGGGTGAATATAGATGCGCCTTATGCGTGGCGAACGAGCAGTACTTGCAATGGCACTGACAGGTCCGCGACAGCGACAGCGTGTAGTTCCGGCTGAACGTAATCCGGCGCACGAAACCTCAAGCTACCAACGCGTCTCGCCCAGCGGCCGCTCCAGCGCCGGCCAGGCGCCGCTAGCGTCCGACGATCCCGCCCGGCGGCGAGCTCGGCGGCTGCGGCGGCCGAGGCGGAGGCGGAGCGCCACCGGCCCTGCCACCCAGACCGCCGGTGACGCCGGGTGCCACCGAGGTGGGCGGCACCGGCCCCGCACCGGGGGCACCGGGCTCGATCACGAATCTGTAGAAGCCACCGGCGAGCAGCGCGCCGGCGATCGGGCCGACGAGGTAGGCCCAGAAATCGGTGAAGTGGTTGCCGACCAGCGCCGGGCCGAACCAACGGGCCGGGTTGAAGGCCCCGCCGCTGAGCGGACCGAGGACCATGATCAGCAAGCCCAGCGTGGTGCCGATCGCCAGCGGCGCCCACTCCCTATCGGCCTTCTCATTGATGGCCACCGCCAGCACGGTGAGCACCAGCAGAAAGGTCCCGATGCCCTCGACCAGGGCTCCTTGCAGCGGCCCACCGAGGAGGTTGCTGATCTGAGTCGCGCCATAGTCGGAAGCACGGCCTTCGTCGCTGAGGAAAGCCTTGGTGAGCAGTGCGCCGAGCACCCCTCCCGAGAGCTGCGCGAGGATATAGACGAGCGCGTCGATCGGGTCGATCCGCCTCAACGCCGCCGCGGCCACCGTGACCGCCGGGTTGAAGTGACCCCCGGAAACGCTGCCGATGCCGATGATCAACACCGTCAGCAGGAACGCGTGGACGAGGCCGACGACGGCGAAGTCCGATCCGAACTGGGCCGTGGCGCCGCTGGCCACATAGAGCACGACGGCGCTGGTGATGAAGAAGGTGAGGAACATCGTCCCCACCAACTCGGCGATATATGCAGCCAGACCTCTGTCCTTCACGTGCGGCGAACCTCCTCGGTAGGGCGTCTCGACCTCGCGTCTATCGACGCGGCGGGCGCCAGTGTATACACGAAGATTCCCCACCGTCGAGGTCTCCGCGGCGGCTCTTAGAAGCGCTTAAGGTACGGGCACAATGAGACGGGTCGTCGCGTCGCTGGCGGCCGCCCTGCTCGCATCGGCCGGCCTGGCCGCCTGCGGCGGGAGCGGTGCTGAACCGGACGCCTCCACGGAGGCGACCCTGGTTCTCGACTTCCAACCCAACGCCGTGCACAGCGGCATCTACGCCGCGCTTAGGGATGGGGACTACAGGGACCGGGGTCTCGACCTGACCGTGCGCGAGCCCTCGGCGAGCACCGACGCGCCGAAGCTGCTGGAAGCCGGCCGGGTGCAGTTCGCGGTGATGGACATCCACGACCTCGGCCTGGCTCGCGAACGCGGTCTGGACGTGGTCGGCGTCGTCCCCCTGGTGCAGAAGCCGCTGGCCTCGGTGCTGGCGCGCTCCGACGAGATCCAGCGCCCGCGCGACCTCGAGGGCAAGCAGGTCGGGGTGACCGGGCTGCCTTCGGATGATGCGGTGCTGGACTCGGTGGTCGAAGCTGACGGCGGCGATCCCGCCAAGGTCGACCGGGTGACGATCGGCTTCAACGCGGTAGCTGCGCTCGCCGCCGGCAAGATCGAGGCGGCGACCGGCTTCTGGAACGCCGAGGGCGTCACGCTGATCGACCAGGGGACCCCGGTGCGCGAGTTCCGGGTCGATGACTACGGGGCCCCCTCCTATCCCGAGCTGGTGATCGCCACCTCGCGCGCCCTGATCGACAGCGACCCGAGTCTGATCGAGGCAATGGTCAGCGGCACCGCCAACGGATACGCGGACACCGCCGATGACCCCGACGGCGCCCTGGAAGCGCTGCTGGCCGAGGTCCCGGGGCTGGACCGCTCCGAGCAGACGGCCCAGCTCGATGCGCTGATGCAGGCACACGCATTCGAGCCGGCCGGAGCACTCGACCGGGCGGTGCTCGAAGACTGGGCGAGATGGGACACCGAGCACGGGATCCTCAAGGATCCGCCCGATGTGAGCCGGGCTTTCCTGCTCAGCGCCCAGGGCTGATACATGCCGGCCGCCGAGCCCGCCTGGCGTCCCGCGGGTCAAGTTCGGGTCGCCTAGGCGAGCAGCCGGTCCACCAGCTCGGGCATCTCGCGCATCAGGCGTGAGCGCGGGACGACCAGCGCCACCCCGGCCGCCTCCGCGTCCGCCTTGGAGGCCGGGTCGGTGTGCTGGTGGAAGCCGAGGACGGGGATGCCCTGGGCGGCGAGTGCGGCCGGGTCCACATCGTTGACGTCGGCGACGATCAGCTCGGCGCCCGCGGCCGCCTCGGGGCCGGCGGCGACCTCCACCTGGTGGCCGGCCGCGCGCAAGGTCTCGACCACACGGCTTTGCAGCATCAGGTCCGGCACCACGACGGCGATCAGGGCCAAGTCGCCGCCTACAGCGAGTTGCGCTGGCGGAACTCGCGGCGCACGCTCTCCGGGCGCCCCCACATCTGCACAACCGGGGCCCGGCCCTCGCGCACCTCGCGCACCTTCATCTCGCCGGCAATTCCCTCGTGGTCGATCTGCTTCAGCACGCCGCCTACAGTCTCTGCCGCGGCGGCCTTGCCGAAGTCGCGGGCGACGCGGATGCGCCAGTGCCAGTCGGACTTGGAGTACGGCTCGGCATTGATCCGGCTGAGCAGCACTGCGGTCTCGATATAGCGATCCTCGTCGGCGACCCGAAAATCGAGGTCAAGGTCGGTCCAGTCGGGCGGCAGGTCGTCGACGATCTCGGAGAATTGTGGCGCGAGCGGCACATCCCAAGCCTAGCCGGTGTCCCCTCGTCAGCCAAGGAACAGCTGCTCGAGCAGAAAGACATTGAGCGCGATGATCACGCCGGCCAGGGTGCCGGCGAAGGCAGTCAACCAGGGCGGATTGGCGAACGACCCCATCACGTCCTCGCGACGGGCAATCAGCAGCAGCGGGACGAGGGCGAAGGGAATGCCGAAGGAGAGCACCACCTGGCTCAGGACCAGCGCGTCAGTCGGGTCGAAGCCGATCGCCAGCACGATCAGCGCCGGGGTCAAGGTCACCGCCCGCCGCACGAAGATCGGGATCGAGCGCTCGATGAAGCCCTGCATCACCACCTGACCGGCCATCGTGCCGACCGAGGAGGATGCGAGACCCGACGCGAGCAGGGCGACACCGAAGATCGTCGCCGCGTTGCCGGAGACCAGAGTCTTCAGCCCTTCGTAGGCGCCGTCGATCGAGTCGATGTCCGCCAGGCCGCTGGGATGAAAGAGCGCGGCGGCGACGATCATCATCGAGAGGTTGACCACGCCGGCCAAGGTCATCGCTATCACCACGTCGACCTTCTCGAAGCGCAGGATCTTGCGGCGTTCCTCATCGTCCCGCCCCACGATCCGGCGCTGGGTGAGCGCAGAGTGCAGATATACGACATGCGGCATCACCGTTGCGCCGATGATCCCGGTGGCCAGGAGGATGCTCTCGGTGCCGCTGAAGCCCGGGACGAACAGGTGGGAGGCGACCTCCCCCCCGTCGGGTTTGGCGTGGAACAGCTCGATGACGAAGGAGAGGACGACGACTCCGACCAGCACCGAGATCCCGGCCTCGAGCCGGCGGAAGCCGTAGGCCTGCAGCCCGAGGATCGCGAAAGCCCCCGCCCCCGCAATCAGCCCGGCCCCAAACAGCGGGATGCCGAACAGCAGATTGAGCCCCAGCGCGGCGCCGACTACCTCGGCGATGTCGGTCGCCATCGCCACCGCTTCCGCCTGCACCCAGAGCCCGATCGACGCCCGCCTGGGGAAGGTCTCGCGGCAGGCCTCGGCGAGGTTCTTGCCGGTGGCGATGCCGAGCTTCGCCGATTGGGTCTGCACCACCATCGCGATCAGGTTTGCCGAGAGGATCACCCAGAGCAGCAGGTAGCCGTATTTGGCGCCGCCGGCGATGTTGGTGGCGAAGTTGCCGGGGTCGATGTAGGCGACGGCAGCCACGAAGGCAGGGCCGAGGAAGGGCAGCAGGCGCTTGGGCCCGGTGGTGTGGCCGTCGAGCGAGCGACGCGCGGCATCCGCCACCCGGGCCTCGCCCGGCAGGACGTCCTCGACCGTCGGCACGGCCGGAGTGGGCGGCGGGGGGCTCACCTGCGAGGTGCCTTGGCGGTGACCCGCATGCGGCGCACCAGCTCTTCGCCGAGGGCGTGTTCGGTTCCCTCGACCTCGACCAGCAACGGGCCGCCGAAGGGCTGGCGGCCGGTCACCACCAGCTCCGCGCCCGGCAGGATGCCGCGATCAGCGAGGTAGCGGAGCATCGCCGGATCGCTGTCGGAGACGCGCGTGAAGGTCACCCTGGCTCCCTCCAGGGCTTCGTGCAGCGGGATCCCCTCCTCGTCCGGCGCGGCAAGGTCGGCACCGGGAATCGGATCGCCGTGGGGATCGTGACTGGGGTCCCCGAGCTTGGCCGCGATCAGTGCCTCGAGCTCCTCGGAGATGTGATGCTCGAGCACCTCCGCCTCCTCGTGGATCTTGTCCCAGGGCATCCCGAGGGCCTGGCTGAGATAGGACTCGAGCAGGCGGTGGTGGCGGATCACCTCAATCGCCAACCGCTCTCCGGCCGGCGTCAGGCTGACCCCCCGATAGGGCTCGTGGAGCACCAACGCCGCTGCATCGAGTCGCTTCAGCATCGCGGTGGCCGACGCCGGTGCCACCCCGAGGCGCTGGGCCAGCTCGCTGGTGCCCACCGGGTGGCCCCGGTGGTGGTGCGCGATCCCGTAGATCGCCTTGACGTAGTCCTCGATCGCCTCCGAGTTCGCGGAGCGGCCGGGGCGGGCGTGGCTGGAGCTGGCTTTCTGCATCACGAAACCATAGTTTAGAGTCATCTAAAGATACAATATGACGATGCCCATCGAAGCCCTGCCCGAGCTCGACGCCCAGTACCGCGTCCTGCGCGAAGAAACCGGGCTGATCGACCGCTCCGCCCGCGGCAAGTTGAAGCTGAGCGGCGCCGAGGCAGCCGAGTTTCTGCAGGGCCAGCTGACCAACGAGATCGAGGCGCTGGAGCCCGAGCAGGGCGCCTACGCCGCCCTGCTCAATCGCAAGGGCCACCTACGCGCGGACATGCGAGTGCTTCGCCTGAGCCCGGAGGAGATCTGGCTCGACACCGAGCCCGAGGCGCTCGAGGACCTCCGCTCCCACCTCGAGAGGTACAAGATCGGGCGCCAGGTCAAGGTGGCGGATGTCACCCGGGACTGGGCGATCGCCTCTCTGATCGGCCCCGCCTCCTACGAGACGGCCGGCACCGGCCCGTTGACGCCGGAGCACGCGCATCGCCACTACCGGCGCGACGGGATCGAGATCCTGGCCGTCGCCACCGACCTCGGCGTCGATCTGATCATCCGCGCCGACCACGCCGCTGCCGTGCGAGAGCTCCTCACCGGCTCCGGTGCCTCGCCGGTCAGCGAGGAGGCAGCCGAGATCGTCCGGGTCGAATCGGGCCGGCCACGATTCGGGCACGAGATGAGCTCCTCGACGATGCCCGCCGAGGCCGGGATCACCCAGCGCGCCGTCAGCTTCACCAAGGGCTGCTACATCGGCCAGGAACCCGTGGCCCGCCTGCACTACAAGGGCAAGCCCAACCGGCACCTGCGCGGCCTGCGGCTGAGCGGCCCGGTAACGGCCGGAACCCCCCTGGTCCTCGGCGAGAAGGTGGTCGGCGAGATCGGCACCGCCTGCGTATCCCCCGCCCGTGGTCCGATCGCCCTCGCGGTCGTCCGCCGCGAGGCCGAGCCCGGCGACACCGTCGCGGCCGGGGAGGATGGCGTCACCGGCACGCTGGTGGACGACCTGCCGTTCGGTTAGGGTTCGCCGCGATGTCTCGGGTGAGGGGAAGTGGCGTGGTATTCGCCTTTCTGGGGCTGCTTGCCGTGGCCGCCTTCACCGGCTGCGGGCGCGATGACTTCAACAACGACCCCAAGCCGCCGGTTCCGCTCGAGGCGACGATCGAGATCTCCCCCGCCAAGGTCGAGATCTCCCCATCCGGCTTCGGCGCCGGATTGGTCAACTTCGTGATCGCCAACAACTCCGGCGCCGACGCGGCGCTGGCAATCAAGGGACCGGTGGACGAGACCAGCTCGCCGATCCCCTCCAACGGCAACGGCATCATCAAGGTCGCGATGAAGACCGGCGAGTACGAGATCGGGGTTGACGGCCAAGAGCGGATCAAGCCGACCCGCATCAACGTGGGGCCCGACCGCGAGGCCTCCAACAACGACCTGCTGCTGCCCTAGGCGGCCGCCTCCAGGGCGTCGGCGATCAGGCTGTCGGCCCGGCCCAGCGCAGTCTTCGCTCCCTCCTCCATCGTTGCGAGGGACTCCTCGATGCTGTCGGCGCTCTTGCGCATGCCGGTCAGGGCCTGGCGGGCCTTCTTGAGGCATTCGAGAGCGCGCCGCGCTTGGTCGATCGCCTCCTTCATCGCTATCGCGTCCAGCGCCAGATCGTCCTCCCGCGAAGCCAAGGCCCGGCTGCGGGCGAGGCAATATGCGGTCTCGAGCACGATCCGCTCCGGTTCCTCACGGTCCACGGCGACGATCAGCTTGTTCCCCTCGTACTCGACCAGGTTCTGGGTCGTCGCCGGAAGATTTTCCTCGCTGGCGACGACCAGCACCGCGTAGTCAGCCCCGCGATCCTCGAGTGAGCCGTTGAGGACCTCCCAGGCCTTCGGCCGGGTCAGCTCGCTGTCCTTGGGGTCGAAGGCGATCTTCGCCAAGGCCGGTCCGCCGGCAGCGCCGATCTCGGCGACGGTGTCGCCCTTCTTCCCGCGCGTCTCGCCGGCCACATCGCCGACGTGATGCGCCACGTCGCCGCGCGCGTTGGCGATCGAGTCGATCACCTCGTGGACACGCTCTTCGAACCCGCGGCCCTTGGCGGTTCCGCGAGCCTGCTCGGCATCGATCTCCTCTTTTGCTCCCAGCCGTTCGCGCAGGGCGGTCACTTCGCCGGTCAGAGCCTCGATTCTCTTGCGATCCTCATGACGCTCGACTTGCTGCGCCTCCTGGGTGCTTTTCACCGCGCGCACCACCCCGTCTTTGAAATCGGCCAGGGGATTGGCGCCGTCCTGGGCTGAGAACTGCTTGGCCAGCTGGGCTCGCTGGTGCTCCATCGCCGCGTTCAGCAACTCGCGGATCTGTTGTTGAACCGACCCGCTGCGCTCGTTGTCGAAGCTGCCCGCGAGATGCTCGACGAATTCGTCCTGACCCTCCTCGATCACCCCGGCGAGGCGCTCAGCCAGGGGGTGAAGATGTCGCTCGAGCTCGCCCTTCACGTAGTCGACATTCGCCGCTGTCCCTTCCGACTCGAGCAGGCGCGCGCCGATCTCGATCGCCTTGGCGACGGTGTCGGTGGCACTGCCGCCCGCCTCGGCGCGCTCGCGCACAACACGCGCCGCGCGCTCGTCGGTGATCGTCAGCGCCTCGATCACCAGGCGGTCGCCGATCGCGCGAACCGCTCCCTTCCGGGAGCTGGGCTCGAGCGGCAGCTGTGGCTTTTCGGAGGCTTCCATGTGAACCACCGAAAGTAGTCGCGGCGCCGGACGCGAACCTGACACAACCCCGGTTCCACAGGGTCATCTAGCATTGCCGCCGTTCTCAGAACCCCCGAAAGAAGGAGCCAGGTGGCTGTAGACATCGCTGAGGTCTCGAAGCTCGAGGCGGAGCCGGGCACGCTGCCCGAGAAGATGGCGGCGTGGGTGATCCGCCCCGAGCGCGAGGGTGAGCCCAAGGATGCCTTCCAGGTCGAGGAGATCGACGTTCCAGAGCCGGGCGCCTTCGAGGTGATCGTCCGGGTGATGGCGGCCGGGGTCAACTTCAACAACGTCTGGGCCGCGCTCGGCAAGCCGGTTTCGGTGTTCGGATACGGGGACCACGAGGAGTACGGCCATCACATCGGTGGGTCGGACTGCTCGGGAGTCGTCTGGAAGGTTGGCGAGGGCGTGACCAGGTGGAAGCCAGGGGACGAGGTCGTGATCCACTGCAACCAGGCCTCATACGAGGATCCCGAGGTGCACGGGCTCGACCCGCTGGCCGCCCCGTCGCAGAAGATCTGGGGCTACGAGACGACCTGGGGGTCGTTCGCCCAGTTCACCAAGGTCCAGGCCCAGCAGCTCCTGCGCAAGCCGCCCGCCCTGACCTGGGAGGAGGCGGCCTCCTACGGCCTCGTCTACTTCACCGCCTACCGGATGCTGATC
>JBHEMJ010000166.1:0-7424 GCA_046262655.1 Solirubrobacterales bacterium | reverse complement strand
CCTGTTCGGCGTCGCGTCGCAGCGACTTGACCTGCCCGCGCAGCCAGGCGGCGGCCATGTCGCGGGCCTCGACCTGGGCGTCGAGGCGCATTTTCTCGGCCTCGGCGGCCTTCGTCTCGGCCTCTTTTGCCCTCTGCTCGGGTTCGCCCGCCGCCGCCCTCCGGTTCTCTCGCTCGGTCTCGAGCTCCTTGCGCAGCCTGGCGACCTCTTCGGGGCCCTCGGCCTCGATCTCGCTGCGCAGCTGCTGCTCGCGCTCGCGCAGTTGCTCGGCGGCCTCCTCGGCGTGGGCGGCGATGCTGGCTTCGGCGGCCTCGACGCGCTTGGAGGCGTCCTCCAGGGTGGCCTCGATCGCGGCCAGCCGCGACTCTGCCTCGCCGGCGGTGCGAAGCGCGGCCTGATGCTCGCTTTGCAAGGCCTCCTCGCGGGCCGAGAGCTCGGCGGCGAGGCGTTCCTCGAACTCGGCCTGAGTTCGCTCCTCGGTTTCCAGCCGCTGCCCTTCGGATTCGGAGATGCCGGATTCGGCCTGTTCGAGCCGGGCCAGGGCCTTGCGCAGGGAGCCGACCGCCTCGTCGCGCTCGGCGAGCAGCTGCTGCTCGCGCTCGCGCACCTTGGCCTCGGCCTCCTGTTCCGCCTCGCGGCGCAGACGCTCGGTCTGGGCCCGTAGCCAGCTGGTGGCGTCCTCGCGGTCGGGTGCACCAGCGGGAGCAGGGGCAAGGGAAGTGGCTGAAATCTCACCGGCATCGGGCTGGTCGGCATCGGGCTCGGCGGCCTCGGTCTTATCGAGCTCCCTCTGCAGCCGCTCGAGAGCGGCTGCGGCCTGCGCGCGCTCGTGCTCGAGATCCTCCTCGAGGGCGAGGATCTCGGCGGTGGCGCTTTCCTCGGCGCCCAGCCGAGCCTTCTCGACGGCAGTCATCATGCGCTCGTCGGTCTCGCCGGTGGCTCCACCGTTGCCGCCGCCGGGAACACTCGGCTCCGGAGATACCGGCGCCGGGGATTTCCCCGCGGGCGCGGTAGGCGCCGGGGCAGTCTGTGACGGCTCGGGTTCGGCGGGCTCTGCCACCGGCTCGCCGCTGAGCACGGCCTCGAGCTCGGTCAGCTCGTCCTCGAGCCGGGCCAGATCGTCGGCCTGGGTGCGCACCGCGGCTTCGCTCAGCCGGCCGCGCTCGGCCAGCTCGAAGATCAACTCCCCGAGGTCGCGCAGGCGCTCGTCGCCCTGCTTTCGCAGGGCGTCCAGGCGCTTGCGTATCGCACCGCGCTCACGCACGCTGAGAGCCGCGCCGGTCCGTGGCAAACCGTCGCTCATCGGCCGACAACTCTACGGGTTGTTCGCGCCGGTTTGCTCACCCTCGCCAGGCCCTCGTAGGCTGCCAGGACCCTCTCGGCCATGCGGTCCGCCGAGAATCTCGCCGCCGCCTCCTCGCCGCCCTCCACCCGGGGGTCCACGGCATCGAGGTGGCGCGCAGCCAGCTCCGCCCAGCGGGTGGCGTCAAAGCTCTCGGCCAGGCAGCCGGGGAGGCCGGCCAGCGCCAGCGGAGCGATTCCCACGGGAGTCGAGAGCACCGGCACCCGGCAGGCGAGCGCCTCGAGGACGGCGCGGTCGAAGCCCTCGCTTTCGGAGGTGACCAGGACGGCGCTCGCCGCGTTGATGTGGTCGGACATTCGCTCGGGGGCGATTTCGCCCGCGGTGAGCAGCGTGGCGCCCGTCAGGGCGGCGACCTCGCGGGCACGATCGGCGCGCTTCACGGCCCGCTCGGGGTCCGCGGGGAAGAAGAGGTAGCGGCCGTTTTCCTGTTCGAGGCCGAGGCGCCGGCGCGCCTCGGAGCGCGGGGTGGGAGAGAAACGCGAGAGCTCCACGCCGGTAGGCAGCACGGCGGCCTTTCCTGGCGGAGGGTCGAGGCCGGGGCGCCCGCCCTCCGCACGGAAGATCGAGCTCGAGCTTCCGGCCGCCAGGTCGAGCCGGCCGAGTATCGAGCGCGATACCCGGCCGCTCAGTGGGTGGCGCACGTCGGTGCCGTGGAAGGTGACCAGCAGCGGGCTGGCGCCTGCCCGCGCCGCCGTCCACCCGCAGAGGCCGAAGTGGGCGTGGACGACGTCGAAGCTCTCTTCCGAGAGGCGGCGGCGCAAGGGGCGCACTGCACCGAGGTAGGCCCGGCTGCCCAGCGGAAAGGTGAATAGCTCGATGTCAGCGCCGAGGGCGCGCATTGCTTCGACCTGGTCGCGGACGAAGCGACCGCGGCGGGGCGAGGCGGAATCCGGGTAGAGGTTGGTGACCAGCAGAACCCTCAAGGGCGGCCCAGGGTAATCCGCGACGCGGGCGCCGGAGAGATGTGACGTTCACTTCTAGATCGGCGAACCGGGGGTGGCGAGGATCGCCGTGTTCGATTCCGCCGACAAAGGAGGCACCTGATGGACAACTTCTTCGCCCCGATCTGGGTCCGCTCGCTATCCGCCGGCCGCCGGCTCGCGGTGCTCATCGGCCAGCGTGGCCAGGGCACGGTCGAGTACGTCGGCCTGATCCTTCTCGTCTCCCTGCTGATGGTGGGGATGGTGGCGGGGATGAAGGGGTTCTCCGGCCAGCAGGGCACCGAGTTGGCCCAGGTGATCGTGGAGAAGATCCGCGCGGCCGTCGAAAAGATCAGCTTCAAGTAGCTGGAGCCGCGGGCCCAGGGGCGCCTAGACTGGCGCCCATGGCGGAGATCCGCAGCTTCCAGCGCAGCGCCGGCGATCTGCGGCCGGTGGAGATCGAGGCGGGCTACGTTCGCACCGCCGACGGCTCGGCTCTGATCTCGATCGGGGAAACGCGGGTCATCTGCACCGCCTCGGCCGCCGGCGATGTCCCCCGCTGGATGGCGGGCAAGGGCCGCGGCTGGGTCACCGCTGAGTACGCGATGCTGCCGGCCTCCACCGGCGAGCGCAAGAAGCGCGACCGTGGCAAGCAGGACGGCCGCGGAGTGGAGATCCAGCGGTTGATCGGCCGCTCCCTGCGCGGCGTGGTCGACTTCGAGGCGCTGGGCGAGCGCAGCGTCTATGTCGACTGCGACGTCCTGCAGGCCGACGGCGGCACGCGCTGCGCGGCGATCACCGGCGGTTTCGTGGCCCTGCAGCTGGCGCTCGCCGATCTGGTCGAGAAGGGCACCCTGGAGAAGTTGCCGCTGAACCAGTCGGTCGCCGCGGTCAGCGCCGGCATCGTCGGGGGGAGGGCGCTCTGCGACCTCGACTACTCCGAGGACTCGACGGCCGAGGTCGACGCCAACGTGGTGATGACCGGAGACGGAGGGCTGGTCGAGGTGCAGGCCACGGCGGAGCGCACGCCGCTGTCTCGTGCCTCGCTCGACGAGCTGGTTGGCCTCGCCGAGGCCGGCATCGCCGAGCTGCGCGAGGCACAGGAGAACGCCGTCGGTTCCCTGCCAGGCTGATGGGCATCGGTCCGGTGGTGGTGGCGACCCGCAACCCGCACAAGCTGCGCGAGTTCGCCGAGGCGCTGCCCGAGCTCGAGCTGGTTGAGCTGCCCGAAGTGGTGGAGCTGCCCCCCGAGGAATCCGAGACCTTCGCCGGCAACGCGATCGGCAAGGCGCGCGCTGCGCATCTGGCCGGCGGCGGGCCGGTGATCGCCGACGACTCGGGGATCGAGGCCGCCGCGCTCGGCGGGCGCCCCGGCGTGCGCTCGGCCCGCTACGCCGGCGAAGGGGCCGGCGACGAGCAGAACCTGGCCAAGCTGCTGGGGGCTCTGGCCGGGGCGACCGACCAGCGCCTTGCCTATGTCTGTGCGCTCGTCTACATCGACGCCGACGGGGAAGAGGAGCTGTTCGAGGGTCACTGCGAGGGAACCCTGGCGCCGGTGCCGCGGGGGGACGGCGGCTTTGGATACGACCCGGCCTTCATCCCTGACGACACCGGCCCGGCCGACAAGCGCACGATGGCCGAGCTCAGCCCCGCCGAAAAGCACGCGATCAGCCACCGCGGCCGTGCCGCCCGCGCTCTCGCCGCACACCTCGAGTCGACTTCGAGGAGACGGCGGTAGATGAGGCACGGCAAGAGCCGAGCCGCGGCGCTGTCGATCGCCTCCAACTCGGCTCTGATCGCGTTGAAGCTGGCGGCGGCGGCGATCACCGGCTCGATCGCGATCCTCAGCGAGGCGCTTCACTCCTCGATCGACCTGCTCGCTTCGGTGGTCGCCTTCGTCTCGGTGCGGAAGTCCGACGAGCCCGCCGACGCCGACCATCACTACGGCCACGAGAAGGTCGAGAGTCTGGCCGCCGCGATCGAGGGGATGCTGATCTTGGTCGGGGCCGGGGTGATCATCTTCGAGGCCGTGCGGCGACTGGCCGCCGGCAGCGATGTCGAGCTCGACTCCCTGGGGGTCGGCATCGCCGTGGTCGCTTTTTCGGCCTTGGTCAACTTCGCTGTCTCCAGCTACCTGCGCCGTGCCTCCAGGCGCTATCAGTCGCCGGCGCTGGCCGGCGACGCCGCCCACCTGGGCGCCGACGCGCTGACCTCGGTCGGGGTGCTCGGGGGGCTCGCTCTGGTCGAGTTGACCGGCGCCGCCGAGCTCGACTCGGCGGTGGCGATAGCGGTGGCGGTCGCCATCGTCTACGCCGGGGTGAAGATCCTCTCTCGCTCGGGCCGGACGCTGATCGACGAGTCGCTGCCGCCCGAGGAGCTGGACCGGATCGAGGCGGTGATCGCTCGCGACCGGCCGCCCGAGATGGCCGGCTACCACCGGCTTCGCGCCCGCAGCGCCGGCAGTCGCCGCTATGTCGACATGCACATGCAGTTCAAGGCGGGAACCAGCCTGGAGCGGGCACACCAGTGCGCCCACCGGTTGCGCGACGCGATCGAGGCGGAGCTGCCCCGAGTCGAGGTGCTGATCCACGTCGAGCCCGAGGGCTCGGTGCGCAGGGCGGGCAGGGACGCGGATCCGTTCAGAGCAGGTTGATGGCGGCCGCCAGGCCGACTGCTCCGACCACGATGCTGTAACCCGTGTAGCCCCCGACCGCGAGCAGGATCACCCCGATCGCGCAGGCGAGGACGATGGTCAGCCACGATCCTTGGGCCAGGGTCACGGCTTGCAGCCTAGCCGCGCGCCCGGCAGCGACGAACCCTGCCGCTATGTTCTTGGCGAGATGCCGACCGCCGCCACCGCTCCCCTCGAGAAGGCCACCCGCGCCTGCGCCTACCTGTGCGAGGTCTCACCCGAGATGCGCGGCTGCGCGATCCTCTCCCCGCGGGGCGAGTTGCTCGCCACCAGCGGCGAATCGGAGGGCTGGGAGGCGCCGGCCCGCAAGCTGATCGCGGCCGCCGATGCCGCCGGCGGGGAGCCGGTCTCCCAGGCCCACATCGGCACCGTCGAGGGCGAGGTCTTCATGGTGCGCAGCGACGGCATGGTCGCCATCGCCGTCGCCGAGCGCTTCACGCTGGCTTCGCTGGTGCTGTTTGACCTGCGTGCGGTGCTTCACGATCTGGCCAAGGACAGGGGCCCGCGGTGATCAAGCCCCATCGGCTGCTGCGTGACCGGGTCACCGACCTGACCGGCGAGGCCACCGCCTATCTTCGCCGCCGCCGCCAGGAGCGCGAGCCGTTTGCCCGGGTCTACTACCCCGGCGGGCGCAGCGGCTCGCACGCCGGGGATGCCGAGGCGGGGCGGGCGCTGTTTGCAGCCGCCTCGGGGGTGATCGCCGTCGCGGGGGCACCGCGGACCCGACGCGAGCGAGCCCGCGGGACGCCGCCCAAGGACCCCGGCTGAAGCAGGCTGCGCCCACCTTGTTAGATTTGCCGCCGTTTGGTGAGCAATCCGGAAGGACGCGATGACAAAGGCTGATTTCCTCGAGCGGCTCGCTCGGGACAAGAGAATCGGGAACAAGAAGGAAGCCGCTAATGCCCTCGGCGCGGTGCTCGAGGCGATCACCGAGACCATGGCCGACGGTGGCGCCGTCAGCTTCACCGGCTTCGGCAAGTTCAGCGTCGCCGAGCGCAGCTCGCGCCAGGGCGTCAATCCCCGCACCGGCGAGCGGATCTTCATCCCGGGGGGCAAGGTGCCGCGCTTCTCCGCCGGCTCGGCGCTGAAGAACAAGGTCAAGGGCGGCTAGGCCGCTCTGGAGAAAACCCCGTTCGTCGATCGCCTGGCGGCGCTGGTAGACGAGCGCCACAGTCAGGTCTGCCTCGGGCTCGACCCTGACCCGGCGGCGCTGCTGCCCGGCGCCTCGGGCACCCTGGATCAGGACGCGTCCGCCGCCGAGCGTGCCGGCCTCGCCGTCAGCGCCCACTGCCGCGAGCTGATCGAACTGGCCGGGCCGGTCTGCGTGGCGGTCAAACCACAGCTGGCCTGCTTCGAGCGCCTCGGCGCCCCCGGCTGGGGGGCCTTGGCCGAGACGATGGAGGCAGCCGGCCGTGCCGGGCTGTTGGTGATCGCCGACGGCAAGCGCGGAGACGTTCCCGTCACCGCCGCGGCCTACGGCCAGGCGATGGTCGGAGCCACGCCGACGCCCTGGGGGGAAGTGGCCGGGCTCGGCGCCGACGCCTTCACCGTCAACCCGCTGCTGGGCGGCGAGGCCCTCGACCCAATGGTCGATGCGGCCGAGGCCGCCGGGGCCGGGGTCTTCTCCCTGGTCCGCACCTCCAATCCGGGCGCCGCCGAGCTGCAGGACCGCGATTCCGGCGGGATGCCGCTGCGCGAGCGCCTGGCGGCGCTCGTCGCCGAGCGGGCCCCGCGCCTGGCCGGCGCCTGCGGGCTCAGCGGCATGGGGGCCGTGATTGGCGCCACCGAGCCCGCCGTATTCGGCCGCCTGCGAGAGCTGATGCCGGATTCCGTCTTTCTGATACCCGGCATCGGCGCCCAGGGCGGGCGCGCCACCGAGCTCGGCCCGGCGCTGGCCGAGGGCCGGCCGGCCTCGGTGCTGGTCGCGGCAGCGCGCAGCATCGCCGGCGCCGCGGACCCGGCCGGCGCGGCGGCCGAGCTGCGCGACGCCGTCTGGCGGCTGGCCGTCTAGCTGGCAGCGCGCTGCCACTGTCGCCGCCCGCTGCCTGGCATCATCCCGGCGCGTGTCCGACCGCCCCCCGAACCAGATCGCCCGTATCGCCGCCGTCGGCGGCCTGATCACGATGTTCCTCCTGGTGATCGTGGTAATCGCCAGCTCCGGCGGGGGCGGCAGCGATTCCGGCGGCGGCTCGGGTGCGCTCACCAGCACCGCGGGAAACCAGACCAGCACCGATCCCCATGTCGAGAAGGCACTCGAAAAAGGCGCCTACAGGGTCAAGGCGGGAGATACGCTGACGTCGATCTCCGAGGCCACCGGCGTGGACCTCGACACCCTGATCCAGCTCAACCCGGACACAGATCCGCAGGCCCTGATCGAGGGCCGCAAGATCAAGCTTCGCTAGCTTCGTGCGCCGCCTGCTCCTCTTCGTGGCCCTGCTCGCCGTGCTCG
>JBHEMJ010000165.1:0-2885 GCA_046262655.1 Solirubrobacterales bacterium | reverse complement strand
GCTTCACCAGGCTCTCGATCTCCATGGTCGAGACCATCGCCCTGTCGGTCAGCCCGTGGCCGGCCAGGATCCCGGCGAGCTCGGCCTCGCGGCCGACCAGCTTCAGGTCACAGTCGATCTCGACCTGGTCGAGCGGCGGGTGGCGAAAGGCGTCGAGGGCGTCACTGAGGGTGAGCGGTCTACGCCCGGCGGCATCCTGGTGATCGTGGGCGACGATCAGCTGCCCCTCACGGGTGCGCAGCACGTCCAGCTCGACCATCTCGACCCCGGCCTCGACCGCGGCCTCGAAGCTGGCCAGGGTGTTCCCCTCGGCGACCAGCCCGGCGCCCTTGTGACCGACCCGTCGGTAGGTGGCGGGAGCGGCGGTGACCGCCTCGGCGACCGCATCCGTGTCCCCGAGCTTCTCCTGCTCAGCCGCGGGGACGTCGAGCGGAGCGCCCGGCTCGATCGGCTTCTCGGGTGCGCTTGCCATCGTGTGGAGAGTAGCCACAGCTTTCAGCCCGGTGCCCCATGCCCTGCCGCGGTCGAAGGCTTATTGCAGCGGTTTTGTGCGGCCGAGGCCTAAAACAGCTGGTTTTCTCCGGCGAAGATCTCCGAGACGGAGTCGTCGGTGAAGATGCGGCGGATCGAGTCGGCCAGGGTCTGGGAGGCCGAGATCACGGTGACGTTCTCCGGGGCGCCGGGGCGCAGCGGAATGGTGTCGGTGACCACGATCTGCTCGATGCCCGAGCTGTCCTCGGCCAGCCGCTCGTAAGCGGGGCCCGAGAAGACCCCGTGGGTGGCGACCGCGATCACCCGCGCGGCGCCCTTCTCGCGCACGGTGCGGGCGGCGGCTGCGAGCGTTCCGGCGGTGTCGATCATGTCGTCGACCAGGACCGCGGTCTTGCCCTCGACCTCACCGACCACGTAGCCGATCTCGGACACGTTGTGGGCGGGGCGGTCCTTTTCCATCACCGCCCAGGTACAGCCGACGCGTCGGGCGAAGTTGCGGGCGGTCTTCACCCGGCCCGCGTCGGGTGAGACGATCACCGGCTCTTCGTCGAAGGCCTGGTCCTGGATCCAGCGGGTCAGCATCGGCATCGCCGTCATGTGATCGAGGGGGACGTGGAAGAACCCCTGGACCTGGCCGGCGTGCAGGTCCATGGTGAGGACCCGGTCCACCCCGACCGACTCGAGCATGTTGGCGACGATGCGGGCCGTGATCGGCTCGCGCGGAGCCGATTTCTTGTCCTGGCGCGCGTAGCCGTACCAGGGCATCACGGCGATGATCCTGTGCGCCGAGGCCCCCTGGGCTGCGTCGATCATCGCCATCAGCTCCATCAGGGCGTCGTTCGGAGTCAGCCCGGCGACCTCGTTCGCCGCCGTGGATTGGACCAGAAAGATGTCGGCGCCGCGGATCGACTCCTCGTAGCGGCAATAGATCTCGCCATTTTCGAAGGTCTTAAGCGTGGCCTCGCCGAGGTCGACCGCGAGCTTGCCGGCGATCTTGGCCGCCAGGTCCATCGAGGCGCGCCCGCCGAAGACCATCAGGCGCTTGGTGTAGTCCTGGGTGATCTCGGTGATCGTCTGGGTTCGGTCCTCGATCGCGCTCACGACTTCGCGTCCTCGTCTTTCTTGTCGTCCTTGCGCTCGGCGTAGCCCTCGACGTTGCGCTGCTTGGAGCGGGCTATGCCGAGGGCCCGCGCCGGCACGTCGGAAGTGATCACCGAGCCGGCCCCAGTGTAGGCGCCGTCGCCGATGTTTACGGGAGCGACGAGGGCCGTGTCAACACCGGTTCTCACCCCTCGCCCCACCTTGGTCCGGTGTTTGCGCGATCCGTCGTAGTTGGCGGTGATCGTGCCCGCCCCGAGGTTGGAGCCGGGCCCCACATCGGCGTCTCCGATGTAGGAGAGGTGGGGCACCTTGGTGCCCGGCCCGATCTCGGAGTTCTTGATCTCGACGAACGACCCGGCCTTGGCCTCGGCGCCGAGCGTGGTCCCGGGCCGGATGTAGGCGAACGGGCCGACCGAGGCGCCGTCGGAAATCTCGCACTCCACCAGGTAGGAGTGGGGAACCCGCACGCCCTGGCCGAGGTCGGTGTCGATCAGCGTGGTCGCCGGACCGACCACCGTGCCGCTCCCAACCCGGGTGTGGCCGCGCAAAAAACATCCAGGCTCGATCGTCGCATCGGCGGCGATCTCGACCTCGGCCTCGATCCAGGTCGAGGCGGGGTTGACGATCGTCACCCCGGCCAGCATGTGAGCCTCGAGCAGCCGGCGGCGCGCCTCGTCGGTCGCCCGGGCCAGATCGGCGCGGTTGTTGATGCCGAGGTTGACGGCGGGGTCAGGCGAGCGGAATGCCGCGATCGCCCCCCGCTCGGCGAGCAGCGGCAGCACATCGCCGAGGTAATACTCGCCCTGGGCGTTGTCGTTGCCGATCTCACGCAGCGCCGCGGCCAGCGGCTCGGCGGCGAAGGCGTAGAGCCCGGCATTCACCTCCTTGACCGCCAGCTCCTCGTCGGTGGCATCGCCGGGCTCCTTGGCCTCGACGATCTTCTTCACCTCCCCGCGCTTGCCGCGCACGACGCGCCCATAGGCGCCCGGATCGTCGAGCTCGACCGTGGTGATCGTCGCCACGGCGTCGTGGGAGCGGTGCTCCTCGAGCAGCGCGGCGATGATCTCCGCCGAGACCAGGGGAACGTCACCGGAGAGCACCAGCACGGTGTCGCTGGCCTTGATCAGCTCGAGGGCGGCGCGCAGGGCGCCGCCGGTGCCGTCGGCGCTCGGCTGCACGACGGTCTCGGTGCCCTCGGGTAGGGCCGGCGAGATGTCGCGGTCGGCAGAGACGATCACGGCGACGCGTCCGGCGCCGGCCTCACGGGCGGCGAGGATCGGCCAGGCGACCAT
>JBHEMJ010000164.1:0-5623 GCA_046262655.1 Solirubrobacterales bacterium | reverse complement strand
GAGGAGGTCGTCGACACCTGCGTCGAGTGCGGGATGTGCGAGCCGGTCTGCCCCAGCCGGCTGCTGACCACCACCCCGCGCCAGCGGATCGTGCTGCTGCGTGAGGTGGCGCGCCAGCCCCCGGGCTCGCCGCTCGCCAGGGCGATCCTCGACGACTACTCCTACGACGGCGAGCAGACCTGCGCGGCCGACGGCAGCTGCGTGCACGCCTGCCCGGTGGGGATCGACACCGGCAAGATGATCAAGCAGCTGCGGGCGCGGGAATCGAAGCAGGGGGGCGAGCGCCTGGCCCGCCACTACGCGGCCGCCGAGCGCGTCGCCCGGGCCGGCCTGCGGGCCGGCGGGCCGATCGCGACCCGCACCAAGCGCGGCCGGGGCCTGCCGGAGGCGGCTCGCAGGCTGCCCGACACCGAGCGCCAGGGTGCGGCGGCCGTCTACATGCCGGCCTGCATCAACCGCATCTTTGGCAACCCGCGGGGGTCAGGCCGCGACCTCAGCTTGCCGCAGGCCATCGTCGTCGCCTCGGCCCGCGCCGAGCTGCCGGTGTGGATTCCCCCCGATGCCCCCGGCCATTGCTGCGGGACCCCCTGGCACTCCAAGGGACTCTTCGAGGGCCACAAGTGGATGGCCACCCACACCGCAGAGGCGCTGTGGCGCTGGAGCGATGAGGCGAAGCTGCCGGTGCTGATCGACGCCAGCTCCTGCGCCAACGGCCTGATCGCCGAGCTGCCCGGCTCCCTCGAGGAGCCGTGGCGCGAAAGGCTGACCTCGGTCGAGGTGATCGACTCGACTCAGTGGGCACAACGGCTGCTCGAGCGGCTCGAGGTGTCGCGCAAGCTCGGCTCGATCGCGATTCATCCGACCTGCTCGGCCAAGCATCTCGGACTCAACCACAGCCTGCGCCGCGTCGCCGCCCGTCTCTCCGAGGAGGTTGTCGTGCCGCCCTCGGCCGGCTGCTGCGGATTCGCCGGCGACCGTGGCTTCCTGCACCCGGAGCTGACCGACGCCGCCACCGCGGAGGAGGCCGCAGAGATCCGCGGCCGCCGCTTCGACGCCCATGTTTCGAGCAATCGCACCTGCGAGATCGGCATGGAGCGTGCAACCGGCCGCAGCTATGAATCCATCTTCTTCGTCCTCGAGCAGCTGAGCAGAGAACAGTAGCGTTGCCTTGATGAAGCTCGAGGGCATCCACCACATCACCGCAATCACCGCCGACGGGCAAGAAAATGTCGACTTCTACGTCGGCGTGCTCGGACTGCGACTGGTGAAGAAGACGGTCAACCAGGACGACCCGAGCGTGTACCACCTGTTCTTCGCCGACGAGAAAGGCAGCGCCGGCGCCGATCTGACCTTCTTCGAGTTCCCCGGCGCCCCGGCCGGCCGGGGCGGCGACGGCATGGTTCGCGGCATCCGCATGCGCGTCGGCTCCGAGGCCGCGCTCGAGTTCTGGGAAAAACGACTGAAGGAGAAGGGCATCGAGACCCAGACGGTCGACGCGCACGGTACTCCGCACCTGCACTTCGCCGACCCCGAGGGGTTGACCTTCGCGCTGATCGCCGACACCAGCGGCGACCAGCCGCTGCGCGCCGAGCACCCGGAGATTCCTGACGAGGTGGCGCTTCAGGGCTTCGACGGCGTGCTGGCCTATGGCAGCCATCCGGAAGCCAGCAGAGGCCTGCTCGAGGCGCTGGAGTTCGAACCGCACGATGGTGGCTGGGAGGCGCGCGGCGAACAGCGCGGCGGCCTCTACGGCTACGCCGAACCGCCCCCTGAGCCGGGGCTGCAGGGCGCGGGCACCGTCCACCACGTCGCCTGGGCCTCCAGCATCACCGAGCACGAGGCGTGGCGCGAGAAGGCGATCTCGGGCGGCGCCCAGCCGACACCGGTGATCGACCGCTTCTACTTCAAGTCGATCTACTTTCGCGAGCCCAGCGGGGTCCTGTTCGAGATCGCCACCCTCGGTCCCGGCTTCACCGTCGACGAGCCGCTCGAGGGGCTCGGCGAGAAGCTCTCGCTGCCCCCCGACTACGAGCATCTGCGCGATCAGGTCGAGCCGAACCTGCGCCCGATCATCAATCCCCGCACCGGCAAGACATGAGCGTGCCGCTGGTCGGCGGCGGTCTCGAGTGCGTCGTCCGCGAACCGACCGGCGAGGGCGTGGGGGCACTGGTGTTGATGCACGGCCGGGCCACCGACCAACACGACCTGGCCCCGCTGCTCGACATCTTCGACCCCGACCAGCGCCTGCTCGGCCTGGCTCCGGGCGGCCCGTTCACCGACATGCCGCCGGGCGGGCGCCACTGGTACGCCGTCGAGCGGGTCGGATACCCGGAAGCGCAAACCTTCTCCCGGGGCTACGGCGCGCTCACCGATTTCCTCGACTCGACCCTCCAGCATCGCGGCATCAGCTGGTCGGAGGTGGTGGTCGGCGGTTTCAGCCAGGGCGCCGTGATGTCCTACGCCGTCGGGCTCGGCACCGCGCGGCCCAAGCCCGCCGGCATCCTGGCGATGAGCGGCTTCGTGCCCACCACCGACGCCTGGGTGCCGGAGCTTGAGTCACGCAAGGGCCTCCCGGTCTGGATCTCCCACGGTGAGCTCGACCCCGTGATCTCGGTCGACCTCGGCCGCCGCGCCCGCGACCTGCTCAGCCGAGCCGGCCTCGACGTCACCTACCACGAGACGCGCATGGCGCACACGATCGACCCCAGGCTGATGCCGGAGATTCAGGCGTGGATCGGCGACCGCCTCAGGGGCTGACTCCTACCTCGGTGAGGGTGGTGTCTCCCGCTCCGCTGATCGCGTAGGCGCCGATCGGCGAGGAGCGCCGGGGGCTCGGGAGCAGCCTGTCGATCACCTTCTCGCGGTCGCCAGCGTCGTCGCCGGCCCGCTTCAATGCGTCGAGGATCAGCCCCATCGCCTCGGCCCCGTACGCGCCGGCGGGCTTGGCGAAAGGCGTGACATACACCGCGGCACCCCGCGAGTCGCCGTCGTAGGCGATCACAGGCGCCCTGCCGACACGACCCTTCAGTTCCATCGCCCTCTGCGCGAGTACGTCGTTGGCCGGGACGACCCGGGCGAAGGTGGCCTTGCCGGAGGGCCGGTAGATATCCGGGGCGCCGTCGAAGCCCGACGCCGGGTGGGTCAGGTCGAGTGCCGTGGCCGAGGGCGAGACCTGCGGAATGCCGGCCTGGTTGGTGATCGGCAGCGAGGTGCGCGTGGCGCCGGAATCGAGCTCGCCGATGTAGGCGATCGTGTCGGCGTCCTCGGTCGCGCGACGCGCGTTGGCCGCGCTCGCCACCGGGCTCCAGCGATCGCCGCCGCCGCTGTCGTCGAGGACGACCAGCTCGATCTCGCGGCCGGCGACCTCGCCGCCCGCGTCGGCCAGCGCCTGCTTGGCCCCCTGCGATACCGCACCGCCGGCGGCGGCGCGCTCGCCGCTGAGTGGCACGCTCATGTAGATCGCGAGCTTGCCCCGACCCTCGCCCGAGCCCCCCGATCCCGTTCCGCAGCCGGCGATGGCGACGGCGAGCACCAGCACCGCCCCCAGGCGCCTCAACCGAAGAACACCTCTGCCTCGCGGTAGAGGGATTCCGGCACCACCTTCAGCTCGGCCGTCGCCTCCTTCAGATCGACGAGCTCGATGTCGGTGCCACGCAGAGAGGTCATCTTGCCCCAGTCTCCATCGTGTGCCGCGTCGATCGCGTGCAGCCCAAAGCGGGTCGCCAGCACCCGGTCGAAGGCGGTCGGCGTGCCGCCGCGCTGCACGTAGCCGAGCACTGTCGCCCGCGCCTCGTGACCGGTGCGTCGCTCGATCTCGCCCTCAAGCCAATGCGCCACGCCGCCGAGGCGGACGTGGCCGAAGGCGTCGGTGGGAGCTTGCTCGGCCTCGGGGATGCCACCCTTGGGCTGGGCGCCCTCGGCGACGACGATGATCGGCGAGTACTGGCTCTCGAAGCGACGCTGGATGTACTCACAGACGCGCTCGATGTCGAACTCGAGCTCGGGGATGAGGATCACGTTGGCCCCTCCCGAAACGCCGGCGTGAAAGGCGATCCAGCCCGCGTGGCGGCCCATCACCTCAACGATCAGGGCGCGATGGTGGCTCTCCGCGGTGGTGTGCAGGCGGTCGATCGCCTCCATCGCGATGTTGACGGCGGTATCGAAACCGAAGGTATAATCGGTGGCGCCCAGATCGTTGTCAATGGTCTTCGGGACGCCGACGACCTTGATCCCGTCCTCGTACAGCTTGCCGGCAACCCCGAGCGTGTCCTCGCCACCGATCGCGATCAGGCCGTCGACCCCCGCCCCGGCCAGATTCTCGACGATCCGCGCCACTCCTCCGTCCTCCTTGATCGGATTGGTCCGCGAGGAGCCGAGGATGGTCCCGCCCCGGGGCAGGATCCCGCGCACCTCGGGCACGCCCAGTGGCCTGCTCTCACCCTCCAGCGGCCCGCGCCAGCCGTCTCTGAATCCGACGAACTCGTGCCCGTACTCGGTGACCCCCTTGCGAACGATCGCCCGGATCACCGCGTTCAGCCCGGGGCAATCGCCTCCGCCGGTTAGAACGCCGATTCGCATCGACCAATCCTAGGGACGCGGGAGCGGGCTCAGGCCTTGAGCTTGGCGATCAGCGGCTGCGCGACGCGGTCGAGCACGCCGTTGAAGACGATGAAGAGGAAGATCACGGCGCAGGTCGGCCCGCCGAAGCCGAGCACCGAATAGCAGGTGACCAGCGCCACCAGGCCGATCATGGTGAAAACAAGCAGTCGCATCGCGGGAAAGCTACCGGTTCCGCAATGCGGTGAGGACTTCGCCGAGGTAGCTCGAGACCGCTTCAGCCGCCTCGGAGGGCCCCCCGGACTCGTCCACGGCGCGGACCAGACGGGTGCCGATGATCACGCCGTCGGCGAGCTCGCCGAAGGCCGCCGCCTGCTCGGGGGTCGAGATCCCAAAGCCGACCGCCACCGGTACCTCGGCCTTTGCCTTGACCCCGTCGATGAAGGCGCGAATTTGAGCAGGGACACCACCCTTCCGCTCCCCCGTCGTACCGACCGTCGAGACGATGTACACGAAGCCCGCGGCGCCGGCGGCGATCCGCTCACAGCGCTCGGGCGGCGTCGTCGGAGCGACCAGAGGCACCAGTGCCAAGTCAAGGGCCGCGAGCGCCGCCTTCACTTCCCCGGCTTCCTCCAGCGGCATGTCGGGAATGATCGCCCCCGCGGCCCCCGCTTCGGCGAGCCGGCCGGCGAAGCGCTTCGGGCCCATCGCCAGCGCCATGTTCGCGTAACACATGACCACCACCGGCACCCGTTCGGCGACCAGCGCACATGCCTCGAGCGCCTTCTCGAAGGTGGCCCCGTTGGCGAGTGCTCTGGTGTCGGCCGCGTGGATCGTGGGACCGTCCGCGAGCGGGTCGGAGAACGGGACGCCGAGCTCGATCAGGTCGGCGCCGGATTCCGCATAGGCATCTGCGACCGCCGCCGCCGTCTCGGTGTCGGGAAAGGCGCCCATCATGTACGGCATCAGCGCCGCCCGGCCCTCGTCGCGGGCGACGGCGAAAGCGGCCTCGATGCGGGCGAGGCCGGTTTCGATCGCGGTTCGGTCAGCCACGGAGCTTCTCGAG
>JBHEMJ010000163.1:0-6825 GCA_046262655.1 Solirubrobacterales bacterium | reverse complement strand
GAGGACGAGATGCGGCGCATACACGCCGAGGTCGGCGACGAGGTGTGGGAGAAGGGTCGGCCCGAGGAGACCCGCGGCGTGTTCGAGCGGGTCGCGTTGAGCGACGACTTCCCGACCTTCCTCACGCTCGTGGCCTACGAGCACATCGACTAGGAAGTGGAACAGCCGGATGGCGGCGCCGCCGCAGCGCGTGGCGAAGGTGTGGCGGAGCTTGTGGGGATTGACGTGGACGCCGGTCCCCGCCCGGCCAGATCCTCCACCGTCGAGGTGACACCGGCCGTCGCGGCTCCCTACCGTTCCGGCCAGCTACCGACCGCTAGGAGCCGTTCCTGGCGCTCCTTGGCCCCCTTTCCCCCGGACGCGGAGGCAGCCGCGCCGGTCGCGCCAGACGACGTCGTCCGGTCGAAGCCCGCAGAGCTCGGCTGACGACCTCGGATTGAGGCTCTCGCGGCCCCGCTTGCACGGTGTCCGGCGGGCGTGCGAACATGCGTTCGTGACGCCAAGGATCTGTCGCTTTCGGCTAGAACGTCGCTGACGATGGCTGACCGCAGCGCGATCGAGTGGACAGAGGCGACCTGGAACCCGGTCACGGGCTGCTCCAAGGTGTCGCCGGGCTGCGCCCACTGCTACGCCGAGACGTTCGCCGAGCGCTGGCGCGGCATCGCCGGCCACCCGTATGAGCAGGGCTTCGACCTGCGCCTCTGGCCTGAACGCCTGGAGCAGCCGCTGCGCTGGCGTCGCCCGCGGACGATCTTCGTCAACTCGATGAGCGACCTGTTCCACGAGGACATCCCGGACGACTACGTCGAGGACATCTTCGCCGTCATGCGGGCCGCCCACTGGCATGTCTTTCAGATCCTCACCAAGCGGCACGAGCGGCTCGCCGAGCTCGCCGGTCACCTCAACTGGCCGCCGAACGTCTGGATGGGGGTCACGATCGAGAACCGCCGGTTCGTCCACCGCGCCGACCACCTCCGCGGCGTCCCCGCCGCCCGCAGGTTCGTCTCCGCCGAGCCGTTGCTGGGGCCGCTCGACGGCCTCGATCTCGCGGAGATCGACTGGCTGATCGCCGGCGGGGAGTCCGGCCCGCGGCACCGTCCGGTCCGCGCCGAGTGGCTCCGGGACCTGCGTGATCGCTGCATCGGTGAGGGCGTCGCCTTCTTCTTCAAGCAGTGGGGAGGCGCCCGGTCGAAGACCGGCGGCCGCCTCCTCGACGGGCGGACCTGGGACGAGATGCCGGCGCCCGCCTCTCTCGTCACCGCATGACGATCCCGATAGGGCGGTCGTGGGGCTACTGGAACCGGCTGAAGCTCCAGATGCTCGCCGACTACCTGGCCGCCTTCGCGACCGCCTCGAAGGGTCAGAGCGAGCGCGTGTACCTCGATGCCTTCGCCGGCGAGGGTCGCGGTCTCGACCGCCTCACCGGCGAGGAGTTCTCCGGCTCAGCCCGCCTCGCCCTCGAGGCGGGTGACGGTGCCGGCTTCAGCCGCTTCCGGTACTTCGAGGTCGGCCGTCGGGCCGCGGAGCTCGAAGCCCGGCTTCGAGCCGATTACCCCGGTCGCGACATCCGCGTCTACGAGGGCGACTGCAACACGACCGTCCCCCGAGCGCTCGCCGAGCTGCGCCCACTGAATTGGGCGCCGACGTTCGCCTTCCTCGATCCGGACGGGATGGAGCTGGCCTGGGAGACGATCGTCGCGCTCGCGAACCACAAGCGCGGCTACCGGGCGCCGACCTCCCACAAGCCCGAATACAAGGTCGAGCTGTGGCTGCTCTTCCCAACGCTTGGAATCGTCAGAACGCTGGCGCTGGACGAGGCGAAGGTGACCGAAGCAGACGTCGCGAGGGCGGACCGAATCCTCGGGACCGACCAGTGGCGGGCGATCTACGACCTGCGGCTCCGCGGCCAACTCTCCGCCCAAGAGGCACGCGAGGAGTACGTGAACCTCATGCGCTGGCGCTTGGAGCGGGTGCTCACCTACCGCTTCACCCACCCGTTCGAGCTGAGGAACACGAAGGGTGGCTCGCTGTACCACATGATCTTCGCCACCGACAGCGACGCCGGCACGCGAATCATGGAGTCGATCTATGACAGCGCCATGAGGCGCATGCCGGCTATGCTCCAAGAAGCGCGCGACCGTGCCTCGGGTCAGCAGGTGTTCGACCTCGGTGTCGACGTGACCGCAGGGGACATCGGCTACCGATATGAGCCGCCATGGGAGCCTCGCTCCTGAACTGGCGTACCAACGGGCCCGTCCGTTCGGCCTCCGGGCGGCGATCGACCGGGCTGACGCCCTCCGGTCGCGCCTCTGCTCGGGCTCTCTCCACACCGGCCATGACCTCCCCCCTTTGGGGTGCGACAGCTCGCTCGGTCCCCACCTGTGGGCGCGCATCGCATCCGCCCTCCAGGAGGACGACTCTATGGCCGACAGCACCCGAAAAGAGGAGGTCCTCAACCGCCTCGGCGCCGGCATCGCCATCCTCACGACATCGGAGGCACGGCGCGGCTGGCTCGACGTCCAGGGCCGGTTCCACCGCTACTCCTTCAACAACACGATGCTTATCCACCTCCGGCGGGCCCGACGCGACGCGGGTCGCCGGCTTCCGGACCTGGCGCCAAGGAATCACGGGAGCGCGGGCTGCACTTGTTCACGAGGACATCGAGTGTCGCTTGGTCCGGCTCCGCACCGATGTCAGCAAGTCGCGCTTCGAGGACACGAAGGGTCCGGCGCGCGCCATCCGTGCGCCCGAGTGCAGCTGCAGCATCATCAGCCACCGGTAGAGTTCCTCATAGTCCGGGTCGGGCGCTATTGCCCGCAGAGCCGCCCAGATGGCGTCCTCCAGGTCTCCCTCCAGCTCCCGCAGCTGCGAAAGTCGATAGGCTGCATCGACGGACGCGACGCGACAGGTTGTCGCGCAGGCCCGGATCGACCCGCTCGTATGGGGCGTGTCTAGGAGCTGACCTGAGCAGGCCCGGTGTAACAGCTGCTCGTCGCCGAGGGCAAGATCACCGAGGCGGTTCCCGGCGCCCTTCGACCTTCTCTTCACGTGCGGAAGTTCGAATACGGACATCTGGTGGAGGCGCCGGGTATCGAACCCGGGTCCGAAGCCGCGTTCCGTACGACATCTACGAGCATAGTCCCGGTATTCATCTCATCGACGCAACGCCCTGGGACCAGGCTTCATGCCGACCAGTCACGGTGTATGTCCCGCCCGGCGCCGTGACGCCACCGGGCGGCGAGACCGCTGGTATTAACGTCGGCTCCGCACTCCACGGCCGAGAGGGCGATCGACGTCAGGCCGAAGCCTGAGCATTTGCTCTAGTCTCGCTTAGGCAGCGAGGGGAAGAGCGTACGAGTCATTCGCACTTATATTTTTTCCCGGTTTTACGAGCCCGGGGCTCGGCTCGCCATCGCACAACCCACGACCCCGTCGAAACCATACGCCCCCGTGGCGCCTGATTCGCTCGAGGAGCGAACGTGCAGGTTGATGATACCGCAGCCCGAGGCCGCCCGGGGCTCGGCGGCACAAGGCGATCAGGCTCGATCAGGGTTCACTCCCCCGGTTCCGGCGCGATAGGCTATCCGGTGAATGTCGACTGAAACTCTGCTGTCCGGCGCGGACCCCGGCGTGGGCGCGACCCTGAGCAGGGTGCTGGTGCTGGGCAGTCACGGTGGCCAGTCGCGACGCGAACGGGCCGAGCTGGAGCTCGACGAGCTGGAGGAGCTGGCCCGGACCCTGAAGACCACGGTGGTGGAGCGCACGCTGGTGCCTCTCCGGGAGGTGAACCCGGCGACCCTGTTCGGCGGCGGGACCGTGGAGAGCATCGCCTGCCGGGTGGCCGAGATGGGGCGGCCGGCCGTCCTGGTGAACGACGAGCTGACCCCACGTCAGCAGCGCAACCTCGAGGAGGCGTGGGGCGTGCCGGTCCTGGACCGGACCGAGGTTATCCTTGCCATCTTCGCCCGTCGAGCCACCACCGCGGAGGGCCGCATCCAGGTGGAGATGGCTCAGATCGAGCATGTGCTGCCCCGGCTGGCCGGGCGCTGGCAGCACCTGGAGCGGCAGCGGGGCGGCCGCGGCATCCGGGGGGGCGCGGGTGAGACCCAGATCGAGGTGGACCGGCGGCTCGCCGGCCAGCGCCTGAAGCGCCTGCGCCGGCGCCTCAAGGAGATGGAGCGACGACGGACCACGCAGCGTCAAGCCCGCACCGATGTCCCGCTGGCCTCCTGCGCCCTGGTCGGTTACACCAATGCCGGCAAGTCGACGCTCCTGAACCGCCTCACCAACTCCACCGTGCTGGCGGACAACCTGCTATTCGCCACCCTGGACCCGACCTCGCGGCTGATGACCACGCGCACCGGCCGGCGGCTGATCCTCACCGATACCGTCGGCTTCATCCAGAGCCTGCCCACCGAGCTGGTGGAGGCCTTCGCCGCCACCCTCGAGGAGGTGCGCCAGGCCCGCATGCTCGCGATCGTCGTCGACGGCTCCCACCCCGAGGCGGAGTCGCAACTGGAGACCGTGCTCGACACCTTGGCGGGCATGGGTTGCGACCAGGACGCGGTTCTGGTGGTGTCGAAGGCGGACAGGATCCCGGCGGCCGTTCTGGATGAGATGGTTCAGAGGCTGGCCCAGGTTGCGGGGATCGACGCGGTCGCCGTGTCCGCCGTCAGTGGTACCGGACTAGGGGCGTTTCGCGATGCCCTCGAACGCCTGGCCGAGCACGCCCTACCCGATGGCGGCGGTCGGCGGCACCTGGCGGCGGCGGAGCGGGAGGAAGGGACGTCACCGACGGTGTCCGATCGCATCCAGGAACCGCTGGCCGGCTGATCCGGACCGGCGCCCGCGCGCGCTGGTGAGCCTGCGGCCGCCCGCCACTGCGGTGGCACGCCGGTCGACGGCGGGGCAGCTCGTCAACCGCTGCAGCGAGCCCCGCTGGGCCCGTCCGCCTGCGTCGCCAGGGGGCCGGCATACGCGGGGCCTTGTCGTCAACCGCTGCGCCGAGCCTGGGCGATGCTGCGCTCGGCGTCCCGCCTGGCGTCGCGCTCGGCGATGGCCCGGCGCTTGTCCCAGAGCTTCTTGCCGCGCCCAAGTCCGAAGCGCAGCTTGATCCGGTTGTGCTTCAGGTGCAGCTCCAGGGGTATCAGGGTCAAACCCTGTTGATTGACCTTGGCATCGAGGTACTCGATCTCGCGCCTATGCAGGAGCAGACGGCGCCGCCGGTCGGGCTCATGGCCGGCCCGATTCGCCTGGACGTACTCGGCGATGTGAACCGAGAGCAGCCAGGCTTCGCCCCGCTCGATGCGCACATAACCGTCGCGCAACTGGGTTCGGCCGCCGCGCAGTGCCTTCACCTCGCTGCCCAGCAGGGAGATGCCCGCGTCGAAGGTCTCCAGGATCGCGTACTCGTGAGAGGCGTGCCGGTTGCGGGCGAGGACAGGATCCTGCGGGGTTTTCCTCGTGGGCGCCATCAGTAGCGCCTCCGGCCTCGGAGGAAGGCCGCGCCCGTCATCGGCCGGCCGCCGGCCGGCTTGAGCAGATCCACGCGGTAGACCCCCTCCCGGGTGCCAACCAGCACCCCCTCGCGAACAACGCCGATCACCTGGCCCGGCTGCGCCGGGCGCTGATCTCCACTACCCGAAATTGCCCCGGAGCCCGCCGCACCCTCCATTCCATGGTTGGTGCCATGCCGACCGCCGGCCAGACCGGCGCCCCCGCCTTCAGCTCCGGACTTCGCACCAGGCGGAACCGCACCGGGCGCCGGCGCCTCCACACCCGTGACCTGACCGGCTGTAGCCTCCCGGCCCGGGGCCCCCGCCACCGCAATTCCCTCAAGCAGATGAACGGCCGCCCCCGCGAGCTCGGCGGCCACCCCAGGCCAGGGGTTGAGGGCCCGAACCCGGCGATCTGCCTCCGCCGCGCTCACCACCGCCCAGTCCAGGTGCGCGTCCGCCCTGGTCAGCCGCGGCGCGTGGGTCGCCCCCTCCCCGGTTTGGGGGACGGCGACCACCTCACCCAGCTCGATCGCCGGCAGCACCTCGCCGAGCAGCTCGGCGCCGAGGTCGGCGAGGGCCGCCGTGAGCGCCGGCGTGGTGGCGTCAGGCGCCACGGGCACTGACCGCATCGCGAAGACCGCTCCCGTGTCGATGCCCGCATCCATGCGCATGATCGACACGCCGCTCTCGCCGTCACCGGCAAGGATCGCGGCCGCCACCGGCGCCGCGCCGCGCCAGCGTGGCAACAACGACGCATGCACGTTGATGCCGCCCAGGGGTACGCCGTCGAGAAGGCGAGCCGGGAGGATCTGCCCGTAGGCGGCAACGACCAGGGCGTCGAGGCCGAGGCCCAGGATCGCGTCGGTGGTCGTGGGGTCGCGCAGCCGCTCCGGTTGCAACAGGCTCAGACCCAGGTCCCGGGCGGCATCGGCGACCGGACGTGGCGCCGGACGACCCCGCGATCCGGCACGATCGGGCTGGGTGATGACGGCCACCACCTCGGCCTGCCGGGCACAGACGCTCAGCGACGGCACCGAGAAGTCGGCCGTGCCCAGGAAGGCCACCCGCATGTCACGTCACCTCGACCGGGCCGGTGAAACCGTCAGATGGCGACGGCTTGATCCTCGGTGCGGCGAGTCCCCGCCGCGTCGCCGGCATCATCCCCCGGGCCGCGAAGCGTGCTCTCGTCATCCTCCTGGGGCTTCACCTTACGCAGGGTGGAGATGTCGGTCAGCTTGTCGATGAACAGGATGCCGTTGAGGTGGTCGATCTCGTGCTGGATCGCCCGGGCGAGCAGGCCGGTGCCCTTGACCTTGATCATCTTGCC
>JBHEMJ010000162.1:0-2982 GCA_046262655.1 Solirubrobacterales bacterium | reverse complement strand
CCGATCCTCGGCCTCTGCGACTCCTGCCTATCGGCGCAGACGGGCGAGGTGGACGCCATCGGCAAGAGAAGGTTTCGGCGCCGAGCCCAGCATCAGCACGAGCACACCCACGGCGACATGGTGCACTCCCATCCCCACGGGCACGGCTCCGGTGCAGATCACGGGCACAGTCACACCCACGAGGATCCCGAGCAGCGCGGACCGGCGGACGATTGACGACCGCCGGGTCCTGAGGCCGGCGGACGGCCCGGGGAGACTAGGGCTGATCGTGATCGTGCTCGTGAATGTCCTCGAGCCCTTGTTCGTGGACGTGCTTGTGGGCATGGGTCTCGCCGTCGTGGGAGTGCTCGTGCTCGTGCTCGACGTGATCGTGCTGGTGGCCGGTGTGTGCGTGGCTATGCGTCTCCTCGCCGTGGCTGTGCTCGTGACTGTGGGGGTCTTCGTGCGGGTGCTCCTCGTTGATCATCGGTTCTCCTTCGTGGTCGGTGGGCTGACGGGCGGAAGATCGGGCCGGGAGGCGGCGATGGCGGTGATGGGCAGGTGCTCGAGGTGGCGAAGCGCCTCGTCGAGCAGCACCGCGACGTGGGAGTCATGGAGTCCGTAGATCACATGGCGCCCCTCACGCCTGCCGGTGACCAGGCTGAGATCGCGCAGGATCCGCAGCTGGTGGGAGACGGCCGGCTGAGCCATCTCGACCGCTGCGGTCAACTCGGTCACCGTGCAGGCTGACCTGCGCAGCCGCCCCAGGATCTGGACCCGGCTGGCGGTCCCGAGCGCCGCCATCACCTTGGCCACTTCGCCGGCCGCCTTGGCGCTGACCGGTGTGGCGGAGTGGACTCCGTGGGCTTTTCCCATGAGTAGCATGCTCGCATGCATATACGCGCATGTCAAATCAACACCGTTGATGCGCGAGGGCTGGGCCTGACCGGGACATAGACTGGCGCCGTGGACCCGACCACGGTCAGCAACTCTGTGGATGCTCCCCCGGAGCGGGTCTACGAAGCCGTCTGCGATCTCGGCCTGCGGCCTCTCTTCGCCGACCATTTCCAGAAGGATTTCCGCCTGGCTCGCATCGAGTCCAGCGGCTCCGGAGCCGCGGCGCGCTTTCAGGTCTCGCCGCCTGGACTCGGCCGGCTGTGGGTGGAGACCGTGATCGCGGAGGCGGAGCGCCCGAGCCGCGTGGTCGAGCACGGCCGCTGCGGGCGGCTGGGCAGGATCACGCTGGTCACCACCTGGGAGATGCTCGAGCGAGACGGCGGCACCGATGTCCAGCTGACCTTCCTCAGCCGGACCGGCAACCCGTTCGACCGTGCCCGCGAGGTGCTCGGCGCTCGGCGCTGGTACAGGCGCAAATGGCGCAAGGCCCTCCGTCGGCTCGCCGCCTTGGTAGAGGGCGATCTGCCCGCCGAACGCCGAGTTGACCTGGCGGGCGGGGATCGCGCCTCGACCGGTGTCTTCTGAGGACCTGCGGATAGACTCTCGCCCTCGAATGAGCAGGTGGCTGAGAATCGCGATCGCGATGGCGTTCGCTGTGAGCCTCGCCGGCGTCGCTGCGGGCTGCGGCAAGTCCGGCCTCGATGACATCGACGAGGGTCAGAGCTTCGAGATGAGCTCGCTGCGGATGAACGTGCTCTATGACCGGTTCCTGAACCCGGCGCAGACCGAGGACGCCGGCTACGTGAGCGGGGCCCCGGCGGCCCCCGAGGGCAAGGAGTACTTCGGTGTCTTCCTGCTGATCACCAACGACGGCGATCACGAGGTTCCGCTGCCGTCGGCCAGCGACTTCAGTATCGAAGACACCACCAAGGCGAAGTACGTACCGGCCGACGTCGACAACGACTTCACTTTTCCCTACGGGCAGACAGTTGCCGAGGACCATCAAGTGCCGGACCCCGACTCGATCGCCGCCGCCGGCCCCACCCAAGGCTCGCTGGTCCTGTTTCTGCTCGATCAGGGAGTCACAGAGAACCGGCCGCTGACCCTGCACATCCGCTACCTGGGTGAACAGGCCGACATCAAGCTTGACCTCTAGCCGGACGCGCTCGCCATTGCCGCTGCTGGTCGCGGCAGCCGGTGCGGCGGTGATCCTGCTCGGTTTCTTCAGCACCGTGGTTGAGCTCGCGGGCGTGATCGCGATTTTCATCGGCACCGTTCTCAGCCTGGCGCCGAGGGGTGCGCCGGAGCCGGAGGTGGCGGGGGTGCGATGGTGGCGTCTGCTCGCCACCGGGGCGCTGATCACCCTCTTGGGGGTGCCGCTCTCGCTGGGGCTGGAAACGCTCGGCGGCCTGCTGGCCGGTTTCGGCGCCGCGCTGGTAGTCGTCGCCGTCGCCTTCGGCTGGCCCAGATAGACGGGCAAAGGAACCCGGCCCACGGGCGGTCGGGTTCAGAGAGCTGAGAGGAGGACCGCGCGGGCGATCGGTGCTGCGACCGTGCCACCGTCCCCGGGCGCATCGGCGATGAAGGCGGCGACCACGATGCGCGGCTTCTCGGCCGGCGCGAAGCAGGTGAACCAGGCGTCGAGGATCTGCTCGGCGGGGGGCGCGGTTTCGCCGGGGGCGAGGGGCTGGGGCGGGGGCTGATTGGGCTTCGGGCCGAGCTCGGCGGTGCCGGTCTTGCCGGCCACCTGGATCTTGCCGAGGTCGGCCGCGGTGCCGGTGCCCGAGTTGACCACGCCGATCATCAGGTTCTTCAGCACCCCCGCGATCTCCGGCGTGGTCACCCGGACCGGAGCCGTGTCCGGGCCCAGGCCGGGGTCGGTCACCAGGGCGTTCGGCGAGCGCTCGCCGTGGGCGGCGATCGTCTGTGCGACCGCCGCCATCTCCAGCGGCGTGGCTTGCACCTTGCCTTGGCCGATCGCGGTCACCCCGAGGTCGAGGTCATCGCCGACCGGGGTCGGCAGGGTCGGCTCGGGTGCGTCGATCGCCTCGACGCCCGCCTTGTCGAAAAGGGTGATGGGCTGGTTGAAGCCGAACTTCTCGGCGG
>JBHEMJ010000161.1:0-2599 GCA_046262655.1 Solirubrobacterales bacterium | reverse complement strand
ACCCGGCTTCAGCCCCCAGATGGAGAAGGCCGAGCCGCGCGAGGCCTGATAGCCGAAGGAGCGGTCGAACATCTCCTTCAGGCCCCCGTCGGGAATGAACGGCAGTACGACGATCGCCACCACGGCGGCGAAGGCGAGGGTAAAGAGGGCGGTGTCGCGCCACCGTCGCCGATCCTCACCGGCCGCGAACAGCGGTGCCAGCGCCAGCGGGCCGAACTTGGCCAGCCCGGCCAGGGCGATGAACGTCCCCCGCGCCACGGCGGAGCGGAATAGCAGCAGCGCTGCCACCAGCCCCAAGGCGACCAGTGAGTCGTTGAAGCTCGAGTCGAGGGTGTAGAGCGTGTAGGGATAGGACATCCAGGCGAAGCAGAGGGCGATCCCCAGCGTGCGGCCCTCCCCGCCGGGCCGCAGGCGGAAGCCGAGCAGCAGCAGGCCGAGCGCGGTGAGCAGGTCGAAGGCGATCGCGGCGGCCCGCGCCGCGGGCAAATCGTCCCAGGTGCCGCTCCAGGGAAAGGCCTGCTCGAAGGGGACGTATGCCAGGTAGTTGACAGGACCGTAGGTGTCGCCGCGTACCTGCGTCGTGCTCCAGTAGCCGGCGTCATAGATGTCCTTGCCGTCGGCGATCCGGTCCGCACCGATCACTCCCGCGTAGCCCACATCGATCACGTTGTCCTCGGAGAGGTTGACGCCGACGCGAAAGACGGCGAGCGCCACGATTGCCGCGACCAGCGCCCAGCGGGGCGCCAGCGGGATCAGCGGCTCCCGGCGCTCGCGCCCGGCGTCGCGGGTGAATCCGACGATCAGCATGCGGGCGAAGACGTAGGCGAGAACCGGATAGACGAGCGGCACCGAGACGCCGATCTCGCCGCGGTTGAAGAAGTACTGCGAAACACCCAGGCCGAGCAGCGCGACCAGATCGAAGTGCAGCACGCGGAAAGGCCGCCGTGGATCGAAGAACGGCGCCACAAAGAGCAGGCAGAGCGGCAGCCAGATGTAGAGGTGGTTGGCGATGCCGGCCACGGCGCCCGGGTAGCCGCGGGCCAGCGGAGTGGCCACCTGCCTGCCGGTCAGCGACTCGGTCACCTTGCCGCTGCGGTCATCGACCAGGATCCGCACCCGCTCGGTCCCGCCCGAGTCGAAATAGCCGACCTGCCACTGATCTTCGCCGCGGGTCCCCACCACCACCCGAAGCCGCGGATCCTTCCGCAGCTCGGAGCTCACCTGCGAGGTGCTCTCGGCAATCGCCCGGGCTCGCGCCGGGCTAAGTTCAAAGCCCGGCGGCGTCCTCGTGGGCGGGGAGTGCTTGACCAGCGGATAGACCGGCGCGCCGCCCAGAGGCGGCTGGTCGGCGGGGTCGGGGGCGGCCCCCGCCGGTGCCGCGGCGGTGAGCAACGCTGCGGCGATCGCCACAAGCACGAGAGGTCGCAGCGCCCTTCTCATCGGCGCCAGCCTATTGAGAGCGGTGCGCTTCGATCCTCTCGCTGGGCGCCCAGACCTTCATCTTCGCGGCTCGGCCGCGCACCACCAGCTCGTCGACGTAGTCGATGCCCTCCGTATCGCGGATGCGGCCGTAGGTGGTATCGGAGATGAAGATCTGGTGGCCGCTGCCCTTGGTCATCCCCTCCAGCCGAGCCGAGGTGTTGACCGTGTCACCGATAGCCGTGTAGGCCAGGCTCTGGTCGGAGCCGATGTTCCCGTGCACCACTTCGCCGCTGTTGATCCCAACCCCCATCTGGAACTCGTCCACCCCCTGCTCAACGAGCCAGCGATTGAAGCGCGGCAGGCGATCGTCGACCATCTCGCGTGCCGCCGCAAGGGCGCGCTCGGCGTGGTCGTCCTGGGGAATCGGCGCCCCGAAGACGGCCATGATGCCGTCCCCCATATAGGAGGTGATGGTGCCACCGTGAGCAAAGATCGCATTGCTCATCTCCTGGAGGTATTGATTGAGGATGTCGACGACCTTGCGCGGGGGGCTGTTCTCCGAGAATGTGGTGAAGCCGCGGATGTCACTGAACAGCACCGTGCACTCGGTTTCCTGCGCCCCCAGGCGAAGGTCATCGCCGGTCTGCGCCAGAGCCTGGTCCACGACCTGTTCGGGGACGAATCGGGCGAAGGTTCCGCGGACCCGCTCTCGCTCGACCGACGCCGAGACGTACTGCAGCCCGAGAGTTCCGACGGCAGAGACCGCGAGGGCGCCGAGCGGATAGATCACAGGGAACACCGACCCGGGACCGTTGAAGGCGAGTTGGACGATGACCAGGTAGGCGACGGCCACAGCCACTGAGACGAGAAAGGCGCGCAGGGGCGAGAGACGCAGCCCGGCCAGGATCGGCACGAACCCGAAGACGAGGATGATCAGTACGGCGGGCAGGCTGGAGATGCTCTTCAGCGGCAGCCCATCCCGGACCGTGTCGATGGCATTGGCCTGAACCTCCGGCCCCGACATCACCTCCTCGGACCGGGTGGTCGAGGTGGGGTGGGTGTCCTGGAGGGTCAGCGCCGTCCCCCCGATGACGACGATCTTGTCGCGAAACGTGCCCGGCTCGATGTTGCCGTGGAGGACGTCCGAGAAGGAGACCTGCTCAATCGTCTCGGCTGG
>JBHEMJ010000160.1:0-5249 GCA_046262655.1 Solirubrobacterales bacterium | reverse complement strand
CCGGCGAGGTTGGCGATCACCTCGTTGGCGTTCATGTTGGAGGAGGTGCCAGAGCCGGTCTGAAACACGTCGACCGGGAACTGCTCGTCGTGCTTGCCCGCGGCAACCTCGTCGCCGGCGGAGGCGATCGAGTCGGCGATGCCCTGGTCGAGGCCGGCCAGCTCGGCATTGGCACGCGCCGCGGCTGCCTTGATCCGCCCCAACCAGCGGATCACCGGTACCGGAATCGCATTGCCGGAGACCGGGAAGTTGTCCACCGCCTTGCTTGTCTCCCCGCCCCAGAGTTGGTCGGCCATCGCCGCCGCAGGCTATCGGAGCAGCTGCCTCAGCCGCTGCGCTGCCCGGCCGCGTAGCCCTCGCCGAAGGTGCGCTCGAAGTCGGCCGGCAAGGTGCCGCCACCGGGTGTGAAGCGAGCCGCCGTATCGAGGCGGCGAATCAGGTCGGAGTGGATGCCGCCGGTCGTGCTCGCGCCCTGCTGTGCGGCACCGATCAGGTAACCGAGCTGCACCGCGGCGGGGCCGGTCGGGTCCTTGCGCGCCGTCTCGTTGAGCTGGGTCGCTGCCAGCACCATCGCCTGGCCGACCTGAGCCAGCTCGCCGCCCGACTGGCCCTCGACCAGACAGCCGCTGATCGGGGTGGCGCCCCCGAGGCGGACCTCACCGGGGGCGGCGGCCAGAGCCTGGCGATAGGCGGCCACGTCGCTCAGGCAGGCGGCCGGGGTGGACCCGGTCCCCGAGTTGCCGCAGGCCGCGAGCAGCGCCGCGGCCAGCGCGAGGGCGATCGCGGGGGCTTTTCGTCGCATCCGCACCCATCCTAGGAAACCGTCCGCTTCGGCCCTTAGTTTCAGCTTCGATGAGCGAGCCGATCGAGCTGCGAACCAGCGACCCCCTCGCCCACCGTGCCCTCGATGCGCTGATGCGGGCCGAGGCCACCCTCACCCGCCGGCTGGCCGCCGACTTGGAGCGGATAGGCGTCTCGGCCACCGGCTTCGCGATGCTGGTGCTGCTGACGAGCGCCGGCGGCGACGCAGAGCTGCGCGTGATCCGCCGCCGCCTGGGAGCCTCCAAGGCAACGGCGACCGAGGTCCTCGACACACTCGAGCAGCGTGGCTTCTGCACGCGGCGGCGCCTGCAGAGCGATCGCCGCGCCGTCGGCATCACCCTCACCCCCGCCGGCCGCAACCTGGTCGATCGCGCATTCCCCGCCCACGCGAACCGGGTACGCCAGGCGTTCGGCGTACTCGAGGAGCACGAGAAGCGCCAGCTGGCGGACATCTGCCGCAAGCTCGACCGCGCCGCCTAGGCTGAGCAGAATGGTGGGCGTCGGAAACTGAGGGCGCTCGGCAGCCGGGAGGCAAACGGCTGGCAGAATCCCCGCTGGTGACGCAATTTCGCCCCGTCGATCCCAAACAGTCCTTCCCCGAGTTGGAGGAGCGGGTGCTCGCGGGCTGGCGTGAGAACAGGGTGTTCGAGCGCTCGCTGGAAAACCGCGCCGGGGCGCCGATCTGGAGTTTCTACGAGGGACCGCCGACGGCCAACGGCAGGCCCGGTTCCCACCATGTGCTCTCGCGGGTCTTCAAGGACGTCTATCCGCGCTACAAGACGATGACCGGCCACCGCGTGCCGCGCAAGGCGGGCTGGGACACGCATGGGCTGCCGGTCGAGCTCGAGGTCGAAAAGGAGCTCGGCATCTCCTCCAAGGCGCAGATCGAGAAGTACGGGATCGCCGAGTTCAACCAGCGCTGCCGCGAGTCGGTGTTTCGCTATGTAGCGGACTGGAACCGGCTGACCGAGCGGATCGGCTTCTGGATCGACCTTGATGATCCCTATGTGACCCTTGATGACGACTACATCGAGTCGGTGTGGTGGGCGCTGCGCAAGATCTGGGACGAGGGGCGCCTCTACGAGGGCCACAAGGTCGTGCCCTACTGCCCACGCTGCGGCACCGCGCTCTCCTCCCACGAGGTCGCGCTGGGCTACCACGACGTCGTCGACACCTCCGCCTACGTGAAGCTGCCGGTCCGCGAGCCTGCCCCCAGCGACCAGATCCCGGAGTCGCCGGTCGAATCTGGCGACCAGCTGCTGGTCTGGACGACGACGCCCTGGACCCTGATCTCCAACGCCGCCGTCGCCGCCGGCCCGGAGATCGAGTACGTGCGCGTGAGCCACCGTGGGGAGGCGTTGATCCTGGCCCGGGCACGCCTCGAGCACGTCTTCGGCGGCGACCAACCCGAGGTCCTCTCGCATTTCCCGGGCGAGGCCCTGGCGGGCACCTCTTACGAGCCGCCCTTCGAATACATCACGGACTTCGGCCCGCGCGGGCACACCGTGTTGCTGGCCGACTTCGTCAGCACCGACGAGGGAACCGGGCTGGTCCATACCGCGATCGCCTTCGGCGAGGACGACTTCAGGCTGGGAGAGCAATACGAGATCAAGCTGCAGAACCCGGTTCGCCTGGACGGCACCTTCGACCAGCGGGTCACCGACTTCGCCGGGCGCAGGGTGAGGGAAGCCGACCCCGAGATCGTCGAGGCACTGGAGGCCAAGGGACGCCTGCTTCGGGCCGAGCCCTACGAGCACGCCTACCCGCACTGTTGGCGTTGCGAGACGCCGCTCCTCTATTACGCGAAAGCGAGCTGGTACGTGCAGACCACGGTCGTCCGCGAGCGGATGCTGGCGGAGAACGAGAAGATCGACTGGCACCCTGGGCACATCCGCGAAGGACGTTTCGGCCGGTGGCTGGAAAACAACGTCGACTGGGCGCTTTCGCGCGACCGCTATTGGGGCACCCCGCTTCCGATCTGGCGCTGCGATTCGGCGTCCTGCGAGGCAAGCTTCTGCGCCGGGTCGGTCGAGGACCTGCGAGCAAAGGGCGCTGCGGTGCCAGAGGACCTCCATCGTCCCTACATCGACGAGGTCGCCTGGAGCTGCGAGGCCGACGATTGCGAGGGGACCTTGCGCCGCGAGGAGGCCGTGATCGACACCTGGTTTGACTCCGGCGCCATGCCCTTCGCCCAGTTCCACTATCCCTTCGAAAACACCGAGACCTTCGAGGAGCGCTTTCCGGCCGACTTCATCTGTGAGGCGATCGACCAGACCCGTGGCTGGTTCTACACGCTGCTGGCCGAGTCGACGCTGCTCTTCGACCAGAGCAGCTACAAGTCCTGCGTCTGCCTGGGTCTGATCCTCGACCCCGAGGGCCAGAAGATGTCGAAGAGCCGCGGCAACGTGGTCGAGCCCTGGGACGTGATCGAGCGCCACGGCGCCGACGCCTTCCGTTGGTACTACTTGACCGCCCAGCAGCCGTGGGCCGGCTACCGCTTCTCGCTCGACACGGTCGGCGAGTCGGTGCGCCAGTTCCTGCTGCCACTCTGGAACACCTACTCCTTCCTCGTCCTTTACGCGAACACCGAGGGGGCCGGCGCCGACGCCCCGCTCGGGCCACCGGCCGAGGGAGCAACCGAGCTCGACCGCTGGGCGCTCTCACGCCTGCAGGCGACGGTCGCCGCGGTCCGCTCCTCGCTCGACGCCTTCGACTCGACCACGGCGGGGCGCGCGATCGCGGCCTACGTCGGGGAGCTCTCCAACTGGTACGTGCGCCTCTGCCGCCGCCGCTTCTGGGACGGCGACCCTGCCGCCTTGGCCACCCTCCGCCACTGCCTGGTCGAGGCGGCGGGGCTACTGGCTCCCTTCATGCCCTTCATCGCCGAGGAGATCCACACCAACCTGGTCAGCGGCGAGGCGGGCGAGTCCGGAGAGCTCCCCGACTCGGTCCACCTGCGTGATTTTCCCGAAGCCGCCGCGGCGCTCCGTGACGAGCAGCTCGAGGCCGACATGGAGGCGGTCGAGCGCACCGTCGAGCTCGGCCGCGCCGCCCGGGCCCAGGCCAAGATCAAGGTCCGCCAGCCGCTGCGCAAAGCGGTGGTCGTCGCCTCTGATGAGGAGCGCGGCGCGATCGAGCGCCACGTGGAGATGGTGGCCCGCGAGCTGAATGTGAAGGAGGTCGAGTTCGTCGCCGAGCAGGGCGAGCTGGTCAGCTACCGCGTCAAGCCGAACTACCGCAGCCTCGGGCCGCGCTTCGGCAAGGACATGCCGATGGCTGCCGAGGCGATCGAGGCCCTGGACGCCGACCACGTGGCAGCGGCGCTCGAGTCAGGCTCCGAGTTTGGCGTCTCGATCGACGGCCACGACCACAACCTGACCGCCGAAGACGTCTCCCTGGTGATGGAGCCGCTGGCCGGCTACGAGGTCGAAGCCGAGGCCGGCCACGCCGTCGCTCTGTCGCTCGAGCTCGACCCCGGGCTGAAGCGCGAGGGCCTGGCGCGCGAGATCGTCCACGCCGTGCAGAACGCGCGCAAGCAGGCTGGCCTCGACGTCTCCGACCGCATCGCCCTCTCACTCGGCGGCGACGAGACCCTGCTCGAGGCGGCAAAGGCCCACGAGGGCTACGTCAGCGGCGAGACGCTGGCGAGCTCGGTGGCCTACGACGAGGATGGCGACGCCGCGGCGGCGCGGATCGAGGGCCTCGAGCTGCGGATCGGCGTCGAGAAGGCCTAGAGGGAACCCAGCGGACTCGAATGCAGCGAGAGGAGCGGTGAAGCAGCGATGGCGCCGCTAGTCCTGGTCCGCGGGTTCGCCGATGATGAAGTCGGACTTGGCGGAATCCGAGAACTTGACCCAGACGTGATCGGGTTGGGTGCCGGCGACCTCGACCATCACCGCCTCGATGCGCTTGGCGATCTCGGCCTTCTGGTCGTCTGAGCGACCCTCGAACCAGTGGATTTGGATGAACGGCACCCGGCTCTTAGGCGAGGGCCGGCTCGAGCTCGGCTTCGAGGCGAGCCTTCGGCATCGCGCCGATGACCTTCTTGGCGATCTCGCCGTCCTTGAACAGGATCAGGGTCGGGATCGAGAGCACCTCGAACTTGGCCGCGGTCTGGGGGTTGTCGTCGGTGTTGAGGCTGACGATCGTCAGGTCCTCGCGCTCGGCGTCGATCTCCTCGAGTACCGGGTGAACGACACGACAAGGTCCGCACCAGGGCGCCCAGAAGTCGACCAGGATCGGCCCATCGCCCTGCAGGACTTCGGCGTCGAAGTTCGCATCTGTCACGTCGGCCAGCTTGCCACTCACGTTGTTCTCCTCACGATCGTTGATCTGCACATCCCAATACTATACAAAATGAAGTACCGGCATTCCAGGTGTCTCCCTGAGTCCCTGGACACAGAATAGTCAGCTACCTGGCCGGGGGC
>JBHEMJ010000159.1:0-5549 GCA_046262655.1 Solirubrobacterales bacterium | reverse complement strand
GAGGTGATGGGTCGCGCCCAGTACCTGCTCGACAAGCGCATCATCCGCGAAATCACTCCGATCTTCGATACCCGCGCGCTCGGCTACGCCTCGATGCTGGTCGCCGCCAAGGTCGACCCCGAGAACCCACACCGCGCCGCCAAGATCATCAACTCCCACCCCGGGGTCTCGCACAACTACCTGCGCACCCACGAGTTCAATCTCTGGTTCACGATTGCCACCCCGCCCGATTCCGAGCTCGGCCTCGACGGCACCCTGGGAGTGCTTCAGAGGCTGACCGGGGCGGAATCGATCCGCGAGCTGCCCACCCTCTGTCTGTTCAAGATCAACATGAACCTCGAGATGGAGGGCGACACCCAGGCGCTGGCCGCCGCTGTGGGGGAGGCGGTCACGCCCCGCGAACTGGAGGCCCAGCCGTATGACGAGCGCGACATCGCGGTGATCAAGGCCCTGCAGGGCCCTATGTCGGTCACCGAGCGACCCTACGACCAGGCGGCCTCCGCCGTGGGCATGCCGACCGAGGAGTTCCTTTCCCACCTGGAGGGCATGAAGGAGCGCAAGATCCTGCGCCGCGTGGCGGCGATCCTCTTTCACCGGCGGGCGGGCTTCTCGGCCAACGGCATGGGCGTCTGGAAGGTGCCCGAGGAGAAGATCATCGAGACCGGCACCCGGATGGCGGCGGTGCGCGGCATCTCCCACTGCTACCAGCGCCCGACCTATAAGGACTGGCCCTACAGCGTCTTCACCATGGCCCACGGCCGCTCGAAGGAGGAGTGCGACGCGATCCTCGACTCGATTGCCGACGAGCACCAGCTGCATGGCCCCGACCGGGCGACGCTCTACTCATCCACCGAGTTCAAGAAGACCCGCCTGCACTACTTCACCGACGACTACTCCGATTGGGAAGCCCGCAATAAATGACTTCGCACACGGGCCCCTCGCGAGTCGTTACCAACCCCTGAGCCGCGCGAACGGCCCGCTCTTCAGCGAATGACCCGTTCCAATGAGCTCTACAAGCGAGCGGTCGAGGTTCTGCCCGGCGGGGTCAACTCTCCCGTACGGGCGATGGGCTCGATCGGGCGCAATCCGATCTTCATCGAGCGTGGCGAGGGCTGCGAGCTGGTCGACGTGGACGGCAATCGCTACGTGGACTGGGTCTGTTCTTGGGGCCCGTTGATCCTCGGCCACGCCGATCCGGGGGTGGTCGAGGCGGTGCGCGAGGCCGCGGGGAGGGGCACGAGCTACGGTGCTCCGACCGCGGGCGAGGTCGAACTGGCCGAGGAGATCGCCGGTCGCTTCGAGGCGGTCGAGATGGTTCGGATGACCAGTTCGGGGACCGAGGCGACGATGAGCGCCGTGCGCCTGGCCCGCGCCGTGACCGGCCGCGAGTCGCTGGTCAAGTTCGCCGGTGCCTACCACGGGCACGTCGACGGCTTGCTCGCCGATGCCGGCTCGGGGATGGCCGCCGCCGGGGTTCCGGCCAGCCCGGGGGTGCCCGAAGCCGCGGCGGCTGCAACCGTGGTGGTCCCGTGGAACGACCTCGAGGCGGTGGCAGCGGCGGTCGAGACGCACCGCCCGGCGGCGATCCTGGCCGAGCCGGTCCCGGCCAACATGGGTGTGGTGCTGCCCGCCGAGGGCTTCCTGGAGGGGCTCCGCGAGCTCGCCGACGCCTCCGGGGCGCTGCTCGTCCTCGACGAGGTGATCAGCGGCTTTCGCGTCGCCCGCGGCGGCGCCCAGCAGCTGCTCGGCGTGCACGCCGACCTGACCATCCTGGGAAAGGTCGTCGGCGGCGGTCTGCCGGCGGCGGCCTATGGCGGCTCGCGCGAGCTGATGCGGCGAATCGCGCCGGCCGGCGACGTCTATCAGGCCGGAACGCTGGCCGGCAACCCCCTCGCCGTCGCTGCCGGGCTGGCGACTCTGCGGCGACTCGACGGCGCCGCCTACGCCCGGCTCGGCGAGCTCACCGAGCGCCTCGCCGCCGGCCTGCGCCAGGCCGCGGGCTCGCGACCTTGCCAGGTCGCCTCGGCGCCGGGGCTGGTGACGTTGTTCTTCTCGGCCGCGGCGGTAGATGATTTCGCCGCCGCCGCCGCCGCTGACAGCCAGGCGTACGCGCGTTTCTGCACCGCCATGCTCGAGCGCGGCGTCTACCCGCCCGCCTCGCAGTTCGAGGCGTGGTTTGTCTCCCTCGCCCACGATGAGAAAGCGATCGACCGCACCGTGGAGGCCGCCGGGGAGTCGATCGCCGAGGCGCTCGGTTAGAGCTCGGGCACGAGCCGCGGGTAACCTCGCGCGGTGATGGAACCGACCCCTTCGGATGCGCTGCGGTCACTGGCTCGTCGGCTGCGAGCTGAAGACTCGGTGATCACGCCATACGTGGCCGAGCCGAGCGCTGCCCCGGTGCTGGGCGAACTGGCGGCCGCCGGCCCGCACGCCGCCGCCGCGCCCGCTGAGTACGCCGTGATCGTCGAGGCGGTTCGCGAGGGATACCTCCTGCACTACGGTCAACCGCGAATCCTCGCCGACGCCGATGCTGACCTGGCGCTGCTCGCCGGCGACTATCTCTATGCGATGGGACTGCAGCGGCTGGCCGACCTGGGCGACCTGGGGGCAGTACACGAGCTCTCCGACCTGATCAGCCTCTCCGCCCATGTGCACGGAGCCGCCGATGACGAGGCGCCTGATATCGAGCTGGCGGCGGCGCTGTGGCTGGCGGCCGCGGTGGCGGTCGGCGCGGGCCCGGCCGTGGCTCACGAGGCGGCCAAGGCGGCGGCGCGAAAGGGCGCACCCGATGCCGCCGAGCTGCTGCTCGCCGAGGTCGAGCACCGCGCCGGCGGCGAGCCCATGGGCAGCCGGCTGGACGACGCACGCGAAGCGATAGGCTTCGTTTCCAGCCGCAGCGATTTCTCCTAACTCACTTGGCAGAAGGAAACGACAAGCAAGGCGGGGGTCTCCCCGAGGCCAAGGCGCCGGGCTACTTCGAAGGCGAGTCGATGACCCGCCGGACTGCCTTTACGGTGGCGGGGCAGGCCATCGGCGGCGTCGCGGCCGCGGCGATCGTCCTACCGGCGCTGGGCTTCGCGATGGCGCCGATGTTCGAGACCCCAAAGGAGCATTGGCAGCCGATTGGTCCACCCGCGAATTTCCCGCCCACCACCTACAAGCCGGCGGTGATCACCGCCGTCGAGGGTATTGGCGAGGCGGGGAAGACCACGGTCTATGTACGCCGGGGCAGCCCTGAGCTTGACGAGGACGCCAATGCGTTCGTGGCGATGTCGACCCGCTGTGCCCACCTCGGCTGCCCGGTTCGCTTCGTCGAGGCCGCTGGCAACTTCATCTGTCCCTGCCACGGTGGCGTCTACGACTTCCAGGGCAAGGTGATCGGCGGCCCGCCCCCGCGGCCCCTCGACCGTTTCCAGACCCGGGTCACCGGCGGCCAGGTCGAGATCGGGCCCCGCTACAGCGTCACCTCTCAGCTCGACCCGGTGCGCCAGCGCGATCCCGGTGAGTTCACCGGCGGGATCTGGGACTACCTCTATCCGCCACGCCCCTCGACGCCGCTCGCCCCCTGATGAAGATCCCGACCTCCCTGATCCCACCGCCGCTGCGCAAGGCGCCCAAGGAACCCGAGCCGGGCGCTCGCCCGGACGGTGTCCCACCCAAGAACGGCGATGACCCCAGCGCCGAGCTTCTCGAGCGCGCCAAGGAGGTGCCGGCCGACGTAGCCGGCTGGGTCGACGAGCGAACGGGCGCCACCAGCTTCGCCACCGGGATGCTCTTCCGCAAGGTGCCCAAGGGCACCAACTGGTTCTACACGCTTGGCTCGGCCACCCTGTTCGCCTTCGTCGTCCAAGCGGTGACCGGGGTCTTCTTGGCGATGTACTACGACCCGTCGCCGACCGGCGCCTACGAGAGCATCACCCACCTCACCAATGACGTGTTCCTCGGGCAGTTCGTCCGCGGCATGCACAAGTGGGGCGCGTCGGTGATGATGATCCTGATCTTCCTCCACATGGGGAGGACCTTTTTCTTCGGCGCCTACAAGTACCCACGCGAGCTGAACTGGGTGATCGGCGTCGTACTGGTCGTCCTGACCATGGTCATGGGCCTGACCGGCTACCTGCTGCCCTTCGACCAGCGTTCCTTCTGGGCCACCACTGTCGCCAACAACATCACCGCCAGCGGGCCGGTGGTCGGGCCCTACCTGGCCGACTTCTTACGCGCAGGGTCCGAATTCGAGGCGACGACGCTGTCGCGCTTCTACGCGGTGCACATGTTGCTCGTGCCCGGGGCGATCATCGGGCTCATCGGCGCTCACCTGTACCTGGTGGTGAAGCTCGGCACCACGGCGCCGCCATGGGTCAAGGCCGAGCAGCCAAAGTCGGTGCGGACCAAGGAGCTGACGGCGATCGCCAACGGGGCCTCCCCCAATGGAGTTTCGACCAACGGTCACCCGGCGAAAAAGCCGGCGGACGAGGCCTAGACCTAGATGAAGGGGACGGACAAGGAGGAATATCTCCGCGACTACGAGCTGCTGAAGAAGAAGGGCAAGCCGTTCTTTCCCTACGCGGTGATGAAGGACTCAACGATGGCGCTGATCGTCGTCGCCGTGATCGTCGTCATGGCGATCGTTCTCGGCGCCGAGCAGGGACCGAAAGCCGACCCGACGTCGACCACCTATGTGCCGCGCCCCGAGTGGTACTTCTTCTTCCTCTTCGAGCTGCTGCGCGTACTGAAGCCACCGGCGCTGGTTCCGTTGGCGACGATCGGGATCCCGACCATCGCCATGGTGCTGCTGCTGCTGCTGCCCTTCTACGACCGCAACCCTGAGCGCCGCCCGGAGCGCCGCCCGGTTGCCACCGCCGCGGGCGTGATGACCATCATTGCGATGGCCTACCTGACCTTCCTCGGGGCCACCGGCGGCTCGCCGACCGAGATTGACATGAAGGTCCCCACCGAGCTCACCCCGGGCAAGGAGGTCGTGGCGCAGTCCGGGTGTCTTGCCTGTCACAAGCTGGGCGAGAATGGCAACGACGGGCCCGGCCCCGACCTGACCGAGATCGGCCGCAAGCTGCCCCGCGAGGCCATCGTTCGCTCGCTGCAGGTAGGCCCCGGCATCATGCCCTCCTACCAGACACTGCCGCCCAAGAAGCTCGACGACCTCGCGGACTTCCTAGCCTCCCTCAACTAGATGAGCCAGGACGAGCGCGCTTCGCCGACCCGCGACTCGGAGGAGTTCGCCACCGAAGTGCGGGGCATGTTCGATCGCATCTCCGGGGTCTACGACCTGATGAACACCGCGATGACCGCCGGCATGCACCACGAGTGGCGCCGCCGGGCCGTCGACGAGGCACGGGTCGGCCCCGGCTCCGACGTGCTCGACCTCTGTTGCGGGACCGGCGATCTGACCTTGGCCCTGCGCGAGCGGATCGGGCCCGATGGGCGGGTCGCCGGGGTCGACTTCTCCGAGCAGATGCTCGATTTGGCCCGTCGCAAGAGCGGCGAGCGTGGGCTGGGGGTCGAGTTCGGCTGGGCCGACGTGCTGGCCCTGC
>JBHEMJ010000158.1:0-3064 GCA_046262655.1 Solirubrobacterales bacterium | reverse complement strand
GCGCGCAAGGTGATCGAGGACACGATCGGCTACCCGGTGGCGGTGAAGGCCGCCGGGGGCGGAGGGGGCAAGGGGTTTCGCGTGGCGCTCACCGAGGACAAGCTCCAGGACGCCTTCGAAGGCGCGGCCCGCGAGGGTGAGAAGTTTTTCGGCGATGCCACCGTCTATCTGGAGCGCTACCTGCCTGACCCCCGGCACGTAGAGGTGCAGGTCCTCGCCGACACCCAGGGCAAGGTCATCCATCTGGGCGAGCGCGATTGTTCTCTCCAGCGACGCCATCAGAAGCTGATTGAGGAGGCGCCCGCGCCCGCGGTCGACGAGGAGCTGCGAGTGCGGATCGGCAAGATCGCCACCGAAGCGGCAGCGGCGGTCAACTACACGGGCGCCGGTACGATCGAGGGGCTGCTCCAGGACGGGGAGTACTTCTTCCTGGAAATGAACACTCGGGTACAGGTCGAGCACTGCGTCACCGAGATGGTGACCGGCCTCGACATCGTCAAGGAGGGCATCCGGGTCGCGGCGGGCGAGCCGCTGTCGATCTCCCAGGAGGACGTTGTCCTCCGTGGCCATGCGATCGAGTGCCGGATAAACGCCGAGGATGCCTCCAAGAACTTCGCTCCTGCCCCCGGAACCATCGGCGCCTACCGGGAACCCGCAGGGCCCGGGGTGCGGGTGGACTCCGGCGTGGGCCCGGGATCTGAAATCTCGCCGATGTACGACCCGATGGTGGCCAAGCTGATCGTCTGGGATTCCGACCGGGAGCAGGCGACAGCCCGCATGGTGCGGGCCCTGCGCGAATACGAAATTGGGGATCTGAAGACACTGCTCCCATTCCACGAGGCCATCCTTCAGACCAAGCAGTGGGCCGACGCCGAGACGTGCCGTGACCTGATCGAGGATCGCAAGTGGCTGAAGCAGCTCGCCTTCGAGAAGCCGGCGAGCGCTACCGAGGATGACTCCAACGATGAGCAGGTGGAGCAGACGTATACCGTCGAGGTGTCGGGCAAGCGCTTCGGCGTGAAGGTGATCGGCCCGCCATTCGGCGCAGGCGGCGCCGTCAACGGCGCTGCTCCGGCCGTCAGCGCCCGCAAGCCACCGCGTCGTGCGCGCGCGGCCGGCGGCGGTGCTTCGGGCGGTGGCGACACCCTCGTCTCGCCGCTTCAGGGCACCGTCTTGAAGGTGGCCGTGGAGCCGGGCGCGACCGTCCAGGAGGGCGCGCTGGTGTGCGTGATCGAAGCGATGAAGATGGAGAACGAAATCACCGCCCACAAGGGCGGCAAGGTGTCCGAGCTGCCGATCGCGGTTGGCGCGTCGGTGGCGTCGGGAGACGCCCTGGCGGTGATCAGCTCCAACGGGGCTTAGCGGCCCGTTGGGGTGACGCGGGTCGCGTTCTCCTGATGGATCCGCTGTTGGGCTGCGGTTCTGCGACCCTCCGGCAGCTCCGCGGCTGCCCCGTCGGCGGCCAGCGAACGCAGGTACTCCTCGTCCTCCTCCAGCAACCTCAGCGCCTCCTCGCGGGGCAGCGGGGCGCCGTGACCCGGGATCACGGTGCCGGCGGCTTCGATCAGCGGACGCAACCGGACGAGCGTGGCCAGATAGGCCTCGAGCGACCCGCCTGCGGAGATCATCGGGATCTCGACTGGGGATAGGTAGTCCCCGCAGATCACCACCTCCAGCCACGGGATCACGTAGGCCGCACCGTCTGCGGTGTGGCCCTCGGCAGGATGAAGCTCGATCTCGACGCCCGCCGAGCCGAGCGCGAGCCGGCCGGGGACGGGGAGCGACTGCACGGCGGAGAGTGACAGCGGCCGGCGGGCGGCGACGTAATGCTCTTGGTCGAAGCTCCGCAGCGACCGCTGCGCCGCCCCCGGCTCGCCGTTCAACCGTTGCGCTGAGGGTTCCCCGCAGCCGAGCGAGGCGGAGGGAAACGCGAGCCGGCCGAGCAGGTGGTCCCAGTCCGCATGGGTGGCCAGTAGCCCGCTGACCGGGAAGCCGGCCTGCTCGAGCACTCCCGGGAGCGCGTCGAGCTCGTCCGGGTAAACGGGTGAGTCGATCACGAACCCTTCACCGCCGGCTCGCAGCGCGGTGCAGGTCGTCTGCCAGGCCCGGCTGATGAAGACGATCAGGTCAGAGTGCAGTGCGACGACGCGCACGGGGACCGCCTTAGGCTCTCGGCAGCGGCTTAGCCGACACCGATGAGCTTCGCCGCCTCACGCAGAGTGGCGACCTCGGCGTCGGGCTTCTTCTGGCCCGACTCGAGCGACTGCTTGGTGCGGTTGACCCAGATGATCGGGACCTTCTTCTTCAGGCACGGCTCGACGTCGTGGTAGTAGCTCGCGCCGACGTGAACCCACCCCTTTTTGCCGCCGACGCGCCGCTCACATTCGGTGAAATGAGCCGGATCGGGCTTGTACGAACGAACCTGCTGGGCGGTGACGACGAGGTCGAAGTCGAGCGGGATGTGGCGGCGTGTCTGCCCCAGCAGCTTGTCGTCGATGTTGGAGATCAGGCCGATCTTGTGCTTCTTGGCGATCTTGGTCAGGACGCTATTGGTTTCCTTAAACGGCTGCCAGCGTTGCACCGAGTCCGGCAGAAAGCCGGAGCGGGATGGCTCGAGCGGCCAGCCCAGCGTCTTGGCGATCTCGACGGCGGTGCGCCGCAGCACCTCGGCGTAGAGCTCGTAGGACCCGGCCTGGATTCGCTGCTGGACCTCGTGGAAGATCGGAATCAGCTCGTCGCGCTCGATCGTGAAGCCGTCTCGGTCGGCCTCTTTGCGGAACGCCTCGTAGACCCCGGTCTCCCAATCAATCAGCGTGCCGTACACGTCGAACGTGACAAATGAGATTTGCTTTGGGATGGCCATCGGAGCGGCCATGATGCCACGGCGGGACATTAAGTAGAGTGCCGGTACCCCTCCATGGACCTTCTCGAATACCAGGGCAAGCAGCTGTTTGCGCGTCACGGCGTGCCGATTCCGAGCGGCCGTCCCGCCGCCACGGTGGAGGAAGCCGTGGCTGCCGCGGACGAGATCGGGTACCCCTGCGTGGTCAAGGCACAGGTCCAA
>JBHEMJ010000157.1:0-3350 GCA_046262655.1 Solirubrobacterales bacterium | reverse complement strand
GACGAGCGCGAGCAGGGCGGCTTCGGACACAAGGCGGTGCTGCCCGGCGCGGTGATGGCCAAGGCCCACATGCCCGATTTGGCGAGGGTCGTCCCTGTCTTCTTCGTCGAATCGCTCGACGCCAACGCCGAAGACGCTCTGCTCGATCGCCACTCGCGCCGCCGGGTCGAGTTCGAGTCGATCGACTTCAATAAGCGGTTCATCGCGACGGTCCCCTCCGACCACGATCCGGTCGCCCTGCGCGAGCTGTTCAGCCCCGCTTTCCTGGACTGGACCACGCGGATCGACCGCCCGGTCGAGTTCGGCATCAACGACCGCCAGCTCTTCTTCCTCTGGAAGCTGCGGGAGCGGACCAGGGAGGAACTCGAGGCGGCGCTGAAGGCCGCCGGGGGAATCTTCAAGCGCCTGCAGCTGGAGATGGCGGAGAACGGAATCGGGGTCTACCAACCCGGCCCGTGGCACGCCGGGCTCGAACCGTTCCCTGGATCACCGGCCGGCGGCTGATTCACCCGCTTCTGTTGACCCGCTGTTTGTAGATCTTGCGGAAGCGGCGGGCCTTGGCGAAGTTGCGGCGCAGGATCGCGAGCTGGCTTTCGTCGGGCAGCTCGAAGCCGCCGATCAGCTTGCGCGGGACGAGCGCCCAGCCCTCGGGTTCACGAACCAGCCGGCCGCGGATTTGAAAGTTCTCCTGCCAGGAGAAGTCGGGCGGGTGGCGGTGGGCGACGAGGCAGGCCGGGCCCTCGACCAGCGGCAAGCCGGCGGGCTCGGCGAGCAGGCGGATGCGCCTGGCCGAGGCGTCGGGCCGGACGGGAAGCCGGATCGAGATCGGGAAGCCGTCGGGGCCGTGCCAGCTGACCACGGCAGTCTCGTGGCGCTCGGCCAGCTCGCCCATGCGCTGGTCCCAGACCGGCTCGAAGTCGGCCCGCGGCGGCACGGGCTCGGGCGGCTCCTCCTCCATCAACCGCCGGCTGCTCCGCTTCGCATCCGCGCCGGCGGGCGAGGGCTCGATCGCGCTGGGCTCCATATGCCCGGATTGGACCTCCTCCATGTGGGAGTCGAACAACTCGGGCTCCGAGGAACTGTCGCCCCCAGCCCAGACGAAGACACGTTCGGGGCGCACATGGACGTAGATGCGCGCGTAGTACCAGTCGAGCATCCCCCGCAGGACCTTCGGTGGGTGCCGTTCGACGGTGGCCGGCAGCTTCTCGGCCGACTCGCGCCAGTAGCGCTCGCGGTTGGCCCCCAGGTCCCGCTCGTCGACATCGGCGATTCCCTGCACCAGCACCCGCGCCGGCGCGTGCATCCCCGACCCGGTCGGATCGCTGAACAGCAGCGAGACGGCCGGGTGCCGCGCGGCGTCGTCGGCCTTCTTCGGGTAGCCGACACCGGTGGTGACGTCGATCGACTCGCCGCCCTGTTGGTAATAAGGGGTGACCGGCCAGGTGATCGGCTGGCCGATGGCATCCACGGTCGTGTACTCGCAGGTGACGAAATGCTCGAACACGTCGCGAATCTCCTGCGGCAGACTGGCGGTCACTCGCCGGCCTCCGCCTGGGACTCGGGAATCGGGATGTCGTCCCAGTCACCGGGCATGACGATGCGCCGCTCGTTGCCCCTTCCGACCACCTCGGGCATCACCGGCTCCACGCTGCGCCCGGCGGCGGCCTCCAGCGCCTGTTCGGCATTGGCGAAGCCGATCAGCGACTCGAGGTGTTTGATCGTGGGAAACACCAGAGGCAGATCGCCGGCGGCGTGGCGCTCGAGCGCCACGCGGGGGGCAAACCAGCCGGCGTCCACGGTTTCGGCGCCGTCGGCCCGGGGCGGGGTGTGGGCGGGGGCGAGAGCCAGATAAAAAGCGGTGTCGAACCGGATCGGTACTGCCTCGGGGGTGATCCAGCGCGAATATGGGATCAGTTCGGTGGGGCCGATCTCGATCGCCGCCTCTTCGGCGAGCTCGCGGGCGGCGCAGACGCGCATGCCCGCCTCTCCCTCGCCGTCGGTCTCATCCACGGCGCCGCCGGGGAACACCCAGACGCCGGGCATGAAGCTGGCCTCGAGGTTGCGCCGCACGAGGCAGACCTCCAGGCCGCGATCCGAGTGGCGGCCGCCACGTCGCAGCACGATCACGGTCGCCGCGGGTCTCGCTTCGACCGGGCGATCGCTCTGCGAATCCACGGCCATCGAGCGGAGCCTACTCGCCGCTTGTCTCGGATAGGGTGCCGCCAGATGATCACCGGCACAGAGACCAAGCAGCAATGGATCTGCACCTCATGCGGGTTCATCTACGACCCCGCCGAGGGAGATCCCGACGGCGGCGTCCCACCCGGAACCGACTTCGAGGAGATCCCCGACGATTGGTTCTGCCCGGTCTGCGGTGCGCGCAAGAGCGACTTCGAGAAGTACGAGGGCTAGACGAGCAATCGCCTCAGGCGATTGTCGAGCTGCTGCTAGGCGGCCTCGGCCAATCGGGCGGTATGGGTGGGAGCGGGGGGCGTCAGGGCGGCCTCGTCCTCCCACCAGTCGTGGTCCTGGCGGGCCGCGACGATCGCCTCGGCGGTGACCGCGACCAGCCGCCGCAGATCCTCCTTGGAGATCGACAGCGGCGGCATCAGCACCACCACGTCGCCCAGAGGCCGCACCAGCGCGCCGCGGCGGCGGGCCTCGATGGTCACCTTGTGACCGAGGCGCAAGCCAGGGTCGTGATCGCCGAGGTCGATGCCGACCATCATCCCGCGATGGCGAACCTCGGCCACCTCCTCCAGCGCGGCCACGTCCTCCAGCAGCTTTCCGAGGCTGCGGATCGTGGGTTGCAGCCGGGCCAGCGTCTGTTCCTCTTCAAAGACGTTGAGCGAGGCGAGAGCCGCCGCGCAGGCCAACGGGTTGCCGGTGTAGGTATGGCCGTGAAAGAAGGTGCGGAAGTCCTCGTGCGCGCCCAGAAAGCCGGCATAGATCTCCTCGGTGGCGAGGGTAGCCGCGAGCGGCATGTAGCCGCCGGTCAGTCCCTTGGCCAGGCACATGAGGTCGGGGGTGACCGACTCCTGCTTGCAGGCGAACATCGTGCCGGTGCGGCCGAAGCCGGTCGCCACCTCGTCGCAGATCAGCAGGATGCCGTGGTGGTCGCATAGATCGCGGACGGCGCGCAGGTAACCCGGCGGATGGATGAGGATCCCGGCAGCGCCCTGTACCAACGGCTCGACGATGACGGCGGCGATCTCCTCCTCGTGGCGATCGAGCAGGCGCGCCATGGCGTCGATGTCGCCCGGCTCTGCCCGGAAGCTGCCGAACAGGAGGGGGCCGAACTTGCCCTGGAAGAGGTCGATTCCCCCGACCGAGACCGAACCGATCGTGTC
>JBHEMJ010000156.1:0-3674 GCA_046262655.1 Solirubrobacterales bacterium | reverse complement strand
CTTCTCGGGGATGTTGGAGACCCCTTCGCGCAGCCCTGCGGTGGCCCTGCCCCAGACGGCGTTCTCCTCGGGGGCGATGAGAAACACCTTCAGCGGCCCGGAGAAGTTCTGCACCCGCTCGGGGCTGCGCCGTGCGTTGGGCTGGTCGTCGAGCACCCGCATGTAGGGCCGCGCGGTGAGCACCGCGGAGCCGGCAAAGATCATCGCCCCGATCGCCGTGGCGATCAGCAGCCGGCGAGGCAGCGCCGGCCTGCCCACGCGTAGCCACCAGAGCACCGTGATCACGCCCAGCGCCAGCAGCAGGTAGGCGAGTGGCAGACCCAAGGTGAATCCGAGCGTCAGCTGCCAGGCCGCGACACAGAAGCCGGCCACGACCCAGCCCGGTCTGAACAGCCGGTAGCCGCGCACCCCGAGCGCCAGCGCCAGCGGGATCCCGCCGCTGGAGATCACATGCAGGTGACCGTCATGCTCGAGGCGCAGCGGCGCAAAGGCGAAGGCTGCACCGCAGAGGGTGGCGGCTGCCGGCGCGAGACCCAGTTCGCGGCCGAGCAGATAGGCGCCGGCAAAAGCCAGCGCGTAGGCGAACAGGAAGAGGACGTTGTAGCGGGCGACCGTGTCCGCCGGCCCTGACCCGACCAGGCCCGCCGGCGCGTACCCGACCAGCGCGTCGGAGAAGGCGAGGCTGTCGTGCAGCGGCCAGAACTGGTTGGCCTGGAAGAAGTGCAGGGGCTGGTGGCTGAGGGCAAAGCCGTCCCAGGCCACTTCCCAGCTCTGCACCAACGGGTCGCCGAGATCCTTGGGGATCTCGGTACGAAGATTTAGGACCAGTGGCCAGTTCATGACGACTGCCAGAAGGCAGGCGCCCAGCGCGAGCAGCACCAGCTCGCGACGGGAGATCTCCTTGCGAGCAGTCGCCGCCATCGCGGCGGGCATCTTGGCAGCTGGCCGCGACACCGAGGCGAAACGGCCGGCGGGATCTTTCGACAGCTGGCCAGCCCCCCGCCCCCGCCCAAGGTTTAGCCTAGGATTCTCTCCTTTCTCGTATGGATGACCACAGACAGGTGTAGCGCGCCTCACCACTGACGGGAGGCGCGCTACGCATGAGAACAGACACTTGGAGGAAGACCACCAGATGACCAGGACTCGCACCAAGAACGTCAGCGCGGCGCAGTGGAGCGCCAACGGCAAGGGCGACATCGGGGCCATTGACCTGACCCGGCAGGAGAACGTCCCGTTCGGGGCCAACGTCTTCTCACCGGCCGTGCAGAAGGAGCGCCTGCCCAAGGACGTGTTCGAAAAGCTTCAGGCCACCCTCGACAACGGCGAGGCGCTGGACACCTCCCTGGCCGACGCCGTCGCCGAGGCGATGAAGGAATGGGCTCTGGAGAAGGGCGCCACCCATTACACCCACATGTTCCAGCCGCTGACCGGTCTCACGGCCGAGAAGCACGACTCGTTCTTCGATCCCGCCGGCGACGGCACGGCGATCGCCGACTTCTCCGGCAAGGAGCTGATCCAGGGCGAGCCCGACGCCTCCTCATTCCCCACCGGCGGCGTGCGCGCCACCTTCGAGGCCCGCGGCTACACCGCCTGGGACCCGACCAGCCCCGCCTTCATCCTCGAGAACCCCAACGGCGCCCTTCTCTGCATCCCGACCGCCTTCGCCTCCTGGACCGGTGAGGCACTGGATCTGAAGATCCCGCTGCTGCGCTCGATGGACGCGCTCTCGAAGTCGGCGATCCGCGCCCTGAAGCTGCTCGGCGATGACAAGGCCCAGCGCGTGTTCACCACAGTCGGCCCGGAGCAGGAGTACTTCCTGATCGACGAGCAGTACTTCTTCGAGCGCCCCGATCTGGTGCTCACGGGCCGCACCCTGTTCGGCGCCAAGCCGGCCAAGGGCCACGAGCTCGACGACCACTATTTCGGCTCGATCCCCGAGCGGATCCTCGCCTGCATGATGGAGACCGAGCGCGAGCTGCAAAAGCTCGGCGTGCCGACCAAGACCCGCCATAACGAGGTGGCGCCGAACCAGTACGAGATCGCGCCGGTGTTCGAGAACTCCAACGTCGGCTCCGACCACCAGCAGCTGACGATGCAGATGATGCAGAACGTTGCCCGCAAGTACGGCCTCGTGTGCCTGCTGCACGAGAAGCCGTTTGCCGGCGTCAACGGGTCGGGCAAGCACAACAACTGGTCGATGGGTACCGACACCGGGACCAACCTGATGGATCCGGGCGACACCCCGTCCGAGAACACCAGCTTCCTGTTCTTCTGCACCGCCGTGATCCAGGCCGTCAACAAGCACCAGGGGCTGCTGCGGGCCTCGGTCGCCACAATCGGCCAGGATCACCGCCTGGGAGCCAACGAGGCCCCGCCGGCGATCATCTCGATCTTCCTCGGGGCCGAGCTGGAGAAGGCATTCGACTCGATCGCCAGCGGTTCGGGTGACGGCAAGACACCCGGTGCAACCCTGGAGCTGGGCGCCGACGTCCTGCCACCCTTGCCGATGCACGGCGGCGACCGCAATCGCACCTCGCCGTTCGCCTTCACCGGCAACAAATTCGAGTTCCGGGCGCTCGGCGCACCGATGTCGCTCGGGTTCCCGAACACCGTGCTGAACACGATCGTCGCCGAAGCGATCGACGAGCTCGCCGACAAGCTCGAAGCCAAGGGCGGCGACGTTCCCGCCGCGGTCGCCGAGATCGTCGGTGAGTCCTATACCGCCAACAAGGCCGTGATCTTCGACGGCGACAACTACACCGAGGAGTGGCACGAGGAAGCCGAGAAGCGCGGCCTGAAGAACCTGAAGACCACCCCCGATGCCCTGCCCGAGGTGCTCAGCGATCAAACCGTGGCCGCCTTCGAGAACTATAAGGTGCTCTCCAAGCGCGAGCTCGAGTCCCGCTTCGAGGTGTGGGCAGAGCAGTACGCGATCCGGGCCAATATCGAGGCGGAGACCACCGCGAACATGGGCCACACGATGATCGTGCCGGCGACCCTCCGTTACCTGGCCCTGCTCGACTCCGCCGACGCCGGCGACATCACCAACACGGTGAAGCCGGTCCTCAACGAGCTGATCACGGCGCTGGAGGGGCTCGACAAGGCCAACCTCTACCCGGACGGAATCGAAGACGACGTGCTGAAGCTCGCCACCTACGCGCGCGACAACCAGATAGCCGCGATGGCCAGTGTCCGCGAGGCAGCCGACAAGCTCGAGGGCGTTGTCGCCGACGATCTCTGGCCGCTGCCGAAGTACTCGGAGATGCTGTTCATCAAGTAGCTGGTCGCACGGCGCTGTATAGCGCCAGGGTCCCGAACGCGGTCCGAAGCTCGTCGCGCTGGCGGGCGTCGCTGAGGCCGGCGTCGGCGAACATCTGCGGCAGGGCACCGTCGGCGTTATCGCGGGTGTTGTCCATGCCGTCAAAGAGCCGCACGCCGAAGAAGAGGCCCGCCATCAGAGGGCCCGAGGGTTTGCCCCAGTCGGCGACGTGGAGCTCACCGCCAGGCTTCAGCACGCGGGTGATCTCCTCCAGGGTGCGCCGCTTCGACTCGCGACTGAGGTGATGAAAGAAGAGGCTCGAGAGAACACGATCGAAATTGGCATCCGGATAGGGCAGCAGGTCGGAGCGGCCGAGGTCGAAGCGGGCCGGGGCTCCCGCATCCCGTGCCTTGGC
>JBHEMJ010000155.1:0-11639 GCA_046262655.1 Solirubrobacterales bacterium | reverse complement strand
CGCCGACGGCGACGTGATCACAATCAAAGTCTGATGGATGCGCCGCGCCCCACCGGGAACAGGCTCGCCATCGTCCACGGACACAGCCTGCCTCCGGGAATGACGATCGAGACCGAGGGCGTGGTCGCCTTACCTCGCCATGGTCTCGACCACGGCGTTCCCGCACACCTACTCGACCACCACGCCAACATCCGCGCGGTTTGCGAGCTCGGCTGCGACCGTGTGATCGCCCTGGCCTCGGTCGGCGGGCTCCGGGCCGACCTGCCCGCCGGAACGCTGGTCTGCCCCGGCGACTTTTTCGCGCCCGGTGTCGCGCCCAGCTTCTACGAAGACAGCCGCGGCCACAGCGTGCCCGGATTCGACCAGAGCTGGCGCCGGCGACTACTCGACGCCTGGGGCGCTTCGGCGCAGATGCCGCTGCGCGATGGAGGCGTCTACGCCCAGGTGCCTGGGCCGCGCTTCGAGACGCCGGCCGAGGTCCGGATGCTGGCTCGCCATGCCGACGTGGTCGGGATGACGATCGCCGCCGAGTCGATCCTCGCCAAGGAGGCGGGCATCGCCTACGCGGCGATCTGCACGGTCGACAACCTCGCCAACGGACTCGAGGCCGGGCCCCTGTCGGTTGACGGTTACCGTGCCTTCCGCGCCGGCTTTGCGCCGCGACTGCTGGAGGATCTCGGGCGCGTCCTGCCCGGCCTCGCCGCTGGAGTCCGATGAGCTCGCTGGCGATCAGCGGCGCCTTGTTGGCTGGCGAGAGGGTTGGGCTACGGGCCGACGGCGGCTACATCGTCGAGCTCGGTCCGGAGGTGCGCCCCCGCGAGGGAGACGAGGTACTCGAGGCAGGGGGCGAACTGCTCGTCCCGCCGTTCGTCAACGCACACGGCCATTCGGCGATGACCCTCTTTCGGGGCTTCGGCGACGACCTACCGCTGATGCAGTGGCTGGAGGAGAAGATCTGGCCGGCGGAGGCCAAGCTCGAGCCCTCAGACGTCTACTGGGGCGCGCGGCTCGCGTGCATCGAGATGGTGCGCTCGGGCACCACCCGTTTCTTCGACATCTATTGGCACGGGCCCGAGGTGGCCCGTGCCGCCGAGGACGCCGGCTTGCGGGTGGTGGCGAGTGCGGTGCTGCTCGATCATCTGAACCCGGGGGGCGGCGCGCGGCTGCGCTTTGCCGCCATGGAGTCGCTCGACGCCCTGGCCGCAGCGGGCCCGCTGGTCGAGGCTGCCCTCGGGCCGCATGCGATCTACACCGTCAGCCGCCAGTCGCTGGAGTGGATCGCCGAGGTCTCCAGCTCTCGATCATTGGGTGTCCAGATCCATCTCTCCGAGACCGAGGCCGAGGTCAGCGACTGTCTCGAGGCAAACGGCGTGCGCCCCGCGTTCTACCTCGACGGGCTGGGCCTGCTCGGGCCGCGGACGATGCTTGCCCACGGAGTCTGGCTTGACTTCTCAGAGCTCGAGCTGATCGCCGAGCGCGGGGCCACGGTGGCCACCAACCCGGCCGCCAACATGAAGCTCGCGGTCGGTGGCTCCTTTCCCTATCCGGCCGCCGCCGCGGCCGGGGTGCAGATCGCGCTCGGCACCGACGGCGTCTCATCCAACAACAACCTCGACATGTTCGAGGAGGTGAAGCTGTTGGCTCTGCTGGCCAAGCACGCTGCCGCCGACCCCTCGGTGCTGCCGGCTTCGGAGGCCCTGGAGATCGCCCGCGGACGGCGCTCCGAGCTCGCCGGCGGTACGCCGCTGAAGCCCGGCGCCCCGGCCGACTTCCTGCTCCTCGACGGTGAACTGCCCGAGCTCTCGGCCGGCGACCCCGACGCCGGGCTGGTCTATTCGGCGAACGGCTCGGTGGTCCAGACGGCTGTCGTCGCCGGCCGCGTGGTGATGCACAACCGCGCTGTTGAGGGCGAGGCCGAGGTCCGCGCCGAGGTCAGCGAGCGCGCGGCGCGACTGACGCATTAGCTTTCGGCAGGTGCTGAGGACGAGGGCGCGGTTTCCGGAGCGCATTGGGCCGGGGGTCGCTCACTACGAGAGCTTCTACATCAAGGCCACCCGGCCCGGGGGCGGCCAGGGCGTCTGGATTCGCCACACGGTGCACAAGCGCCCGGGGCAGGAGGCCACCTGCGCGATCTGGTTCGTGCTGTTCGATGCCGAGGCCGAGGCGCCGCGAGCGACCAAGGCCCAGTACGGCGCCGAGCGCCTGTCGGTCCCCGAGGGCTCCTATATCAAGGTCGCCGAAGCCGAGCTCGGCGATGGCAGGGCCATCGGCAGGTTGGCGACCGACGCCTTCGAGGCGAGCTGGCACCTGCGTTTCTCCGACCCCCATCAGCCTTTCCATCACCTGCCGCGCGAGTTTCTCTACGACGCCAAGCTCCCCAAGACCAAGTTCCTCAGTCCTTACCCGAACGCCATCTTCGACGGCGTGATGACGATCGCCGGCGAGCAGCTCGAGGTGCACGGCTGGCGCGGCATGATCGGCCACAACTGGGGCGCGGAGCACGCCGAGCGCTGGGTCTGGGTCCAGGGTGCCGCCTTCGAGGGTCACGACGCCGGCGACTACTTCGACATGGCGGTGGGGCGGATCAGGGTTGCCGGACTGCGCTCTCCCTGGGTCGGCAACGCCAACCTGGTCCTCGATGGAACAGAGCACCGGCTCGGCGGCTTCGAGCGGCTCGCCAGCACCAAGGTCTCCGAGGAGCCGACTGGCGCCCACTTCTCGCTGAAAGGAAAAGGACTGAAGCTGAGCGGCCGGGTTTCCTCGCCGGCGAAGAACTTCGTCGCCTGGATCTACGCCGACCCGGTCGGCCCCGAGCACACCACGCTCAACTGCTCGATCTCAGACCTGGAGCTGGCGGTCGAGCGCGACGGCGCCCCGTCCGAGCGCCTGGTCGTCACCGGCGCCGCGGCCTATGAATTTGGCAGCCGCGAAGTCGGTCACGGGATCCCGGTGCAGCCTTACCCGGACGGCTAGATCACCAGTAGCCGGAGACCAGCCGGCTCAGCCTGACCGCGGCATGCCGCGCCTGTCGGCGGCTCGGCACCAGCGCGAAGGACGCCCAGCGATCGCGCAACCCGAGCCGCGACTGCAGGGTCGAGCCATCGACCTCGGTGATCCCCTCGGAACCGACGATCTCGGCTTCGCGGATGCGCGGCGAGGCGCCGGTCTTGGTGACGCGGATCTCGCGCACGCTGCCCTTGGCCAGGCCCGCCAGCGCCGCGTCCATCGCGGCCGGCGAGAGCCTCTCGCGCCAGCGGTGATAGGGGGAAGCGGCGTCATATGGGTCCGGGACCCCACGCAGATAGGGAACCTCGGGGCCGCCGAAAACGTTTTCGACGTTCTCGGTATGGCCGCCCGAGGTCGAGGAGAAGTAGGTGGTGGCGATCTCGCCGTTGTAGGTGACCACCAGCCCGGCCGTCTTGGCGCTGGCGGCATCGCTGGAGGGGGTCTCGCTGGCGACCCCGCCGTAGACCTGGCTGCGGGTGTCCTGGTAGAGGTCGAATACCCCCTCGTCGCTGCGGGTGGCGAGGGCGTAGGAGCGCGCCGCTACCGCCTGGGCGCGAAGCGCGGCGGCCGGCCAGCGCGAGGGCGACTCGTTGGGGACCACCCCGCGCACGTAGCTCTCGATGTCGACCTCGTCGACGGCGTCCAGCCCACCCGATCCCGAGCTACTCAGCTGCAGCATCCCGCGGTACTCGCCACTTCCGGCCAGCGCAAAGCTCTCCCCGCCGGCGGCCTGGATCGCTCCCGTGCAGATCCACAGCGGCTTGCCGGCCGGGTTGCTGACCTCGATTCCCTTGTCCACCGCGACCGCAGCGTAGGTCTTTGTTTCGATCAGCTCCTGCCCGCAGGCGACCGTGACGCCGCTGAAGCTCGCGGTGGGCAACCCGGAGGCGAGCAGCACGCGCACGCTCTGCGACGGTACCGGATTGATCGAGGTCCCCTGGTAGTAGTGGCGCAGAATCCTCCTCCAGCCGCTTCCGTGGCGGGCCAGGCCGGCGGCGCCGTACTGGCTCATGCCGACGCCGTGGCCGAAACCGGCTCCGGTGATCCGCCAGAAGCCATCGGCCGAGGCCCCGGTGGGGGCCAGCAGCGCCAGGGCGGCGACTGCGATTGCGATGCGGGAGCGAATTGCGTTCATCTGTTAGTGATCGGTGCTTGGGGGCACCGCCTGTAATGCAACAGGCGCGGCGGGAGCAAGTAGCGCCCGCGGCTATTCTCAGCCCATGAGCACTTGCGTGGTCACCGGCGGGGCCGGCTTCCTCGGCTCCCACCTCTGCGAGCACCTGCTGGCCAAGGGCCACCGCGTGGTCTGTCTCGACAACCTCGACACCGGCTCGCTGCAGAACATCGAGCACATCCGCGACCAAGGCTTCGAGTTCCGCAACCAGGACATCACCAAGGAGGTCCAGATTGAGGGCCAGGTCGACTTCGTCTACCACCTCGCCTCTCCGGCCAGCCCGATCGATTACTTGCGCCTGCCCCTGCATACACTCAAAGTCGGCTCCTACGGAACCCACCATATGCTGGGCGTCGCCAAGTTCAAGCGGGCGCGCTTCCTGCTCGCCTCCACCTCCGAGGTCTACGGCGACCCGCAGGTCCACCCCCAGCCCGAGGAGTACTGGGGCCACGTCAACCCGATCGGCCCGCGCGGCGTCTACGACGAGGCCAAGCGCTATGCCGAGGCGCTGACCATGGCCTACCACCGCCAGCAGGGCCTCGATACGTGCATCTCGCGTACGTTCAACTCCTACGGAGCGAGGATGCGCCCCCACGACGGTCGTGCCATCCCCACCTTCCTGCGCCAGGCCCTCCAGGACAAACCGCTGACCGTGTTCGGCGATGGCAGCCAGACGCGCAGCTTCTGTTACGTCGACGATCAGATCCGCGGCTTGGTGGCGCTGATGGAGTCAGATGTGCACGAGCCGGTCAATATCGGCAATCCGGTGGAGATGACCCTGCTCCAGCTCGCCGAGGCCGTGATCGCGGCCGCCGACTCGCGCTCGGAGATCATCTTCGAGGCGCTGCCCGTCGACGATCCTCAGGTCCGCCAGCCCGACATAACCCGCGCCCGCCAGCTGTTGGGCTGGGAGCCGGAGGTCGATCTGGCCGAGGGCCTGCGGCGGACGATCGCCGAGGCGGGGATCGAGCGACTGGTGGGCTCGCCTGCCTAGAGCGTAGGCGCCGCCTCTCAGCTTCAGTCTTTGACTGCGCTGTCCCGCCCGGGGATCTTCGTCAGGCGGGTGACGAGCTTGTCGAAGCGGCGGTCCGAGAGCAGCCGCTTGGCGGTCAGGGCGCCTCTGGCGTCGCGGCCGATCAGGTAGCGAGTCTTGGGCCGGGTCGCGGTCAGCGCCTTGGCGATCGTCTTGGCGACCCTCTCGGCGGGAATCCCGGCCTCGTCGGCGTCGCGCATCGTCTGCTCCAGTGCGTCGAGGGCCGGGCCGTAAAGCCGCTTGCCCTCGGCGCCGAGTTTTTTGCGTGTCTCGGCCGCCTGGTCGAGTCCGCGAGTCCAGATGTCGGTGGCGATCGAGCCGGGCTCGATCACGATTACGTCGATTCCCCAGGGCTGCAGCTCGCCACGCAGCGAGTCGGAAACCGCCTCCAGCCCCCACTTCGACGCGTGATAGGGACCGGCGAATGGATAGGCGATACGGCCGCCGATCGAGGTGATGTTGACGATTCGCCCGCGTGCCTCGCGCAGCAGCGGCAGCATCGCCTGGGTCACCGCCAGATGGCCGGTCAGATTGACCTCGAGCGAGTGGCGGAAGTCATCCAGCGGGAGCAACTCCAGCGGACCGGCGACGGCGATGCCGGCATTGTTGACGAGCGCCGCCAGTCCCCTGGCGCCGGCCATGCGCGAAACCGTCGCCTCGGCGCGGGCGATCGAAGCCGGTTTGGTGACGTCGATGATCAGCGAAGTCAGATCGCCGGCGGCCGCATCCTCGACCGCCTCGCCGTCGGCCTCCTTGCGGACACCGGCGAACACTTCGAAGCCGCGCCCGGAGAGCGCCAATGCCGTCGCCCGCCCGATCCCCGTCGAGGCCCCGGTGACCAGGGCCACACCTCGAACCTTCGCCATTGCGCCCTCCTCCACTCGCTCGGTTGCCCTCCAACCCTACGGCCCTGGCAGACTCGGCCCCGTGAGCCCAGCGAGTGACAAGGGGGTCTACTCCGAGGCCCGTCGTGGGCTGCTGACCCGGCTCGCCGATCCGTTGGCGGCCCGGGCCCGTCGCCGGCGCCACACGGTCTTCGAGCGCATGATCGACCCGCGGCCCGGGGAGCGGATTCTCGACATCGGCTGTGGACCGGCAGGCACCGGGCTGGCGGCGCTCGAGCCCGAGGCGGCGATCACCGGCGTCGACTCCATCGGCCGGCCGGGTTACGAGTCGGGTCCGCGCCGCTTCGTCGAGGCCGACGCGCGGGCGTTGCCGTTCGCCGACGACAGCTTTGAGATCGCCTACTCGAACTCCGTGGTCGAGCACCTCGATCCGGCTGACCGCCCCCGCTTCGCGCAAGAGATCCGCCGCGTCGCCGGCCGCTACCTCGTCCAGACCCCCAACCGCTGGTTTCCGGTCGAGCCGCACGTGCTGCTGCCCGGCTTCCAGTTCCTGCCGCTCTCAGCGCGGCGGCGACTGTGGGGCATGGGGGTCTCCGAGGACCCATTCGCCGACATCCGCCTGCTCGACGCGGGGCAGTTGCGCGAACTCTTTCCCGGCGCGGTGATCGTGCGCGAGCGCTTCGCTGGATTCACCAAGTCGCTGATCGCGGTGGGCCCCGCCGAGCGTATCCCCTGCCTGCGGCAGGGTCTGTAATCCAATTCACGGCGCAACGGTCGGAGAGACTCGATACGTTGGAGCGAGTGACAGTGCTCCGGTGGCACGGGGGGCACACAGAATTGGCCAAGGTCCAACTGACAGCCAAAGCGGCGAAAGACGCGCCGCCCAAGCATTCGCTGGCGCCTCGGCCGCGGGCTGCCGGCGATGCTCGTCGACCGCCCGAGCAACGCGATATCCGCGCCCCGCGGCGCTATCTGCTCGGCGCGCTGCTAAACCGCGACGTCTATCGCCGGGCCGGCAGGCTGCTGGGCCTGCTGGCGATTGACATCGGCGGCGTCTACGCGGCGATCTTCACCGCCCTGGCCGTCAAGGCGCTGATTCGCGGGGAGTTGGGGCTTACCGCCGTCGCCCAGGCGACGACGGACTTCGCCCCCCTCGCCTGCACGGTGACCGTCTTGCTGTTCGCCGGCCGCGGTCTCTATGGCCGCCGCGAGTCACGGCCAGGCTTCACCCAGATCATCGGTGCCCTTTTCCAGGCGACGGTGATCGCGCTCATCCTCGGCCTGGTCTCCGGCGGCGACTTCTCCAGCTACTACATCTTCTACGGCTCGCTGATCTTCGCCGTGCTCTACATCGGCGGCTTGCGGACCGCCTTCGAGTCGCTCAGCTTCAACGCGCTGCGCTCGGTCGGCTATCACCGCCGCACGGTCCTGGTCGGCACCGGCGACCAGATCGAGGGCGTGGCCCAGGCGCTGGCGGCCAGCCCGCGCACGGCATATGACCCGGTCGGCTTCGTCTCGCCCGAGCCGCGTGCCGAAAATGGGCTGCCCCGCCTCGGGACCCTGGACGATCTGCCCCGGCGCATCGACGAGCATGGAGTGGACGAGGTGATCATCGCCGACCCCGACTTTCCCCAGGAGCACGCGGTCGAACTGATCGACTACTGCCACCAGCACGGGGTGACGGTGAAGATCGCTCCTTCGACGATGGAGCTGCTGGTCCAGCGGGCCGAGTTCGTTCCCGGGGAGGGCGTGCCGCTGTTCGAGATGCGCCCGCCGGTCTTCGAGGGCCTCAACTACCTGTTGAAGCGGGGTTTGGACCTCGTCGGCGCCCTCCTGCTGATCACGCTGCTGTCCCCGGTGCTGATTGTTACGGCGCTGCTGGTCAAGCTGACCAGCCGTGGCCCGGTCCTGCACCGCGGGGTACGCCCGGGGATGGGCGAGCGCCCCTTCAACTGCCTCAAGTTCCGCACCATGTACGAGGATGCCGAAGCCGCCCAGCAGGGGCTCGAGTCGCTAAACGAGCAGACCGGCGCCATCTTCAAGCTCCGTGACGACCCCCGGGTGACGCCGCTGGGACGCATCCTGCGCCGATTCTCAGTCGACGAGTTGCCCCAGCTGATCAACGTGTTGCGCGGTGAGATGAGCCTGGTCGGCCCCCGCCCGCTGCCGGTTCGTGACTACGAGCGGCTCGAGGGGTGGCACCATCGCCGCTACCTGGTGATGCCCGGCATGACCGGGCTCTGGCAGGTCTCGGGGCGCTCTGATGCCGGCTTTGACGATCTGGTCCGGCTTGACTTCCTCTACATCGAACGCTGGTCGCCGTTTCTCGATCTGGCGATCATCCTGCGCACGATCCCCGCCGTGCTGCGCCGCCGCGGCGCCTACTAGCGGCTAGCCTGCCGCCGATGAGCGAGCTCCTAGCCGTGGTCGGGGCGCGGCCCAATCTGGTCAAGATGGCGCCGCTGCTCGAGGCCTTCGAGGGGGCCGGGACGCCGTCTGTTCGCTTGCTTCACACCGGCCAGCACTACGACCGCGCGCTTTCCGACGGACTGATAGAGCGGCTCGGCATGCGCCGACCCGACGCCAATCTCGGCGTCGGCTCGGGCACCCACGCCGAGCAGGTCGCGGGGGTGATGATCGGGGTCGAACGGGAGCTCCAGGATGGAGCCTTCGATGGGCTGATCGCCGCCGGTGATGTCAATTCGACCATGGCGGCGGCGCTGGCAGCGGTCAAGCTTCAAGTTCCGGTCGTGCACGTTGAATCCGGCCTGCGGTCACGCGATTGGACGATGCCGGAGGAGGTCAACCGTGTGGTCACCGACCGTGTCTCCGACCTGCTGCTCTGCACCAGCGCCGACGCGGCCGAGAACCTGCGCGCCGAGGGCGCGCCCGCAGAGGCGGTGAAGCTGGTCGGCAACACGATGATCGACAGCCTGCTCCGCATCCTCGGCGGGGTGGATCGCGACGCGGTGCTCGCGGCACAGGAGGTCGAGCGGCGCGAGTTCGTCCTGATCACATTGCACCGCCCCAGCCTGGTCGATGACCCACGCCGCCTGGCGGCGGTGATGGAGGTGCTGGGAGAGCTCGCCGAGCGGCTGCCCGTGGTGTTCCCCGCCCACCCCCGCACCACCTCGCGCCTGCGAGCCGCCGGGCTTCGGCGCTGGCCGGGGTTGCGAGTGCTGGAGCCGATGGACTATGCGGACTTCATCGCGCTGGAGGCCGAGACGCGCCTGGTCATCACCGACTCCGGCGGCGTCCAGGAGGAGACCTCGGTGCTCGGAGTGCCCTGTCTCACCTATCGCGACTCGACCGAGCGCCCGGTCACGATCGAGCTCGGCACCAACACGCTTGTCGGAGCCGACCCCGAGGCGCTGCGGCGCGCTTGCGGCGAGGAGCTGGAGCGCCCCGTATCCGAGCTGGCGCCCGAGATTCCTCTGTGGGACGGTGAGGCGGGGCCGCGGGCCGCGGCCGCAGTCCTCGAGAAGTTCTGCAGCTAGGGAGGATGGGCTCGCCCCCGCGCCGCGCCGGCCCTCCCCCGATCGCCTATCTGGTCGGGCGCTATCCGGCAGCCTCGCATGCCTTCCTGCTGCGCCAGGTCGAGGCGCTGCGCGCTCGCGGGGCCGCCCTGGAGACGATCACCATCCGCTCCCCACGCCCCGAGGAGCTGCGCACGGCCGAGGACCGCGAAGCAGCGCGCAGCACCTACCGCGTGTTGCCCGCCGGGCCACTGAAGCTGCTCGGTTCCCACCTGCCGGCACTCGCCCGCAGTCCCCGCCGCTACTTCGCCACCCTCGCTTACGCCTTGCGACTCGGCCGGGGTGGGGCGCGACGCCGCCTGTGGCAGCTCTTCTACTTCGCCGAGTCGATGATCGTCGTGCGCCGCTGCCGGCGGCTCGGCGTCTGCCACCTGCACGCGCAGTTCGCCGACACAGCCACCGATTCGGCGCTGCTGGCGACCCACTTCGAGCCGGATTGGAGCTGGAGCATCGCCGTACACGGGCCCGACGAGTTTGCCGAGGCGGCTGATAACCGCCTTCCCGAGAAGTTGGCCAGCGCGCGGTTGGTGATCGCCACCAGCGAGCACACCCGCCGGCGCGCGGCGGAGCTGCTCGATCCCGGCGAGGCTGAGAAGAAGCTGCTGGCGGTGCGCCTCGGTGTCGACGTCGGGCGCTTCAGGCCCCCCGATCAGCGGGTGGCGCAGGCCCCGCAGGCGCCGCTTCGCGTGCTCTGCCTCGGGCGTCTAGTCGAGCGCAAGGCCCAGGGGGTATTGATCGAGGCAGTCGCGCAACTGGCCGGAGAGGGCACCCAGATCGAGCTGACGATCGCTGGCGAGGGGCCGACCCGGGCCTCGCTCGAGCAGCTCACCGAGGCCCTCGGAATCACCGCGCGGGTTCGATTCACCGGCGTCGTGGGCCAAGACGAGGCGCTGCGGCTCTACCGTGCTTGCGATGTGTTCTGTCTTCCCAGCCTCGCTGAGGGGCTGCCGGTGGTGCTGATGGAGGCGATGTCTTGCGGGCTGCCGGTGCTGAGCACGAGCATCGACGCGATACCCGAACTGGTGGCCGACGGCGAAAACGGGCTGCTGGTCGAGCCCGGCGACCCGCGGGCGCTGGCCGACGCGCTCCGTCGGCTGGGCTCCGACCCGCAGCTGCGAAGCCGGCTCGGCAGGGCCGGGCGCGCCACCGTCGCCGAGCGTTTCGAGAGCGGGCGTCAGGCCGAGCGGCTGCTTTCAGCTTTTGCGGGTCAGGGCCTGGCGGGCGAAGCCGGCGGCGTTGGCGAGCTGCCAGACACCGAGTAGCGCCAGCCGCGAGGGCTTGTGCTCGGCGAGCGCTTTGCGGGCGGCCGCGGAAAGGATTCCCGAGGTGGCCGCCGGCGCCAGCTCGAAGCCGGCGCCGCGCTCCGCCCGCAGCCGTCGCTGCAGATAGGTGCCGCGCCCGTAGCCGTAGTGCTGGCACCAGAAGTCGAGCGTGTGGAGCTCGTGGGCATGCCGAACGACCGCAGTCGGTTCGTAGACCAGCTCGCCCCCCTGCTCGAGCCAGCGGCTGCAGAGGTCGCGATCCTCGCCGGCAGCGAGCGAGAAGCGCTCGTCGAAGCCGCCGAGACGCTGAAAGGCGGTGGCGGGACCGGCCAGGTTATTGGCGGTGAGGAACCCTGCCCGCTCGGGCATTGCGTTGTAGTGCGCGTAGACCGAGTCGGTGATCGCTTGGCTGGCGGCCGCGAAGCGGTTGGCCTTTAGGGCGTTGACGGTGCGCCCGCCCGCCAACCGCTCGCGGCCGGCGGCGGCGCGAACCAGCGTCGCCAGCCAGCCATGCTCGGGCTCGCAGTCGTCGTCGGTGAAAGCGAGCAGCTCACCCGCGGCGGCGGCGATGCCGGCGTTGCGAGCAGCGGCGGGGCCGCGCCCTGCCCCGGTCAGCAGATGCAGGTCGAGCCGGTCGAGCAGCGGCTTGACGACCTCCTCGAGCGACTCGGCGCCGGCGTCGTCGACGACCAGCACCTCGAGTCGTCCCCGCGGATAGTCGAGCCCGGCGATCGCCTCCAGGCAGCGGCGCAAGCGCTGCGGGCGATCGCGGGTGGGCACGAT
>JBHEMJ010000154.1:0-10986 GCA_046262655.1 Solirubrobacterales bacterium | reverse complement strand
CGAGGCGGAGACGCGCCGCTCGCTGGAGCAGATCCGCAAGGAGGTCGCCAACCTCACCGTGCTCGCGACCGAGAAGGTGACCCGCAAGTCACTCGACGACTCCGACCACAAGCGCCTCGTCGAAGAGGCCCTCGCCGAGGTCGACTTCTCGGCCCTGTCAAGCGGAGAATCGCGTGACAACTAGCGTCGCCCGAAATCGCCCTGCGAGTTCTCAGCATCCCCTCGAAGTGCGTCGCTACCCTGCATGCCCGCAGGGCGCAGCCCGAGGACATGCGGGTAGATGGCGAAGCCGTCAACCTGAGCGCCGGGGAAGGACTGCCGACTGATGGAAGGCATCGCCCGTGTATACGCCGAGGCGCTGTTCGAGGCCGCCAAGGAAAAGGGAAACCTCGATGTCGTCCAAGAGCAGGTCGGTCAGTTCGCCGACGCCCTGGACGACAATCACGACCTACAGGTCTTCTTCTACAGCCCCTATTTTTCGACCGCCGAAAAGCAGGAGGGGCTGGAGAAGGCGATCTCCGGCGCCGAGCCTGAGATCACCAACTTTCTCGAGCTGCTGCTCGAAAAGCACCGGATGCCGGCCCTGCTGCGGATCCGCAAGCGCTTCGATCACCTCGTCGCCGAGGAAAACAAGGAACTGGAAGTGACGGTGACCAGCGCCGTCGAGCTCGACCAGGGAGTCGCCTCACGGATTGGCGCTGAGATCGAGAAGCAGACCGGCCGAAAGGTCGAGCTGACCAGCAACGTCGACGACGCGATCCTCGGCGGGCTGGTGGTACGGGTCGGCAACATGGTCCTAGACGCCAGCGTGCGAAACCAACTCGAAAAACTTCGAAAGAGCGTCGCGACCGCGGCCTAAGAAAGGGAGTACCCAGACAGTCATGGAGATCAGGCCCGACGAGATCACGAAGACCCTTCGCGACCGCATCGAAGGCATGGACACGGGAGCTGCCGACCTCGCCGAGGTCGGCACGATCGTCTCTGTCGCCGACGGAATCGCTCGCATCCATGGCCTCGACAACTGCATGTCACTGGAGATGCTCGACCTGCCCCACGACGTGACCGGGCTGGCGTTGAACCTCGAGCAGGACAACGTGGGCGCCGTGCTGTTCGGCCAGTGGGACAAGATCGTCGAGGGCGACACGGTCAAGCGCACCGGCCAGCTGCTCGAGATCCCGGTCGGCAAGGAGCTGCTCGGCCGGCTGGTCGACCCGCTCGGCCGCCCGCTCGACGACAAGGGTGACATCAATACGAGCGAGACCCGGCCCGCGGAGTTCAAGGCTCCCGGGGTGGTCAAGCGCCAGCCGGTCTCCGAGCCGATGATGACCGGGCTGAAGGCGATCGACTCGATGGTGCCGATCGGCCGCGGCCAGCGTGAGCTGATCATCGGCGATCGCCAGACCGGGAAGACGGCGGTGGCGATCGACACGATCATCAACAACAAGGGCTCCGATCTGATCTGCGTCTACGTAGCGATCGGCCAGCGGATGTCGACGGTGGTCCAGCTGATGGAGACGCTGGAGGAGAACGGCGCCATGGAGAACACGATCATCGTCGCCGCTCCCGCCGACGAGGCCGCGCCGATCAAGTTCATCGCCCCCTACGCGGGGGCCGCGATGGCCGAGTACTTCACCTACCAGGGTGGCCACTCGCTGGCGATCTACGACGACCTCACCAAGCACGCCTTTGCATACCGTCAGATGTCGTTGCTGCTACGCCGACCCCCGGGCCGCGAGGCCTATCCCGGCGACGTCTTCTACCTGCACTCGCGGCTGCTGGAGCGCGGCTGCAAGCTGCACGAGTCCGAGGGCGCCGGTTCGCTGACCGCACTGCCGATCATCGAAACGCAGGCCAACGACATCTCGGCTTACATCCCGACCAATGTCATCTCGATCACCGATGGGCAAATCTTCCTCGAATCCGACCTCTTCTACTCCGGCGTGCGCCCGGCGATCAACGTCGGCACCTCGGTCTCGCGGGTAGGCGGTGACGCCCAGTACAAGGCGATGTCGAAGATCGCCAAGCAGCTGCGCCTCGATCTCTCCCAGTACCGGGAGCTCGAGGCCTTCGCCCAGTTTGGGTCCGAGCTCGATCCCGACACGCAGAAGTCCCTCGCCCGCGGTGAGCGCATGGTCGCCGCACTGAACCAGAACGAGCGCCAGCCGCTGGGCGTGGCCGATCAGGTCGCCCACATCTACGCGGGCACGGCCGGCATCCTAGACCGCATCAAGACCGACAAGGTCGGCGAGTTCCTGCGGGGGCTGACCGAACGCCTTCATTCCGAGAACAAGGAGCTGGTGGACCGAATCGGCGAGTCGGGCGAGCTCTCCGATGAAGACGAGAAGACGCTCGCGGACGCGATCAAGGAATTCGTCGACGACTTCGGCCCCGACTTCGACGAGGAGGGAGAGGCGCTCGAGAAGGGCGAGTCCGACCGCGTCCGCTCCGAGGAGGAGCGGGCGAAGCCGGGCCGCACGGAATCCGATGACTCAGACTCGGATTCGAACGGATCCGACCGGGAGAAGTCCGGTGAGGGCGGGGAAGGGAAGGGCGAGGAGGACAAGGGCGAGGAGAACAAGGACGAGGAGAACAAGGAGGCGACGCCTGCGTAATGCGGTGCCTCTACTGCCCCACCCAGCCTCTTTGAGCCATGGCCACTCGCAAGGAAGTACAAAGTCGTATCGCCAGCATCAAGAACGTGCACAAGATTACGCGGGCGATGGAGATGGTTGCGGCGGCGCGGCTGCGCCGGGCGGAGCAGCGGATCGAGGCACTGCGGCCCTATTCCGAGCAGCTACGGAAGATGACCCGCCAGGTCGCCGAAGCGGCGGGCAAGACCAGCAGCCTGTCGCTGCTCGAGGCCCGTGAGAATCCCAAGAAGGTCGGGATCCTCCTGGTCACCGGCGATCGCGGGCTGGCGGGGTCCTTCAACTCACAGATCATCAGGGCCGGGGTCGAGCGCAAGCGCGAGCTCGCCGGCGAAGGACCCGAGGTCGTCTACTCCGTGGTCGGGCGCCGGGGCGCCTCCTCGATGCGCTTTCGCGGTGAGAACGTCAGCCATGACTACATCGGGTTCACCGATCGCCCCGCTTTCGCCGACGCGCGCGACATCGCCTCGGCTCTGACCACCGAGTACGCCGACGGCGAGCTCGACCGCGTCGAGCTGATCTTCAACCGCTATGTCTCGCCGCTGCAGCAGTACGTCTGGCGCCAGACCCTGCTGCCGATCCAGCAGGCAGAGGTTCTCGGCGAAGGCGCGGAGGAGGCCGACGATGAGGAAGAAGAGTCCGAGATCGAGAAGGCCCACCGTCGCTCGAGCTGGGAGTACGAGCCGGAACCCGAGGACCTGCTGGCGGAGCTGATCCCCGAGTACGCGAACCTCTCGGTCTACCGGTCCCTGCTCGAGTCGACCGCCTCCGAGCACGGCTCGAGGATGACCGCGATGCGCAGCGCTTCCGAGAACGCCGATGACCTGATCACCGACTTGACCCTAGAGATGAACCGCGTGCGCCAAGCCGAGATCACCCAGGAGATCCTGGAAGTGGTCGGCGGGGCCGAGGCGCTCGGATGACCCCGAACTGAGAACGATCAAGGAGCGAAATGGCTGACAACGGAAACACAGGCAGGATCGAGCAGGTGACGGGGGTCGTCATCGACGCCGTCTTCGCCGAAGAGCTGCCCGAGATCTACTCGGCGCTCGAGATCAAGATCCCCGAGGGCGACGGTCGCAGCGGCATGGAGCTGACCTGCGAGGTGCAGCAGCACCTCGGCGATGACCGGGTGCGCGCCGTGGCGATGGACGCCACCGACGGCCTGCGCCGTGGGGACGAGATCGCCGACACCGGCGGCCCGATCACGGTCCCGGTCGGCAAGGAAACGCTGGGGCGGATCTTCAACCTGCTCGGCGATCCGATTGACGACGGGCCGCCGGTGGAGGGCGACGAGCGCTGGCCGATCCACCGCTCGGCGCCGGGGGCCGAGGAGCTGACTCCCTCCCAGGAGATCCTCGAGACCGGCATCAAGGTGGTCGATCTGCTTGCTCCTTACGCCAAGGGCGGCAAGGTCGGCCTGTTCGGCGGCGCCGGCGTCGGCAAGACGGTGCTGATTCAGGAGCTGATCAACAATATCGCCACCGAGCACGGCGGCCTCTCGGCCTTCTGCGGCGTCGGCGAGCGGACCCGAGAGGGCAACGACCTGTTCCTGGAAATGACCGAGTCGGGAGTCATCGACAAGACGATGATGGTCTTCGGCCAGATGAACGAGCCCCCTGGGGCGCGCCTGCGGGTTGCCCTCTCGGGACTGACCATGGCCGAGTACTTCCGTGAGGAAGGCGGTCAGGACGTGCTGCTGTTCATCGACAACATCTTCCGCTTCGTGCAGGCGGGCTCCGAGGTCTCGGCGCTGCTCGGCCGCATGCCTTCGGCGGTCGGCTACCAGCCAACCCTGGAAACCGAGATGGGTGAGCTGCAAGAACGAATCACCTCGACCAGCCAAGGAAGCGTCACCTCCGTCCAGGCGGTCTACGTCCCCGCCGACGACCTCACCGACCCGGCCCCGGCCTCGGTGTTCGCCCACCTGAACGCCACCACTGTGCTTTCGCGAGCCCTGGTCGAGCAGGGCATCTACCCCGCCGTCGATCCGCTCGATTCGAGCTCGACGATCCTCAAGCCCGACATCCTCGGCGAGGAGCACTACCGGGTCGCGACCCAGGTCCAGGAGACCCTGCAGCGCTACAAGGAGTTACAGGAGATCATCGCGATCCTCGGAATCGACGAGCTCGCCGACGAGGACAAGGTGACCGTCAACCGCGCGCGCAAGATTCAGCGCTTTCTCTCCCAGCCGTTCTTCGTCGCCCAGCAGTTCACCGGACGCGACGGCGAGTACGTGCCGGTCGACGAGACCGTGCGCGGTTTCGCGGAGATCGTCAACGGCGACCACGACGAGATTCCCGAGCGCGCCTTCTACATGCAGGGGGGCATCGACCAGGTCGTCGAAGGTTCCAAGGACATGAAGGCGGAGGCCACCGCCTAGGCACGTATGGCCGACGAACACGCCTTCAACGTCAAGGTCCTCACTCCGGAGGGCGAGGTCTTCGATGGGGAAGTCGAACAGGTCTCGACGCGCACCGCGGTCGGTGAGATCGGCATCCGGGCCAACCACGCGCCGCTGGTCGCGCGCCTGCGACCCACCGAGCTGCGCCTGCATGTCTCCGACGGCGACGTGAAGCGCTTCGCGCAGGCCGAGGGCTGGCTCGAGGTCTTCGGCAACCATGCACTGGTCCTCGTTGGCGAAGCGGTCGAGCCCGGCGACCTCGATTCGGCGGATCTCAAGGAGCAGATTTCAAGCGCCGAGAAGCGTCTCTCCGAAGCGGAGGAGGGCAGCGCCGCCGAGAAGACCGCCGCCCTGGAGAAGGACCGCTACGAGGCGTTTCTCTCCGTTGCCGAGCAGGCTTGAAGGGCGACACCGCAGACACGCGGGAGGCCGTAGAGCTCGCACGGCGGTTGATCGCCTATGACACATCGCGGGCCGAAGGGCTGCGCGACGCCGCCGGCTTCGTGCGCGGCTGGCTCTCCTCGCGGGGGATCGCGACCACCGAGGGGGAGGCCCGCGGATTGCCGGTAACGATGGCCGAGGTCGGCCCCGCGGAGGGCCCGACCCTGGTTCTACACGGCCATTTGGACGTCGTACCCGGGCACCAGGAGCAGTTCGTGCCCCGCCGCACGGGAGACAGGCTGTTCGGCCGCGGCGCCTACGACATGAAGGGCGCCCTGGCTGTGATGCTGCTCGTGCTCGGGGACATGCGCGAGCAGGAGGAGGTCAAGGTACGCCTGGGAATCGTCTCCGACGAGGAGTCGGAGGACGAGAACGACCGCGGCAGCGACTGGCTCGTGGACGGGGGCTTTCTCGGCGATTTCGCGATCACCGGCGAACCCACCGATCTGCAGATCGGCGTCCAGGCGAAGGGGGTCCTGGCGATGCGGCTGGAGGTGGCGGGCATCGCCGCGCACGGGGCTACACCGTGGCTTGGAGACAACGCGGTCCTGAAGGCGCTGGGCATTTTTCGCAGTATCGAGTCACTACCCTTTACGCGGCAGAGCTCCGACCTCTTTGACCGGCCGTCGATCAACCTCGGCAGGATCTGGGGGGGCGACGCGCTGAACAAAGTGCCCGACACCTGTGTCATAGACGTGGACGTTCGCTTCCTGCCCGAGCAGGACCCCGAAGCGATCCTGCGAGAGGTCTCCGAGCTGCCCGACACCAGGGTCGTATCGACCTTTCGCCGTCCGCCCGCGGTGGTCGCCCCCGACTCTGCCTTCGTGATGGCGCTGGGTGAGGCGGCGGCGCCGCACCACCCCGAGCGCGTGATGAGCGTCGGTCGCGACGGTGCCTCTGACGTGGTCTCCTTCCTGCGGGTCGGTGTCCCGGCGGTCGAGTTCGGACCCAGCGGAGCGGGCCACCACGGCCCGGAGGAGTGGGTCTCAGTGGCTTCCCTGGACTCCTATCGGAGCACTCTGGGGGACTTCGTTCGCTCTTTGCCGCAGGCCGCCGCAGGGAGCGTCGCAAATGGCTGACCAGCGCAAGCCGAAGCCGAAGTCCGCCAAGCCGAAGGCCGCCAAGCCGAAGCCGAAACCCGCCATGCCGAAGCGGAAGGCCGCCAAGCCCAAGCCCAAGGCCGCCAAGGCAAAGATCGCCAAGCCCAAGCCCGCCAAGCGGTCGGCCAAGGCCGACTCCCTGTCTGAGAGCCAGCCCCCGCGGGATCTGCAGATCGAGGATGACTTTCTCGACGACCTCGACGCCGAGCTCGACGACATCATCGCGGCGCCGACCGAGGAGCACCCGGCTCCAGGCGGCGCGGTTGCGCCCGAGGCCGGCGACCAGGACGACGTCGAAAACGAGGATTCGGAGCAGGACGCTGAAGACGATCTCGACGATCAGGAGTCCGGCGAGGAAGACGCGGATTTCGATGCCGATGCCGATGGGGATGAGGAGGAAGCGGAGCAGCCGACCGGCGTGCTCGCCGCAATCACCGGGCGGCTGCCGAAGATCCCGGGCCGCGGGGGGGGCCGATCGGCGGGCGGCGGCCAGACCGGCTTCGGCCGGCCGAGAAGGCGCTTCCCGCTGTGGGCGCGCTTTGCGGCCGGCTCATTCATCGTCATCGCCTCGATCGCGGCGGCCACCGCGGCCAGCCTGATTCTCTACCTCACCGACTTCGCCAGGGCGCTGGAAGACAACGTGGCTCTACAGGGGGTCCAGGGCAAGCTGGCGCAGATCCACCCCGGGGCGCCGCAGACGATCATGATCATCGGCTCCGACAAACGCCCCGAGGAGATCGAGGCGGGCCTCAATGGGCGCTCTGACACGACCATCCTGCTCCGCCTCGACCCGGCCCGCAACGCGATTGCCCTTTTCTCGATCCCCCGCGACCTGATCGTCACCATCCCCGGTCACGGCGTCGACATGTTCAACGCTGCCTATTCGATCGGGGGGCCACAGCTGACGCTGCAGACGGTCAAGGACCTGACGGGCCTGGAGGTCAACCACCTGGTCAATGTCAACTTTCGCGGCTTTGCCAAGGCGGTACAGGCGATCGGCTGCGTCTATGTCGATGTCGACCGCCGCTACTTCCACTCCAACCAGGGGCTGCCGCCTTCGGCCCAGTACTCGGAGATCGACGTGCGCCCCGGCTACCAGCGGCTCTGCGGGTTCAAGGCGCTCGAGTACGTGCGCTACCGCCATGGCGACAACGACGTGGTGCGCTCGGCGCGCCAGCAGGACTTCCTGCGCGAAGCACGAGCCCGCGTGCCGGCGGAGAAGCTGTTCAGCGACCGTCACGAACTGATCAAGATCTTCACCGACTACACGACCTCCGACATCAACGACGCCGGCACCTTGCTCGAGGTCCTGAAGCAGTTCGTCGCCGCCCGCGACGAGCCGGTCAAGGAGATTCACTTCGAGGGCAACATCGGTAACCGGGTGACCACCACGCCGGAGCAGATCAAGACCGCGGTCAACCAGTTCCTCGGCATTCAGGGAACGGCCGGACCCCGGGGCAGCAGCACCGCCAACCCCGAGGGCACGACGCCGGCGCCCGAGGCCCCGCCCGCGCCGACTGTCTCGAAGAGCGAGCAGAAGGCGGCGGCGAAGGCCGGCACCGCCGGACCGAAGAAGCTCGACCAAAATGCCCAGGGACTCGAGGCCGGTACGTTCGGTAAGAAGCTCGCCTACCGGATCCGCCGCCGCAACCGCACGATGCCGATCTACTACCCGACCACGGTCATCGCCGGCTCCCAGTACGCAGCCCGCCCGCGCGCTTACAACCTCCAGGACCACTCGCTGAGCCCCGACGAGACCTTCTCCTACAAGTTCGTGCTGAAAACGGTGGACAATCAGTATTACGGGCTGCAGGGAACGCGCTGGACCGATGCGCCGATCCTCGACGAACCCCACGAGACCAAAGAAGTCGGCGATCGCACCTACGACCTGTATTACGACAATGATCGGCTGCGGATGGTCTCCTGGCACTACCACGGGGCGGTCTTCTGGGTCTCGAACTCGCTGCTTCAGGGATTGACCGCCGACCAGATGATCGCCATCGCCCGTGGCTGCAAGCTGCTCGCTCCCCCCGCCGCCTGAATGATCTCTGGCGAGAAGACGCCGATCGGCGTTGCCGGAGTCGGCTGGGTGGGTCTGGTGACGGCGGCCTGCTTCGCAGAGCTCGGCCATCCGGTCGTCGCCCGCGACATCGTCGCCGAGAAGATCGAGAGCCTCAACCGCGGCGAGGTGCCCATTCACGAGCCGGGGCTGCCCGAGCTGATCGCCAGGAACTCCGAGCGGCTCACCTTCACCACCGAGCTCGACCGGCTGCTGGGGGACTCGCGGCTGATCTTCATCTGCGTTGAGACTCCGCCGACCCGTTCCGGTGACGCCGACCTGACCAGCGTCCAACGGGCGATCGAGGAGATCGGCGTCGCCGAAGGCCGGGTGGTGGTGATGAAGAGTACGGTCCCGGTCGGCACCGGCGAGACTCTTCGGCGGCGCATCGGCGGAGATGTCGCCTACGTCGCCTGCCCTGAGTTCCTTCGCGAGGGCTCTGCGGTCAAGGACTTCCTCGAGCCCGACCGGGTCGTGATCGGCGCCGGCCCTGGCCACGACTGGGCCGCCGACGAGGTCGCCTCCGTTTATCAGCCCACCGGCGCCCCGGTGGTCCGCACCGACGTCTCCAGCGCCGAGATGATCAAGCTCGCCTCCAACGCCTTTCTCGCCACCAAGATCAGCTTCATCAACGAGATCGCCAATGTCTGTGAGGAGCTCGGCGCCGATGTCGGCGAAGTGGCGCGGGGGATGGGGCTGGATCCCCGCATCGGTCCCCGGTTTCTCAGCGCGGGGCTGGGCTGGGGCGGTTCGTGTTTTCCGAAAGATACGGTCGCCCTCAAACAGCTCGCCGGCAACAGCGGCTACCACTTCCAGTTGCTGAGCGCTGTGATCGAAGTCAACGAGCTCCAGAAGCGCCGGGTGGTCGGCAAGCTGAGCAAACATCTCGGCGATCTGTCCGGTAAGACTGTGGCTCTGCTCGGGCTCGCTTTCAAGCCAGACACAGACGACATGCGCGAGGCCTCGAGCCTGGTGCTGGCGACCCGCCTGCAGGGGGAGGGGGCGACCGTGCGCGCCTACGACCCGATCGCCGCCCCGGTCGCTTCGGGGCTGTTGCCGGGGGTTGAGATGCGCGACTCCGCCGCGGCCGCCTTGGAGGGCGCCGACGCCGCCGTGCTGGTCACCGAGTGGCCCGAGTTCGCCGAGCTCGATTGGGAGGCCTTGGCACCCTCGATGACGAGCCCTCTGCTGGTCGACGGGCGCAACATGCTCGACGCCGACCGCATGCGCGCGGCGGGCTTCACCTATGAGAGCGTCGGCCGCCCCCCGGCGGCGAAGGCCAGCACCTGATGCAGGCGCTCGTTCTCGTTGGGGGTCAGGGTACGCGGCTGCGCCCACTCACCAACACGGTGCCGAAGCCCGCTCTGTCGCTGGCCGGCAAGCCGTTCCTCTCCTACATGCTCGACTGGCTGCGCGAACACGGGGTCGACGACGTGCTGCTCGCCTGCGGGTTTGAGCCCGACGCCCTGCGATCGGCGATCGGCGATGGCGATGCCGGGCAGCGGATCACCTACCTGGTCGAGCCCGAGCCACGCGGCACCGGCGGTGCCGTGCGTTTCGCCGAGGAGAGACTCGCCGAGCGCTTTCTGGTCGTCAACGGCGACGTGCTCACCGACCTCGACCTCTCGGCCCTGCTCGCCTTCCATGCGGAAACTGCGGCGATCGCCACGCTCGGCCTCTATCCGGTCGAGGACGCCACCGGCTACGGTTCGGTCCGACGCGACGAGCAGGGCATGGTCAGCGAATTTCTCGAGAAGCCCGACCCGGCTGCGGCTGCGGCGGGCGGCGAGATCAACGCCGGTATCTATGTGATCGAGCACGCCGCGCTCGAGCTGATCCCGCCCGGGCGCGAGGTCTCGATCGAGCGCGAGGTGTTCCCCACCCTGATCGGGCGCGGCCTCAGAGCCATGCCGCTACGGGGCTATTGGCTCGACATCGGTACCCCCGAGCGCTTCCTGCAGGCGAGCTGGGACATTCTCGAAGGCCGTGTCGAGACCGCGGTCGGCCGCCGTGCGGCGCCCGGAGGACTGATCATTGAGCAGGGCGCAGAGCTCGCCGGCGACTCCCGCATCAGCCCGCCGGCGCTCATCCGGGACGGTGCCCGGGTAGGCGCGGGTGCCCAGATCGGCCCGCGCGCCGTGCTCGGCCGCGACTGCGACGTTGCCGGCGGCGCCACGGTCGAGCGCTCGATCGTCGGCGACGGCTGCCTGGTCGGCGAGGACGCCGCCGTGCGCGGCGCGATCCTCGCCCCCGGGGCCCAGGTGGCCCGCGAGGCGGCCCTGGGGCCCGGCCAGGTGATCGGCGAGGGCGAGTTGGCGGGAACCTCGTCATGAG
>JBHEMJ010000153.1:0-5945 GCA_046262655.1 Solirubrobacterales bacterium | reverse complement strand
ACGGCCTCAAGGCCGGCGACAACGAGCTCACCTTTGTATCCGAAGGTGACCAGGCGCTGCACCACCTGGTCGCGGCGCCGATCAAGGACGACGCGACGATCGACGACGTCAAGGCCGAATTCGAGTCCAACTCACATGGCCTCCCGAAGACGGTTGATATTGAGAACAGCGTGGATACAAGCGCGATTGACGGCGGCGAGGATCAGGTGGTCAAGCTCAACCTGAAGGCCGGACGCTACGCGTTCGTCTGCTTCCTCAGCGACCGTGACGAGCCCGACAAGCCCCACTTCACCGAGGGGTTGCTGAAGGAGGTCACGGTCGGCGGTTAGCCGCGACCGTGTCGTGAGTCCACGGGCCGGGCGCCGCAGATAGCGTCCGGCTCGTGGACCTCACCGCGACCACGATCAGCCTCGGCTACGCGTCGGGGCTGAACGCATACGGCACCACGCTGATGCTCTGCCTGCTGGGGCGGGCAGGGGTCGGGGACGTGCCGCACGAGCTGACCACCACGCCGATCCTGATCGGCGCGGCGGTGATGTTCGCGATCGAGTTCGTAGTCGACAAGATCCCCTACCTCGACGACGCCTGGGATGTCGGCCACACCGTGGTGCGACCGGTGATCGCCAGCCTGATCGGCGTCAGCTTCGCCGATGCCGATCACGCCGCCAGCCAGCTAGCCGCGGTGGGCGGGGCGGGCTCGACGGCGCTGCTCAGTCACGCGATCAAGGCCGGGCTTCGGCTGGGCATCAACGTCTCGCCGGAGCCCTTCACCAACATCATCGTCAGCAGCGTCGAGGATCTCGTGGCCGGCGGCGTTGCCAGCCTCGCGGTCACCCACCCGTTGATCGCGGTCTCGGTCGTCGCGGTGCTGCTGGCGATCGGCATCACCCTGGTGGTTTTCCTGGCCACCCGAATCCGCCGTGCGATCCGCCGCCGCCGGGCCGGGCGGCACAGGGGGGAGGATCTGCCGCCCGAGCCGCCTCCTCCCTAAACAGGCGCAGCGGCAGTAGCCGTCGGGGCACCAGGTGCTCGCCCGCGGCCTCCAGGCCATTTGCTAAGCTAATTAGCGGAACGAATCATTTGAGCGCCGTCACCACATCCAATTTCGAGCTTGCCTCGCGCCTGCGCCTGGTGATCACCCGCACCGCGCGGCGTTTGCGCCAGGAGGCGGGGGAGGGCGTCTCGCCCTCTCAACTCGCGGCCTTGGCGACCCTCGAGCGCCACGGTCCGTTGTCGCCCAGCGAGCTCGCCGACCGTGAGCAGGTCAAGCGCCCGACCGCCACGCGGGTGATCGGGCGGCTGGTGGAGGCCGATCTGGCGGAGCGGACCGCCGATCCCGGCGATCGCCGCTGCGCGCTGATCAGCGTCACCGCCGCCGGGCGCGCGCTGCTGCGCCGGCTGCGCGAGCGCAAAACGGCTTATTTGGCCCAACGCCTGCACCAGCTCGACCCGGAGGAGGAGGCGGCGCTGGAGCGCGCCGTGGAGGTTCTCGAGCAGCTGCTCGAGGGTGAGATGACCGGAACCTCCGCCGCTTCGCGTCGGGGGGGTCCCGGTTGACGGCAGCGCTCGGCCGCTCCTTCGACTCGCTCAGGATTCCCAACTACCGGCGCTACTTCGCCGGGCAACTGGTTTCGCTGACCGGCAACTGGATGCAGATGGTCGCCGAGATCTGGCTGGTGCTGACGCTGACCGGCAGTGGTGTAGCCGTCGGGGTGACCACCGCGCTTCAGTTCGTGCCGATGTTGCTGTTCGGCGCCTGGGGCGGGCTGCTCGCCGACCGGGTGGACAAGCGAAGGCTGATGCTGTTCACCCAGGCCCTGCACATGATCGTGCCGTTGAGCTTGTTCGGGTTGGCGCTCGGCGGGGCCGTTCGGCTGTGGATGGTCTTCGCTCTGGTCTTCCTCCGCGGCGCCGTCAACGCCGTCGACTACCCGACCCGGCAGTCCTTTGTCATCGAGCTGGTCGGCAGCGAGCGCGTGGTCAACGCGGTCAGCCTCAACAGCGTCCTGGTCCACTCGGCGCGGATTGTCGGCCCCGCGGTGGCCGGAGTTCTGATCGCCACCCTCGGCACCTACCCATGCTTCTTGGCAAACGCCGCCAGCTTCGTGTTCATGATCGGGGTGCTGATGACGCTCGACACCGGCGCCCTGCGCCCCGCCGAGGTGGCCCCGCGCGAGCGCGGCGCGGTGCGGGCTGCCCTGCGCTACGTGCGCCGCACACCGGAGCTGGCGATCCCGCTGGCTCTGATGGGGCTGGTGGGCACACTCGGTTTCAATTTTCAGGCCGTGCTGCCGCTGCTGGCCCGGCTCAGCTTCGACGGGGGGCCCTACGCCTACGCGGCGTTGGTCAGCGCCATGGGCCTCGGCGCGGTGATCGGCGCCCTGATCAACGGCTCGCGCGGCAAGGTCAGCCCGGCGCTGCTTGTCGGCGCCTCGGCCGGCTTCGGGGTGCTCTCCCTGATCGCCGCCACCGCCCCCAGCCTGACCTACGAGGCGATCGCGCTGGTTCCCCTCGGGGCGGCGAGCGTGATCTTCGGCGCCAGCGTCAACTCCGCCCTGCAACTCGCCGCCGAACCCTCGATGCGCGGCCGCGTGATGGCCCTCTATTCGGTCGTCTTTCTCGGTTCGACCCCGATCGGGGCGCCGATCGCCGGCTACCTCTCGGAGGCCTTCGACCCGCGGGTTGCGCTGGTGATGGCGGGTGTCGCCGGCCTGCTCGCCGCATTCATCGCCCGGATTGCCTTCCAGCGCGCGGGCAGGCTCTCGGGTACCGCGATCGACCTCGGCGGGGCCGCGCCGGCGGGCTAGCCCCCGCTAGTCCTCGAACAGCGCATACCCGTAGGCGCCGCGCTTGTAGGCCAGCTTTGCGATCGACTCGATGCGCTGGTCGTCGTTCTGCTCCAGTTGGTCGAAGCGGGCATTGACCCGGTGCGCAGCCCGCGCGCAGAAGGTGTCGGAGATCAAGCGCTCCTGGCCGGAGGCCTCGATGCCCTGCTCGGAGAACAGGTGCCCGACCCGCGACATCAGCGCGAACTGGGCGTAGATGTCGCAGGCGTTGTCGGCGATCCGTTTCTGCGCGAACTCTGCATCGACGATGCCCTTCTTGTGCTTGCGAAGAAGGGTTTCGGACTCCCCGCGCAGGCGCTTGACCTGCTCGGAGAGCGAGTCGGCTTGCTTGGCCAGCTCGGGGTGGGCCCGGGTGACGCGCTGAGGGCGCACCTCGCGCTTGGCGCGCTCGGCGGCGAAGTCGATCAGCACACCGATCGAGCGAATCGGGTCGCCGAGGCCGATGTCGCCAAGGCCGGAGAGCTTCTCGCCCAGTGGCTTCAGGCCGCCGAGGGCGATGAAGGCACGCATCACGTCGTTGGCTCCCTCGAAGATCGGAAAGATGCGGATGTCGCGGAGGATCTTTTCGTAGGGCTCGTCGCGCATGTAGCCGCCACCTCCGCGGAGCTGGAGCACCCGGTTGGCGGCGTACCAGAGGAACTCGGTGCCGGAGACCTTGCACATCGCCGACTCCAGCGAGTAGTCCTCGACGCCGGAGTCGACCAGGCCGCAGGTCAGGTAACACATCGACTCGAGGCCGAACAGGTAGGAGACCAGCCAGCCGATCTTGTCCTGGACCAACTCGAAATCGGCCAGTGGCCGGCCGAATTGGCGGCGCTCCTTGAGGTAGGGGATGACGAGGTCGAGCAGATGCTTGGCGGCTCCCACCGATCCGGTGCCGAGTCCGATACGCCCGTTGTTGAGGATCTGCATGGCGATGTGGAAGCCCTGGCCGGGGTCGCCGAGGACGTTCTCGGGCGGTACCCGCACGTCCTTGAAGTAGAGGCGACGCAGGTCGTTGCCGCGCAGGCCCATCGTGTCGAAGCGCTCGCCGACCTCGAAGCCCTCCATGTCCCGCTCCAGGATCAGCGCGATGTGGCGATCGGAGCCGTCGACCTCGGCGCGGGCGAAGGCCGTGAACACCGAACCCTTGGACCCATTGCCGATGTAGCGTTTTTCTCCATTGAGAAGCCAAGAACCATCTGACTGCTTAACGGCACGCGACTCGATGTTGTAGGCGTCGGAGCCGGCGTTCGGCTCGGTAAGCGCGAAACCGGCCAGCTTGCGGCCGCAGGCCAGGTCGGGGAGGAAGCGCTGCTTCTGCTCGTCGGTGCCGAACATGTGGATGCCCTTGAAGCCGATCGACTGGTGGACCCCGAGCACGATCGCCAGCGTCCCGTCGATCTGGCCGATCGCCTCGAAGACGCGGGAGTAGCCGGTTTGGGAGAGGCCCTGGCCGCCGTATTTCTCCGGCACGTAGAGTCCGAGCAGGCCACGCTCGCCGAGCTCGCGGATGACGTCGTCGCCGACCCAGCGCTGCTCTTCCACCTTGCGCGGGTCATAGCTCTCCGCGCAGTACTCGCGCAGCGAGTCGATCAGCCCGCGAATCTTCTCCTGTTCGGCCTGGTCGGGCCGGGGGAAGGGAAATACGAGCTCGTCGTGGATCTCGCCGAGGAAGAGGGATTTGGAGAACGAGGAGATGCCCTCGCCGGCCGGCTCGTCCCTCTCGATCGTGGCGGCAGCCTCCATCGGCGCGACCCTACATCAGCCGATCGGCTCGGTCGGCGATCAGTCGCGCCAAGGCCAGCGATGACGTCGCCGCTGGTGAGGGGGCATTGCGTACGTGCAGGGCGCGCTGGGTCTCGTGGACGACGAAGTCGTCGACCAAGGAGCCGTCGCGGCCAACAGCCTGGGCGCGGATCCCCGAAGGTCCGGGAAGAAAATCCCCGGCCTGGAGTCCGGGGACCAGGCGAGCGGCGTCGGCCGCGAAGGCTCGCTTGCTGAGCGCGCGGCGCAACTCGATCGCCGCCGCACGGCGCTGGCTCCAGGCGAGCCTCCAGGCGCCGGGCCAGCCGAGTGTCGAGGCAAGATCGCGGCCGTTCAGCTTCGTCAGCCTGTAGGCCTCGCGGGCCCCGGCGATCAGGGCGCTCGGCCCGAGCAGGACGTCGCCCTCGAGGTTGCGGGTCAGATGGGGGCCGAGAAAGGGCAGCTCGGGGTCAGGCACGGGATAGATGCTGGCCCGCACCAGATGAGCCTTCTCCGGACGCAGCTTCAAATAGCCACCGCGGAAGGGGACGATGCGCGGCTCGGCGGGAGCGCCGGCGGCGAGCGCGAGGCGATCCGACCAGGCCCCGGCACAGCCGATGGCCAGGCCGGAGCGGGTCTCACCCTGCCCGTGGGTAACCACGATCCGGTCACCGCTCGGGATCAGGGCGCGCGCACCGCAACCGGTGAGGATTCGTCCCCCCGCCGCCCGTATGTCCTCCGCATAGGCTTCGGCCACGGCGCCGAAGTCGACCATCCCCGTGCCGGGGGAGTGCAGCGCGGCGATGCCGCGGGCATACGGCTCGATCTCGGCGATCTCGGTCGCCTCGAGTCGCCGCAAGCCCCGCACGCCGTTGGCCCGGCCCCGGCGCTCGAGCTGATCGAGGCGGCCGATTTCCTCCGAGCGGGTGGCGAGAATCAGCTTGCCCGTCCGCGCAGACTCGATGCCGCGCTGCTCGCAGTACTCGTAGAGCAGCCGCGCCCCCTCGACGCAGAGTTCCGCCTTCAGGGACCCCGGCTCGTAATAGATGCCGGCGTGGATGACACCGCTGGAGTGGCCGGTCTGATGGGCGCCGATCCGCGATTCGCGCTCGAGCACATCCAGCTCCAGCTCCGGGTGGCGGCGCAGCAGCTCGCGGGCCACGGCCAAGCCGACGATGCCAGCGCCGATGACGATGACGTCGGACTCGCGGGATCCCGGTGCAAGGGTCAAGCTTGCGATCCTAGGGTCGTGGCGCTCCCGCTGAAGCCTCCCGTCGAGCCCCAGCTCGCCCTATCGCGGAAACAGCTCCCGGAGGGCGACGGCTGGGTCTACGAGCCCAAGTACGATGGGTTTCGCGCAATCGCCTTCATCGA
>JBHEMJ010000152.1:0-16571 GCA_046262655.1 Solirubrobacterales bacterium | reverse complement strand
CCGTGCAGCGCGAAGCTGACCGCGCCGGAGCAGTCGTAACCGGAGGATTCGAAGGAGCCATGGCCGCCGCCCCAGACATAGGGGGTGTCGGAGATCGAGTTGGCCGCGTTGATCACGTCGACGATTTGCGGAGGCGCGTTGTTGGGCGGCACCGCGAGGCCGTTGACGAGCCCAGCGTGGCCGGGCGAGGATGGCAGCGTCTCGCCGCCGCTGAGCGGTCCGTTCAGGGCCCCCTCGATCGAAGAGGCCTGCGAGCGGAGCCGCTCGAGCTCCGCTTCGCGCGTTCGGCGCGCCTCGCCCAACTGGCTGCGCTGCGCGAGCAGTGACGACTTGGTTTGAACCAGCTCCCGCTGTTGGGTCACGATCGACCGCTTGGCGGCGGCGACCGAGTTGCGCTGCTCGGTCAGCAGCTCGACCTGGTGCTTGACGGCATCGCGCAGGCTGTGGACGCGATCTACCACGGTCTGGTCGGAGTTCTGGATCCGGTCGAGATATTCGCCGGAGGCCTCGACGTCCGACCAGCTTGTCTGCTGCAGCAAGATGCTGAGCATGTCGGGCTGATCGGACTTGTAGATCTGCACGAGGCGCTCGCGGAGCACCGAGAGCGCCCGCTGGAGCTGGTCGCGGGCGGCGGTCAGCTGGAGCTCGCCGGCGGCGAGCTCTGTCTGCGCCTCCCTCAGCTCCGCCTTCGTCCTGATCAGGTCCGCGCTCAGCTCCTCTTGCTTCTGCTTCAGGTCCGACATCTGCCCGATCAGCTGGTCGACCTGACGGTTGAGCCCGTCAATGTCGGAGGCGACCGCCGTTTGCTTTTGTTCGATCTGGGAGAGCTGTGCCTGGGCATCGCTCTGCTGGGCGCCGGCACGGCCGCCGACCGCGACCAGAGCGCAAAGGCCGGCCAATAGCAGCAGCGTCGCTACCCCGCCGGCGAGGCGCCGGCGGCGATAAATGTTCCCCTGGGTGTGCAAGTGAGTACAGCCTAGGGCGGCCGGCGCCAGTTTTGTGAGGAGCCCTTAACACACTGCAAGACGCATTGCAGAGGCAGGACTCCGCAGATCAGCCTCTAGGATCGCTCGGTGGGCCGGTCGAGGCTGATGATCGCCGCTTTCCTCGCCATCGTCGCGGTGGCCGCGACGGTCATGCTCGGCGACGGCGGCGGGACTGCTCCCGCGACCGCTGGCGGTGCCGACGCGCCGACCGCGGGGGCCGTCCTTGCCTCGGCCCCCAGCCGGCCTTATCCCTCCCGGGCCCAGATTCGTGACGCCAAACGCTTTGCCCGCGGCCGCGCCGGATCGGTTTCCTTTGCGGTGATCGGCCCCCACCGCGACTCGACTGCCCTGCACGGGCGCACCGCGCGCATCCAATACTCCTCGGCCAGCCTCAGCAAGGCGATGCTGCTGGCCGGGTACCTGCGCGCCCACAAGCGACTTAGCCGGGCAGCCAACGGCGAGCTGAAGGCGATGATCACGCTCTCCGACAACCACGCCGCCGACGCCATCTACGCCGCGGTCGGCGATCAGGGGCTGTGCAAGGTCGCCCGGCGGGCCGGGATGCGCGACTTCGAGCCGACGCCGGGCTTCTGGGGCGGTGCTCACATCACCGCTGCCGACATGGCGCGCTTCTTCTACCGGCTCGAGGACAATCTCGGCCGACGGCACCGCCGCTACGGACTCAAGCTGTTCGCCGGGGTGGTCTCCTACGAGCGCTGGGGAATCCCGGCCGGGGCCGGGCGCGGCTGGAGCGTCTGGTTCAAGGGTGGTTGGCGACCCGGGGGCGGTGAGAACTCCAGCGGCGCGGTCTCACATCAGGCGGCGCTGTTGCGTTACCGGGACGGGACCCGGGTGGCGATCGCGGTCCTCACCGACCAGGCCCCCAGGGAGGACGCCGGCTACTCGACCATCGAGGGCATCGCCACGCGGCTGCTCAATCCTCCGCCGGGTGGCCACGCTTCGGGCGGCTGATCGGGATCCTCCTGCTCGTCCGCCGCTCGGGCCCTGAGACCGCGGGCGGCTCATAGGCACCGTAGGGGACCATCTCCCCCCCGAACGAGCGCTGCAGGCGCTGCTGCATCTTCTCCAACTTGCTGTGCATCCGTGCGATCCGCTCCTCCAGTTCGAGCACGGTCTCGACCCCGGCCAGGTTGAGTCCCATGTCGGTGGTCATCTCTTGGATGCGCCTCAGGCGCTCCACGTCCGCCTGGGAGTAGAGCCGGGTGTTCTTGGGGGAGCGCTGCGGTTCAATCAGGCCCCGAGCCTCGTACATGCGCAGGGTCTGCGGGTGCATCTCGGCCAGCTCGGCCGCCACCGAGATCATGAACACGCCGCGGGTCTGCTCCAGCGGCTGCCTTCGAGGCCGCTTCGGACCCTTGCCATCGCCCTGTCGGGTCGGACTCACTCCCCGCCTACCTTGCCCGATCCCGCGGACCGATCGGCCGCCTTCAGCAGCTCAGCACGTGGGTCGCTCCCATTCAGCGACTCGGCCAGTTGCTCCACGGCCCGGCGCTGCTCGGGGTTCAGTTTCGAGGGCACGTCGATTGTCAGGCGATAGAGGAGGTCGCTGCGGCCGCGGCTGTTGGGGCGGGGGGGCCCCTCGCCGCGCAGCCGCGCCAGCGTGCCCGACTTCGTTCCCGGCTGCACCTTGATCTTCTTGGTGGCGTTCAGCGTCGGCACCTCGATCGTCGCCCCTTGAGCGGCCTCGGCGATCGTGATCGGCACCTCGACCTCGAGGTTGCCGTCGCTGCGCTGTTTGAAGACCGCGGAGGGCTCGACCCTGGTGGTCACGTAGAGGTCTCCGGATGGGCCACCGTTCTGGCCCGCCTCGCCCTTGCGGGCGAGGCGGATGCGGCTGCCGTCGTGGACGCCGGCCGGGATGTTGACCTTGTAGCGCTTGGTCTGGCGCGTGAGGCCCGCGCCCTGGCAGGTCGGGCAGGGTTCGTCGATCAGCTCGCCCCGGCCACCGCATTCCGGGCAGGGCTGGCTGATCGAGAACATCCCTTGGGCCTGGGGCTCGATGCCGGTCCCGTTGCAGCGCGGGCAGCTTCGCGGGCTGGTGCCGGGCTTGGCGCCGCCTCCGTGGCAGGTCGGACACGAGCCGGTGACCGGCACCGCGAGGGTGACTTGGGCGCCCCGCACGGCCTGCTCGAAGGTGAGGTTGACCTCGGTCTCGAGGTCGCGTCCGCGGGCCGGGACGGAGGCGCGCGTCCGCGGGGCGCCGGGCCCACCGCCGCCGCGTCCGAACAGATTGGAGAGGATGTCGCCGAAATCGCCGGGAAAGCCACCGCCGAAGCCCCCGCCACCGGGAAACCCGCCGCCAGCACCACCGCCGAATATGCCGCCCTTGTCGTACTGCTCGCGCTTCTCGGGATCGGAGAGCGTGTCGTAGGCCTGCTGGATCTCCTTGAAGCGCTCCTCGGCCGCGGGGTTGTCGGGATTGCGGTCGGGGTGGTTTTCCCGCGCGAGCTTGCGGTAGGCCTTCTTGATCTCGTCGGCGTCGGCCTTGCGGGAGACGCCGAGTGTCGCGTAGAAGTCGTCGGCCATGAGAGGTCGCTACTCGCTGACCACCACGCGGGCGGGGCGCAGCACCTGTCCGTCGAGCCGGTAGCCCTTCTCCAGGGTCTCGATCACCGCCCCGGGTTCGGTGCCCTCCTGCGCGCGCGTCGCCAGGGCCTCGTGCCAGGCGGGATCGAAGCGCTCACCGGCCGGGTCGTAGATCTCGACCCCGGCACCCTTCAGGCTCTCGTTGAGATCGGCATGCACCATCGCCACCCCCTTGGCGAGCTCGTCGCCCTGGGCGCCCCCGGCGGCCGCGAGGGCCCGTTCCAGGTTGTCGATCGCCGGAATCAGGCGCGCGGCGAGCTCGGCGCGACCGCGCACGCGGGCCGACTCGACCTCGCCGGCCGCGCGGCGCCGGTAGTTCTCGAAGTCGGCCTTGGTGCGTTGGGCCAGCTCGAGATACTCGTCGCGCTCCTGGCGGGCGGCGCCGAGCTCGTCGAGATCCGCCTCGACGGCGGCGGCCTGCTCGGCCGCCGGTGCCTCATCCACCACCTCCGCGTCGAGGACCTCCTCGTCATTCGCCTCTTCCTCCGAGCCCCCCACCGGGGCGGCGTCAGCGGGCTCGCGTTCTTCGGCTTCCATCAGGACTTGTCGTCCTCGACCACCTCGGCGTCGACCACTTCATCCTCGTCATCCGCAGTGGTGTCGCCGCCACCGTCGTCGGAGCCCTCGGCAGACGCGCCGTCGGCCGAGGCCTGCTGATAGAGCTGATCCGACAGCTGGTGGGTCGCGGCCTGCAGGGCCTCGGTCTTGGTCCGAATCGCGTTGGGGTCATCGGATTCAACCGCCTCGCGGACCTCCTTGATCGCCGACTCGATCTGCGACTTGGACGAGTCGTCGACCTGGTCGCCGAGGTCGGCGAGCTGACGCTCGGCCGCATGGGCGGCGTTCTCGCCGACGTTGCGGGCCTCGGCCAGCTCGCGCTGCGCGCGGTCCTCGTCGGCGTGGGCCTCGGCGTCCTTGATCATCTGCTCGACCTCGGACTCGTCGAGCCCGGAGCCGCCCTTGATCTCGATCCGCTGCTCCTTGCCGGTGCCGAGGTCCTTGGCCGACACGTTGAGGATGCCGTTGGCATCGATGTCGAAGGTGACCTCGATCTGCGGGGTGCCCCGTGCCGCCGGCGGGATCCCGGTGAGCTGGAACTTGCCCAGGCTCTTGTTGCCGGAGGCCATCTCGCGCTCGCCCTGCAGCACATGCACCTCGACCGAGGGCTGGTTGTCCTCGGCGGTGGAGAAGATCTCCGACCGCTTCGAGGGGATCGTCGTGTTGCGCTCGATCAGCTTCGTCATCACGCCGCCCTTGGTCTCGATCCCGAGGGTCAGCGGGGTGACGTCCAGCAGCAGCACGTCCTTGACGTCGCCGGACAGGACTCCGGCCTGGATCGCGGCGCCGATCGCCACCACCTCGTCCGGGTTGACACCCTGATGCGGGTCTTTGCCGGTCAGCTCCTTCACCCTTTCCTGGACCGCCGGCATGCGGGTCATGCCGCCGACCAGGATCACGTGGTCGACCTCGGCGCCGGCGTCGGCCAGCGCCTGCTTGACCGGCCCGACAATGCGCTCGAGCAGGTCGGAGGTCAGCTCTCCCAGCTTGGAGCGAGTCAGCTTCATTTCGAGGTGCTTGGGCTGGCCGTCCACCGCGGTGATGAAGGGCAGGTTGATCTGCGTCTCCTGGGCGGTCGAGAGCTCGATCTTGGCCTTCTCGGCGGCCTCGTAGAGGCGTTGGAGGCTGTTCTTGTCCTGGGCCAGATCCACACCCTGGTCCTTCTTGAACTCGGCCACCAGCCAATCGACGATCTTGGCGTCCCAGTTGTCGCCGCCGAGGTGGTTGTCACCGGCGGTCGCCTTGACCTCGAAGACGCTGTCGCCGATCTCCAGGACTGAGACGTCGAAGGTGCCACCGCCGAGGTCGAAGACGAGGATCGTCTGATCGCTCTCCTTGTCGAGGCCGTAGGCCAGCGCCGCCGCGGTCGGCTCGTTGATGATCCGCTTCACCTCGAGGCCGGCTACCTTGCCGGCGTCGGTGGTGGCCTGGCGCTGGTCGTCGTTGAAGTAGGCCGGCACCGTGATCACGGCCGAGTCGACCGGCTCGCCGAGCTTTGCCTCGGCGTCGGTTTTCAGCTTCTGCAGGATCATCGCCGAGATCTCCGGCGGCGAATATTGCTTTCCGTCGACATCGATGCGGACGTCGCCGTTGGGGCCGGCTTCGACCTTATACGGGACGATCGTTTCCTCTTCTTTTACCTCCGCCTCCTTGCGGCCCATGAAGCGCTTGATCGAGAAGATCGTTCGCTCGGGGTTCATCACCGCCTGACGCTTGGCGACGGTGCCGACCAGGCGCTCCCCCTTGTCGGTGAAGGCGACGACCGACGGCGTGGTGCGGCCGCCCTCCGCGTTCTCGAGCACCGTCGGCTCGGAGCCCTCCATCACGGCCACGCACGAGTTGGTGGTGCCCAGGTCTATGCCGATGGTCTTTGCCACTGATCGAATCCTTTCTTAGGCTTGCTGTATGAAATCTGAGTCTCAATATGGCAGATCTGCGGCTGCCCGTCAAGACCGTCGCGCGGGAGTAAGGCTGAACGGCAAAAGCCCCCGCCCGGCGCGCCGGACGGAGGCTTTGGACCTGCTGGGTCGCAAGACCGCTGCGCTGTGTGGCTACTGCCCGGCGACCTGGGCGACGAAGGTGGCGACCTGCTCGGCTTCGCTGCCGGGGCCGCTGTCGGAGAGGATGCCCTTGGGCATGCGCCCGTTGATGCCGTTGTTGACCGCATTGAGCACCCGCTGCTTGTTGGCGTCCGGGCTGGCCGAGCCGAGCAGCTTGTCGAGATTGGGCCCCACGATGCCGTCGGTGCCGGCCTTGGCCAGTGTGTGACAGGAGCCGCAGTTGGTCGCGAACAGCTCCTTGCTCGGCTGCAGATCGGCGGGGACATTCTCCGGGGAAGCGGCCTGGCCGCCCTCGCGGCTTATCGCCCAGGCGGGTATCAGAACCGCGAAGACCAAGGCGAAGACCCCGAAGGTGATGTAGGTGCGCTTGCCCATCGGCGGCGCGGATGTTAACGGGCGCTTTGGCCCTGCTCGCGGTACCACGGGCACGCCCGACGCAGCCCGCATTCGCCGCAGCGCGGCTTCGGGCGGCAGATCTGGCGCCCGTGCCGGATCAGGTTCACATGCAACTCGTAGGCGTCTCTGGGGTCGGTGATCGCCAGCATCTCGTCGTGGGCCTCCTCGAAGGAGGCATTCCGGCGAAACAGCCCCAGGCGCCCGCCTACCCGGTATACGTGAACGTCCACCGGGATCTCCGGCAGTCCCCAGCTGAAGATCTGCACGCAGGCGGCGGTCTTGCGCCCGACTCCGGGCAGGGAGGTGAGGAAGCTCAAGGCCTGCTCGCGGCCGGCGTGCTCGAGCCAGTCGGCGTCGGGAGGATCGCCGAGGGCCGCCAGCACTGCCTGGATCCGCGGCGCCTTTTGCTTGGCGAGCCCTCCGGGGCGGATCGCCTCCTCGACCGCTGAGACCGGTGCGTCGCGTACCGAGGCCCAGTCGCCGAAGCGCTCGACCAGCCCATTGAACGCGCGGTCACGGTTGAGGTCGTTGGTGTGCTGGGAGAGGATCGTGCGCACGATCTCGTCGATCGCCCGGCGGTGCGGCTGGTGCTCGGGCCGCCCGTAGGTGGCGCGGAGCTTGTCGCGAATCGCGCGCACGCGGGCTGCCCGCGGCGGAGACCAGCCGCTGCGCCGGCGGCGGACCCGAGTGGCGCCGCCCGCCCGCCGGCCGTTGGCCGGTGGCGTGGTCGGGGTGGCCGATTCGGCGGGGCTTTGCATGTGCTTGGTCTGGGGCGGCCCGGGCACCCGCCGAGGATATTGTCCGCCTGCGTTTTGGGATGGTCGAGCGGAGTCGGGCGGCCTGAAACCAAATGGCGCCGAGTGGTTAATACAATGTTTAGCTCGTGCGCCGACTCCTCAACACGACCTCGTCCAGGCTGCCGCATGGCTGGACGGACGTCTTTCGTCAGATCAGCCTGTTCGTGATCGCCGACCTCTGCTACGAGACGGTTCGCGGCATCGCCGAGGGCAAGGAGTCCGCGGCGTTCGTCAATGCCGGGCACGTGGTCGACTTCGAGAAGGCCACCGGCACCTTCTTCGAGCCCGGCCTGCAATCGTCGCTGATCCACAGCGACTGGCTGATCAGCTTCACCAATTTCATGTACCAGAACAGCCACTTTGTGCTCACTTCCACCTTTTTGGTCTGGCTGTATCTGCGCCGCAACGACTCCTTTTACTTCGTCCGCAACATGTTCATGTTCGCCATGGGAATCGCCCTGATCGGCTACACGGCCTTCCCGACGGCTCCACCGCGGCTGCTCCCCGAGGAGGGGTTCATCGACACGATCACCCAATACGCGCAGGTCAACCATGACTCCGCCCTGGTCCAGATCTTCATCAATCCGTTCGCGGCTGTGCCGAGCATGCACTGCGGCTTCTCGCTGATGATCGGGGCGACCGGCTTTCTGCTCGCTCGCCACCCGGCCGCCCGAGTTTTCTGGGCTATTTACCCGCTGCTGGTGTTCTTCGTGGTCGTGTTCACCGCGAACCACTTCTGGATCGACGGCGCCCTGGGCTGGATGGCGGCCGGCCTGTCTGCGCTCGGCGCCTATCACCTTGCCCGCTACCGCCCGCAGGCCTGGTCATTCAGGTCGGCAGGTGAGCCGCGCGGGTTGACCGTCGGCTGACCTTGGCGTTCACGTTATCGGCGCCCCTGCGCCGCATCGCTGAGCCGGCCCTCGTCGCGATCGCCCTGGCGACGATCTATCTGGTGCTGGAGCCGCTCAGTGCCGACCATGCGGCCCAGCAGTTCCGCGCCGGCCTGTTCGAACTGGAAGGCCCGGCGACCTGGAACAACCTCTGGTTCGGCGGCCACCACGTACCGGGCTACAGCGTTCTCTTCCCACCGCTGGGCGCGTTGCTCGGGACCCGCCTTGCCGGCGCCCTGGCCGCCGTCGCGGCTGCCCTGCTGTTCGCGGCGATCGCCGGCCGCGCCTGGGGGGACAGGGCCCGCGCCGGCATCGCCTGGTTCGCCGCCGGGACCTCGATCAGCCTGTTTACCGGCCGTCTCACTTTCGCCCTCGGGGTCGCGGTGGCGCTCGGCGCCATCTTTGCCTTGCAGCGCGGCCACCGGCGCACGTCGCTGGCGATCGCGGTCGCCTGCCCGCTGGCCAGCCCCGTGGCGGCCCTGTTCCTGGCCTGCGGCGGTCTCGCCTACTGGATCGCCGAGCGCCGCCGCCAAGGGCTCGAGCTGGCGCTGGCCGCATTCGGGGCCGCCCTGGTTCTCACCCTCCTCTTCCCGGAGGGAGGCTCTGAGCCGTTTGACGCAACCAGCTTCAGCCCGGCGCTGCTGATCGCGGTAGCCGCCTTCTTTGCCCTGCCCAAGCAGGAAAAGCTGCTGCGGGCCGGCGTCGGCGTCTACCTGCTGGCGCTCACCGTCTCCTTCCTGGTCGCCAACCCGCTCGGCGGCAACGTGACCAGGATGGGAGCGCTGCTGCTCGGGCCGCTGCTCGCCTGCGCGCTGTGGCAGCGCCAGCGCCTGCTGCTGGCGCTGATGGTTCCCTTCGTCGTCTACTGGCAATGGTCGCCGGTCGTCCGTGACCTCGAGAGCATCCGGGCTGAGCCCTCGGTGGAAGCGAGCTACTACGCACCGATCAGCGCCTTCCTCGCCGAGCAGACCCGCGGCAACCCGGCTCGAGTCGAGATCGTGCCCACCGAGAACCACTGGGAGGCGGCGATCGTGCCGCCGGCCGATGTCCCGATCGCCCGCGGGTGGGAACGCCAGCTGGACCGCAAGCTGAACCCACTCTTCTATACGGAGACGATGTCCGCCGGCAAGTACCGGCGCTGGCTCGACCGGCTCGCGGTTCGCTACGTGGCCCTCTCTGACGGCCCACTCGACTACGCCGGCGTCAACGAGGCTGCGATGATCCGCGGCGGGCTGCCCTACCTGCGGCCGGTGTTCCACAGCGCGGACTGGACCGTCTACGAGGTTCGTCACGCCGTGCCGCTGGTCCAACCGCCGGCCCGCATGGTCGCCCTCGACCCCGACCGCTTCTCGCTGTACTCCGCTGCGCCCGGAACCTACCTGGTCCGGGTCAGATACACGCCTTACTTCCAGCTCTCTGAAGGTGTCGGCTGCGTCTCCGAATCGCCCCACGGGTTCACCACCGTTCGCCTTGCCCAGGCCGGCATCGCGGAGGTGGTGACAGGGTTCTCTCCGCTCCGCATCTTCGAGAGCGGGCCGCGCTGCCGGAGCGGACCGTGAGACCCCACCGGGGTCCTCATCAGCCCGCTCCGTCCTTGCGGGGGGGCTTCGGCATGAGACCCCACCGGGGTCCTCATCAATGTGCTCCGCCCCTCGGCAAGGTCCTGCAGTGAGCGGGCTTTCCCCGGCGCCAGCCCGCCTGCGCGGGCCGTTGGAGTTTGCCCGCCAATTCGGGATCATCATCGCCGCCTACTTCCTCTGGCGGCTTGGGCGCGGGGCGGTTGACGGCAGCACCGCGGCTTCTGTCGCCCACGCGCACGAGCTGGTCTCCGCCGAGCGCTTTCTGCACTCCTTCGTCGAGCTCGACCTGCAGCAATGGGCCGTGTCGAGCGGCTGGGTCAGCGACATCACCGGGTTTCTCTATGCGCACATGCATTTCTGGGGCTCGATCGCGGCGCTGCTCTACCTATGGTTCGCGCACAACTCGAGCTTTCGCTTCGTGCGTAACGCGATGCTGGTGGCGATGGCAGTTTCCCTGCTCGGTTATCTGTTCTATCCCACCGCGCCTCCCCGCTTCGTCGACGGACTCGGGTTCAGCAACGCCCAGGAGGTCACCGGCAACGAGGCGATTCGCTCCTCGGGCAGGCTCTTCTTCAATCCCTACGCCGCGGTGCCCTCGATGCACGTTGCCCTGGCGGCGATTTTCGGCTATGCATTGGCGAGGCTCAGCCGCCCGCCGGCGCTCAAGCTCACCTTCGCCTGCTACCCACTGCTGATGACCTTCGTAGTCATCGCCACCGGCAACCACTTCTGGCTCGACGCCGCCTTCGGTGCCGTGACTGCGAGCCTGGCGCTGGGCGCGGCCACACTGCTGGCCCGTCGCCACCCGAGCACCTGGTCCCTGCAGGCCGAAGCCCCGCATGTGGGTGCCCAGCCGGCAGCCGAGGCGGCGCCGGCGTGAGACCCCACCGGGGTTCTCATCAGCCCGCTCCGTCTTTGCGGGGGGCTTCGATATGAGACCCCACCGGGGTCCTCATCAGCCCGCTCCGTCCTTGCGGGGGGCTTCGACGTGAGCCCGGGCGAGCCCCGCGGCGCCGAGGAGCTGTCCTCGGTCATGCGAAACCGCCTGATCACCTCGCGGCTGACGCCGAATGCGATCTCGATGGTCGGTCTGGTCGGCAACCTCGCCGCCGCGGCGCTGATCCTCGAGCACTACTTTTTTCTCGGCGGCGTCGCCTTCATCATCGGCTCGGTGATGGACACACTCGACGGCCGCTACGCGCGGGTCTCGGGCAAGGGCACGCTGTTCGGGGCTTTCCTCGACTCGACCCTCGATCGCGCCGAGGAGGGCCTGGTCCTGACCGCGGTCGCCGCTTACTTTGCCGAACGTGGAGAGGAGTTCGCGGCGGCGATCTGCGTGGTGGTCGTACTCGGCTCGCTGCTCGTCTCCTATACGCGGGCTCGGGCCGAGGCGCTGGGCGTCGAATGCGAGGTGGGTTTGGCCACTCGGCCCGTGCGCGTAGTGCTACTTTCAATCGGTCTCGTATTCGCCAAAGGAGCCGGCGTGTTCGACTTTGAGCTGTTGGCTCCGGCGATCTACGTGATGGCGGCGCTGACCACCCTCACCGTGTTCCAGCGTGTCTGGCACGTCCGCCAGGCCCTGGCGACGGTGCCCGGCGGTCGCCGGCCGCTACCGGCAGAGCCGCCTGTCCCAGGCGCAGACGTGTAACGAATGCCGCCTGAGAGTGTGCTTTCAACTTCAGACTTCGGATCCAGGAGGATCAATCAAGCATGAGCAATGAAACGAACGGCAGCGGGTTCACCAATGGCCTGCGCCGCAATGGTCGCCAGGACAAGAAGGTTCGCGTAGCCATCGTCGGTGTCGGCAACTGCGCCAGCTCCTTCGTCCAGGGGATCGAGTACTACAAGGACGCCGATCCCGACCAGCAGGTCCCCGGCCTCATGCACGTTGACCTCGGTGGCTACCACGTTCGCGACATCGAGTTCACCGCGGCCTTCGACATCGACAGGGAGAAGGTCGGCAAGGACCTCTCCAAGGCGATCTTCTCGGGCCAGAACAACACGATCAAGTTCTCCGACGTCCCCAAGCTGGGCGTCAAGGTCCACCGCGGCATGACCCACGACGGCCTCGGCAAGTACCTGAAGCAGAAGATCACCAAGGCTTCGGGGGAGACCGCCGACATCGTCGGCATCCTCCAGGACACCCAGACGGATGTCCTCGTCTGCTACCTGCCGGTCGGCTCCGAGGACGCGACCAAGTGGTACGTCGAGCAGGCCCTGGCCGCCGGCGTCGGCTTCGTCAACTGCCTGCCGGTGTTCATCGCCCGCGAGGACTACTGGGGCAGGCGCTTCGAGGAAGCCGGCCTGCCGATCATCGGGGACGACATCAAATCCCAGGTAGGCGCCACCATCGTCCACCGCCAGCTTGCTCGCCTGTTCGCCGACCGTGGCGTGCGGATGGAGCGCACCAGCCAGCTCAATGTGGGCGGCAACATGGACTTCTACAACATGCTCGAGCGTGATCGCCTGGAGTCCAAGAAGATCTCCAAGACCAATGCGGTCACCTCGATCATGGACCATGAGCTCCCCGCCGACGACGTCTACATCGGCCCCTCCGACTACGTGCCCTGGCTGACCGACCGCAAGTGGGCTCACATCCGGGTCGAGGGCAGGACCTTCGGCGATGTGCCGCTCAACGTCGAGCTCAAGCTCGAGGTCTGGGACTCGCCGAACTCTGCCGGCATCGTGATCGACGCGGTTCGGACCATCAAGCTGGCCCTCAACCACGGCATCGCCGGCCAGCTCGACGGCCCCTCCAGCTACCTGATGAAGTCACCGCACAACCAGCGGCCCGATCCGGTGGCACGCGAGATGACCGAGGAGTTCATCGCCCAGTATTCGCGCCAGCGCGGCGCACCGGCGACCAAGGCCAAGGGCAAGGGCAAGGCCAAGTCGAAGGCTTCGAAGGGGAAGAAGGCCAAGGCCTAAGGTCCCGGCCGCAGAGCGCACCCGCTCTATGCTGAGCCGGTGAGCGTCGGCGGGCCGTTTTCGATCGTCCAGGTGACGCCCCGCCCATGGGGTGTTCGCCACGAGGTCAACGAGTTCGTCGACCGCGTCTCCGATGAGCTGGCCGGACGGGGCCACCGGGTCTTGATCGCGGCCCCCAGCGGCTCGCGAGCCGAGGTGCGCGCCTCGCGCCAGGCGATCCGCAAGGCGGCCGCCAAGCCCGGCTCGCTCTACGTTCCCGGCGAGGCCCGCGTCCTGTCGCTGGGAGGGGCTTTGCCGATGCCCAGTGGCCCGCACCGGCGACCAACCCCGGTGCCGCTCGATGTCAGCCGGACGCTCGAGCAACTGCTCGGGACCGCACCGGACTTCGTCCATGTGCACGAGCCTTTCGCCCCGAGCCCTTCTTCGGCGGCTCTGCGTCACTCGCTCTCCCTCAACGTGGCGAGTTTCCACGAGCCCGCCGAGCGGGTGCTCTCAACGCAGGTGGCACGCCCTCTGGTCGAGATCTTCTTCGGGCGCATTGACGACCGCACGGCTTCCAACCGAGCCACGGGCGAGCTTCTCAACCGGTACTTCCCCGGCCCGTATGACCTTGTTCGCCCAGGCGCCGATCGTGCCGCGCCCGCGCTGCCGCCTTCCGAAGGGCGCATGCGAATCGTCTACGTCGCCCGCGAGGAGCGCGGCGCGCTGCGGATGTTCCTGCGCTCGCTGCGACGGCTCCCCGACGGCCTCGACTGGGAAGCGATCGTGTGGAGTGAGGTGCCGGCGGACCTGACCACCCGGGTCAGCAAGCGGGTTCGCCAGCACGTCCGCCTGGCCGGACCCGCGGACGGCCCCGAGGAGGCGTTCATAGCCGGTGCCCACGTCCTCGCCCTGTCCTCCGGCGGGGTCCACCCGGCCCCCGGTCTGATCGGCAAGGCGTTCGCGGCAGGCGCCGTCCCGGTCGCCTCCGACCTCGGGCTCTACAGGGAGCTGGCGGAGGACGGCGAGGCAGGGCTGATGTTTCCGCCAGGAGACTTCCAGACCATGCGCGCCCAGATCACCCGTCTGCTCACCGATTCCAAACTGCGCGAGAAGCTTCGTCGCCGCGGGGCGTCCAGCGACTCGGCCGCCAGCTGGTCGCAGACCGCTGATCAGCTGGAGGCGCTCTACACGCGCGTGGCGGCTCGTCGCCACGAAGGCAACGCCGACGCCTCGGCACGCAGGCGCCTGAAGCGGCGCCAGTTGATCGACTGCGACCTGCACATGCACACCGATCATTCGCCGGATTGCGCCACCCCGGTCGAGGTCCTTGTCGACACGGCCAAGGAGCGTGGTCTCGGCGCCATCGCGATCACCGACCACAACGAGGTTTCCGGGGCGTTCGCCGCGCACGAATATGCCGAGCGGGTGGGAGGGCTGCAGGTGATCGTCTCCGAGGAGGTGAAGACCGCCGAGCAGGGAGAAGTCATCGGCCTCTTTCTCAGCGAGAAGATCGATCGCGGCATGACCATGGCCGAGACGATCGCCGAGATCCGCCGCCAGGGCGGACTGGTGTATGTGCCCCATCCCTTTGACCGCTTCCACTCGGTGCCCGACTACGAGCACCTGCTGGCCGTCGTCGACCAGATCGACATCCTCGAAGTCTTCAACCCGCGGATCGCGATCTCGTCTTTCAACGAGGAGGCCGTGCGGTTCGCCCGCAAGTACCGGATCGTTCCCGGCGCCGGCTCCGACAGTCATGTCGCCCAGGGCCTCGGAAGTGTCCGTATCCGGCTGCGGGACTTCGAGGGCCCAACCGAGTTCCTGGAGGCGATGCGCGACGCGGATATCGTCCGCAAGCACAAGAACCTTGTCTATGTGCAGACGCTGAAGTTCCTCCAGACCAGCGGCGGCCGCGGCGGCAAGCGCCTCGATCAGGCAGGCAAGAGTTGATGCAGCCGCAGGGCGAAGATCGGGCGGCGAAGAAGAAACTCGAGGCGGTGCGTACAACTGACGACGAGATCAAGGAGAAGTACCTGGAGCGCGCGATCCGCGAGCTCAACGAGCTGAGCAACGACCTCGCATCCTGCGAAGGCTGTCCGCGGGGCAATCTGATGCCGGTGCTCGGATCCGGCCACCCGCAGGCAGACATCTTCATGCTCAAGCACTCTCCCGGCGCCTCCGAGATAGAGGAGGGCGTGGCTTTCTACGGGCGCGCGGGTAATGCGTTGATGAAGAGCTTCAAGCGGCTCGGCATCGATCCGATCGTCGTCTTCGGCTCTCTCTGCGTCAAGTGCCCAACCTCCGAGCCGAGCCACGCCTCAGAGCAGTGCGTCGCGCGGGTGGCCGAGGAGCTCGCCATCGTGCAGCCGCGGATCGTAGTGGTGATGGGCGAACAGGCGCTGGAAGTCCTCAACGGCCTCGGGCTGCCCCTCTCGCAGCCGGTGGCGGCGGAAGCCGGCACGATCCAGCGCCTCACCCCGACGATTGAGGCCCTCTACGTCCCCGACATCGACCAGGCGCTCGATGAGACGGACTCCAAGCAGCGCTTCTGGAGCGCCTTCCGGGCGCTTGGCGAGTGGTACGCCGACCTGCCTCCGTACTGATCTAGTTTCGCCGCGGCGCAGCCGCCTCGGCGACGGCGCCCATCGCCTCGAGGTTGGCCGACGCGAGGCCCCGAACCACGATCGTGTCGAGCTTGTCCTCATAGTCCGCCAGCTTCTGCTCAGCCTCGTCGGAGTCGGCGGCGGCAACTCCGACCGTGCCCTCGGCGGCGGCGAGCCGAGCAAAGTGGTTGCGGTAGCCGTCATGCAGGTCACGGTAGAAGGACTCCTCCTTGGCCAGGCGGGCCTCGGCGTCCTCGCCGACCGCGGTGCGTACGTAACCGAAGATCGGCGGCGGCTCGCGGCCGGCCTGCCGGGCGCCGAACTCCACCCGGGCACGGGCGTCGATGATGAAGTCCGGTGTCATCCAGTTGAAGAAGACCCCGTCATAGGTGGCGCCCCCCAGCGCGCACATCTTCGGCCCCATCGCCGCCAGCACGATCCGCACGCCGGAGAGCTTCTCCCGCAGCTCCGGGAGCACCTCGCGCATCTTGGTAAGCGGCTTGTCTTCGAACCCCGCCCCGACCCCGATCCAGAGCCGCTCCCGGGGCAGGCCGAGGCGCTCGACGTCGGCGGCGATATCGTCCGGGCTCTGGCGATCGAGGGCGATGACGGCGACGCCGAGGTCGATGGAACCCGCCCCGGAGGCGAAGTCGCTCAGCGTGTCGAGCCCCTTGGCGCCAGGGTGGTCGTTGGACCAGATCGAGGCGTAGCCGAGCTCAGCGCACCGCGCCGCCAAGGGCATCGCCACCTCCGTCTCCAGCCCGGCAGCCACTCCGAAGCCCCTCATCAACCGCCACCTCCTGCGTTCGGCTCGGCTGGACCGTCACCCGGCATCTGTCGGCCGGGGTGGCGGGTGAGTCCGCTATCGGATTGGGCACCCTTGGCCGGTTTCTCCAGCAATGCCACGCACTCGATGTGCGGAGTCTGGGGGAACATGTCGACCGGCTTCACGCGGCGCAGCCTATAGCCGGCTTCTTCGAGCTGAGCGGCGTTCGGTGCCAGCGTGGTGGGGTTGCAGGAGACGTAGACGATGCGGGGGGCGCCGCACTCGATTACCCGGCGGACGATCTTCTTCGACAGGCCGGCCCGCGGGGGGTCGAGGACAACCAGGTCGGGGGGCCCGGCCTGTTCGACCAGCGGGCGTATTCCCGTGCGCGCGTTGCCCGCGATGAATCGGGCATTGG
>JBHEMJ010000151.1:0-2886 GCA_046262655.1 Solirubrobacterales bacterium | reverse complement strand
CCGCCACCGCGTAGGCGTCGCCGACCACCAAGCCCATCCCGAGCTCGTTCGCCTGGGGGTCGTGCGGGAGCAGAATCGAGGCCAGACCCAGGGTGGCCCCGGCGGCGAAGAGGCCCGCCAGCGCCTTCGCCATCAGCCGGGTCTCGATGTTCGTCCCCGTGGTGATGCCATCGGTCTCTCCGACCGCCCGTTCGTCCAGGATCGAGCCCATACATAACTGTCGACGGATTAACGGCAAACCATGAGCCTGCTCGAACCGGGCGCTTATTGTTGGCGCCGATGGCCGCCGTCAAGCAGCCGCGTCCGCTTCTCGTGGTCGACACCCCATCGATGCTGTTTCGCGCCTTCTATGCGTTGCCGAAGACGATCAAGGGGAGAGACGGGCAGGCGGTCAATGCGCTTCTGGGGACCGCCAACCTGGTCATGCGCGAGGTCGAGAAGCACGATCCGCGGGCGGTCGTACTCTGCTTCGGACCCGACGCGGCGACCTACCGGGTCGAGCTCTACCCCGGCTATCACGCCGAGCGTCCCGAGATGCCGCCCGAGCTTGGACCCCAGTTCGAGGACTCGCGCGAGTTCTTCGGCGCCTTCGGCTGGACGATCGCCGAACACGACTCGCTCGAGGCAGACGACCTGATCGGCTCGTTCGCCAAACGCGAAAGCGCGGCCGGCGGCCGCTCGCTTCTGCTCACCGGCGACCGCGACATGTTCCAGTGCGCGGACCAGGCGACCACGGTGCTCTATGTGAGCACCGGGGTCCGGGGCGGCGAGCCGACAGGGCCGGCCGAGGTGAGAGACCGCTACAAGATCCCGCCAGAGCTGGTACCCGACTTCATCGCCTTGCGCGGAGACCCCTCCGACGGGCTACCGGGCGCCAAGGGCGTGGGCGAGAAAACCGCCGCCGAGCTATTGCGCAAGCACGGTTCCCTTGAAAAGGTGTTGGAAGCGGCCTTTCGGGAGACCCGCCCCGCTCTGCGCACCTCACTGACGGGCTCGCGCCAACAGCTGCTCACCTTCAAGCAGATCGCCACCCTCCAGGATGCTGGTATTCGCCGCCCCCGCGACAAGCGCACCGATTACCGCGGCGCCGCCAAGGCCGCCCGCCGGCGCCAGATGAACCGCCTCGCCGAGCGCCTCGAGCGCCTCGGCTAGCTTGGCGAGCGCCTCTCGGCCTCCTTGGCGACCCCCGCGACCAGACGGCCGATCGAGATCTTCAGCACGGCGACGATCAGCGGCGCCAGCGGACGGATCGTCGGCGTCGTTTGGATCTCGTAGGCCAGCTTGGTTCCCTCGCCGTCGGGCGTCAGGACCACGATGCCGAGGTGATCGCGCACCGGCAAGCCGGAGATCAGCCTGTAGGTGAAGCTCCGGGGTGCCTGATAGGCGATCACCTCTTCGCGCATCGGCGGCCCGACCAGATAGAGGGCTCGAACAGCACCGACTCCGTTGGGGACCGGGGTGCCCTCCTTCTCGAGGATCGCCTTGCGGAGCGGCGTGTAGTCCGGGTATGCACGGTGATCGGTGATCACCTCGAACACGGTCTGCGGGGGCGCAGCGACGCGGCGCTCGATCGTGAATAGGGCCATGCGGGCGGACTGTAGACGACGATGGGCCGCTGTAAACGGCCTATGGAGTGAGCAGGATCTTCAGCGCCTCTCGGCGGTCGTAGATTCCGTAGGCCTCCGGCGCCTCCTCGAGCTTCATCCGATGGGTCACCAACGGCGAGGGATCGAGCTCGCCCATGCTGAGCATCTCGAGCACCGGATCGACGTGCTTGATCACGTTGGCATGGCCGGTACGCAGGGTCAGCGCCTTGATCCAGACCACCCCCATGTGCAGCTCGAGGCGCTCGGCATAGACCCCGGTGGCCGAAACGGTGCCGGCCTTGCGGGTAAGGCGGCAGGCGAGATCGAGCGCATCGGGATGGCCGACGGCGTCGACGCAGCCGTCCACCCCGCGCTTCTCTGTCGCCTCCCTGACCACCGCCTTGGGGTCCTCTTCGGTCAGGTGCACCGCAATGGCGCCGAAGGAGGCGGCCATCTCGAGCCGCTCGGCCACCGTGTCGATGGCGATCACGGTGCCGGCGCCGCGGGCCTTCGCCACCTGGACCGCGCAGAGCCCGACCGGGCCGAGGCCGAGCACGGCCACCGATCCGCCGGGCTCGAGGTCGATCGCCTCGATCGCGTGGTAGCCGGTGCCCATCACGTCGCCGGCGAACAGCGCCACCTCATCGCTGAGGGCGTCGGGAATCGGGCGCAGGGTGAGATCGGCGTTGGGCACCAGCACCGAGTCGGCCTGGGAGCCCTGAAGGTTCCCGAGCACCTCGCCGTGTCCGAAGACACGGCCCTTGTCGCACTTGTGAAAGTCACCTCGCGCGCAGAAGAAGCACCCGCCGCAGGCCGTGCAATAGCAGCCGAGAACGCGCTCGCCGACCTGAACCCGCGACACGTCGTCGCCGACTGCGGTGACCAGCCCCACGTACTCATGGCCGATCGTGAAGCCGGGTGCGATCTTGACCCGCCCGTGGTAGATGTGCAGGTCGGATCCGCAGATGCCGCTGCCTTCGACGCGAACGACGGCGTCGCCGGGATCGACCGGCGTGGGCTCGGGCCGCTCGTCAATCGCGACCTCGCCGGGAGCTTGGAAAGTCACCGCCCTCATCGGCCGGGACTCTATGCTGCTCCCAACACCTAAGGAGGCGAAGATGGGCGAAGGATCATCGAAGGCCGTACTGATCACGGGTTGCTCGACCGGCATCGGGCGGGCGACAGCAGCGCGGCTGGCCGGCAAGGGCTGGACGGTCTACGCGACGGCCCGCAAGGAGAGCGCCATCGAGGACCTGAAGGCGAGCGGGTGCAAGACGCTTTCGCTCGACGTAACCGACGA
>JBHEMJ010000150.1:0-3998 GCA_046262655.1 Solirubrobacterales bacterium | reverse complement strand
CGCGGGAACCGACACCTTGGTCAGCCGGGACGATCCGACCTTCAAGTCGACCGAGGCGTTCAAGCAGAAGTTCGGCGACGACGCGGTGGTGGTGCTGGTGCGCGGGGACCTGCGAAACACCGTGCTCACCTCGAATCTCGGGCACCTGCTGGAGCTGGAGGGTTGCCTGGCGGGAAACGCTCCGCCGGCGGCGCTGGCCAAGCTGCCGGCCGTGTGCAGGCAGATCGCCGAGCTGAAGCCGAGCCAGGTCGTGTTCGGGCCGGCGACTTTCCTCAACCAGGCCGTATTGCAGATCGAAAACGCGCTGCGCAGCCAGCTCACGGCGGCTCAGCAATCCGCCACCCAGGCTGGTGAGAGGGCGCGCAAGGACGCCGCTGCCAAGGGGCGCTCGAGCTCCGAGCAGGAGAGCGCCGCCACGGTGGCCGAGCAGCAGGTCCTCTCGCAGGTCCAGGGCCAGCTCTTCCAACTCGCTTCGCAGTACGACATCACCAAGCAACCCCGCCTCGACGACCCCGACTTCGTCAGCAAGGTCGTCTTCGACATCACCAAGCCGGCCGGCACCCCGAAGCCACGGTTCAGTTACCTGTTCCCCAACTCGCAGTCGGCGCTGGTCTCGGTCCGCATGCGCCCCGATCTCAGCGATTCGCAGCGCTCCGAGGCGATCTCGCTCTACCAGAAGGCGGTTCAGGACCCCGGCTTCAAGCTCGACAAGGCGACCTATGTCCTCAGCGGTGTGCCGGTGGTGGTAGACGGGCTGGCCAAGAAGCTGCGCTCGGCGATCTTCATCCTGCTCGCAGTCTCTGTCCTGGTCATGGCAATCGTGCTGGCGCTGGTGTTGGAGCCGCCGCTGCGGCCGTTGCCGCTGTTCGTCGCACTCGCCGCCTGCGGACTCACTTTCGGGGCGCTGTCGCTGCTCGGCGGAGCGTTGACGATGGCGTCGATCGCTGTCCTGCCGGTGCTGATCGGGCTCGGAGTGGACTACGCGATTCAATTCCAGGCGCGCTGGGTCGAGGCCCGCGGGGATGGCCTGCCGCCTCCCGAGGCGGCGGCGAGCGCCGCCGGCTCCGGCGGCCCGGTGATCGGCACCGCGATGCTCGCCACTGCGGGCGGCGTTGCCGTGCTGGCACTTTCGCCGGTGCCGATGGTTCGCACTTTCGGGCTGCTGTTGGTACTCGGGATCGCACTCGCCTTCCTGATCGCTCTCAGCGGTGGCCTCGCGGCCCTCGGACTCGCCGCCAAGCCCCGCACCGGCAAGCGACGGATGCGAGCTCCGGGCTCAACGCGGCGCATCGGAGAGCGAGTGGCGCTGACCCGGGCGCATACCGGAGTGAGGCTGAGGAGGGCGGGCACCAAGAGTTTGGCTGTGGGCATCGCCAGCCCCGGCCGGGTGTTGATCGCCGCCGGCGTATTGGCGCTCTGTGGTTGGATCGCGGGCAGCCAGACGTCCGTCACCTCAGACATCCGCGAACTGGCGCCGGCCAACTTGCGGGCGCTGCGCGACGTGAACACGCTCCAGGATGACACCGGGGTCTCCGGCGAGCTCAACGTCACGGTCCGCTCCGACGACATCACCGATCCCCAGGTCATCGCCTGGATGCGCACCTTCCAACAGCGGGTGCTCGAGCGCCATGGCTTCAAGGAAAATGCGCGGTGCGGTGAGGCCGACATCTGCCCGGCGCTGTCGCTGACTGATCTGTTTGGCGACTCCTCGGTGCAGCCGACTTCTGAGCAGGCCCGCCGGCTGCTCGACTCGATACCGCCCTACTTCTCTCAGGCGGCGATCAGCCGCGATCCCACCGGCGGGGTCGGTGACACCGCCAACATCGCCTTCGGCATCCCGGTGATGCCGCTCGACAAACAGCAGGCGCTGATCGACGACATTCGCGCCCAGGTTGATCCTCCGGGCCTGCCCGGGCCGCCGGCGGGGACCGACGTCGAGATCGCCGGGCTACCGGCCCTGGCCGCAGAGGCCAACCGCGATCTTTCTCACAGCCGCTACTGGTTGCCGCCGCTGGCGCTGGCGGCGGTGGCCCTGGTGCTGTTCGGGATCTACCGCTCGCTACGTCGCGCCCTGGTGCCGTTGGTGCCGATTGCGCTGGCGACCGGATGGTCGGCGCTGGTCGTAGCGGCGATGGGTATCCCGCTGAACCCGATGACGGCGACCCTGGGGGCGCTGGTGATTGCCATCGCCACCGAGTTCAGCGTAATTCTCTCGGCCCGCTACGAAAGCGAGCGCGCCCGCGGACTCTCAGTCGGCGAGGCGCTGCGGCGCACCTACGAGCGCACCGGCACGGCCGTGCTCGCCTCCGGGGTGACCGCGATTGCCGGGTTCGCGGCGCTCGGTGTGAGCGACATCCGCATGCTGCGGGACTTCGGCCTGGTAACGATCGCCGACCTCGCTGTGGCCCTGGCCGGGGTGATCCTGGTCCTGCCGGCGGTCCTGGTCTGGGCCGAAGGCGCCCGCGAGGCGCCCGCCGGAGCGGGCTTGCTGGCCAAGTTGCTGGCGCCGATCCGTGGCTGAGAGACAGGGCGGCGCCGCTCCGCCCCAGCCACCGAGGAGCTCCCGGGGGCCGGTATCGCCGTACACGGTGTTCCTCGGCCTCGCCTTCATCGCTCTGGTCGCCTTGGCCGGCATCAACGCCCTGCGTACCCGTGAAGGAGGCACCCTCGGCGTCGGCGTCAGCGGCAAGGGGGAGCCGCTGGCCGAGTTCGCCGTCGCCGACGCGCGCGGCGAGCTCTCCGGCGACGCCAACGTCGCCCAGGACGACTGCAACAGTTCGGCTCGTCCCTGCCCTGCCTCGGATCGCCGCACCCCGGCCTGTCGGGTTGATGAAGCCGGGGCGATCCGTGTCTGTGACCTCTTCGACAAGCCGCTGGTGCTCTCGTTCTGGTTCACCCGCGGCGGCGATTGCGAGGCCGAGCAGGACGTCTTCGAGGCTGCCTACAGGCGTTACCGAAGCCGGGTCAACTTCCTCGCAATCGATGTGCGCGATCCGCGCAACACCGTCACCAAACTGATCGACGAACGCGGCTGGACCCACCAGATCGGCCTCGACACCGACGGTGCGCTGTCCAACCTCTACCGGATCGGAGGCTGTCCCAGCTTCATCTACGTCTACCCTGGGGGCATCGTCCAGGACACGAGCATCGGCGAGCTGAGCACCTCGGAGCTGGGGGCCAAGATCGACATGCTGCAGAAAGCCTCGGCCGAGCGCGCCGCGGCCAACCGCTAGATGACCGGCCGATGAGCGAGGAGGCGCTTCCGCAGGAGTGGGAGGTGGCGCCCGAGCCCGGCTGGATCGCGCCCGTCCTCGACCAGGAGTTTCCGGGGCTGAAGATCGTCTCGACCACGGTCGGGCGCGGCTCGGGCAGGAGCCCCGCCGCGGTCAAGGACCAGTTGCGCGACCTCTCCAACCGCTTCGGGGGCCCGCAGGCGATCATGCTGCGCCAGAAAGCGATCCCCTGGTCCTATCGTGTCTTCTTCCGGCATATCGGCCTGGACCCAGACGCCACCCGCACCCCGGTCGAGCAGGTCGCCTTGAATCGTATGTTTGACGGCGCCTTCAAGAGCCGCAACCGCCTCGACGATGCGCTGACCATCGCCACGATCGAGATCGGCGTCGCGGTGCGGGCCTTCGACGCGGACCGGGTCTCGGGGCGACTCGGCATCCGGCCCTCGGCTCCCGGCGAGTCCTTCGAGGGTTTGGTGGGCTCGCTGACGACCGGCACGCTGGTGATCGCCGACGAAGCCCGGCCGCTGGAGGTGCTGTTCGGGGACACGGCGGAGTCGAGGGGAGTGCACCCCGAGACCCGGCGCACGCTGCTGGCCGCGGTGGGGGTCAAGGGAGTCCCCGACATCGCCTTGGAGGAGGCGTTGTGGGTTGCCGCCAGCGCCATGCGGGCGTAGACTCGGTGACAATGGAGAGGACCACCATGGAGGAATTCGACGTCGGCTTGGCTGTGGCGGTCGCGGACCGCGACCAGGAGCTGCTGGCCGC
>JBHEMJ010000149.1:0-14067 GCA_046262655.1 Solirubrobacterales bacterium | reverse complement strand
CCTTCGACAAGGAGGTCGAAGTCGAGGCCGGCGAAATCTCCCCGATGGTCACCTGGGGCACCACACCCGGAATGGTCATCGAGGTCACCGACGCGGTGCCCGACCCCGGGGAGATGGACTCGCCCGCCGACCGCGAGGCTGCCGAACGGGCCCTGGCCTACATGGACCTGACCCCGGGCACGCCGATGTCCGAGGTCCAGCTCGACCGCGTGTTCATTGGCTCCTGCACCAACTCGCGGATCTCCGACCTGCGCGAGGCCGCGGCCCTGGTCGAGGGCCGCAAGATCGCCTCGAGCCTGCGCGGCATGGTCGTCCCCGGCTCCCAGCAGGTCAAGCTGCAGGCGGAAGAGGAGGGTCTCGATCAAGTCTTCCGCGCCGCCGGCTTCGAGTGGCGCGAGTCCGGCTGCTCGGCGTGCCTGGGGATGAACCCCGACATCCTTCAGCCCGGGGAGCGCTGCGCCTCGACCTCCAACCGCAACTTCGAGGGCCGCCAGGGCGCCGGTGGGCGCACCCACCTGGTCAGCCCGAAGATGGCCGCCGCGGCGGCCGTCGAGGGCCACTTCGTCGACATACGCGATTGGCCACAGTGAATTCGGCCGACCTGCTCCGCTTCGCGCATGCAAACGCCGGAGGTGTGCGGTGGATCCGGTAGAGATCGTCGAAGGCCGTGTGGCCGTGCTGGACCGCTCGGACGTCGACACGGACCAGATAATTCCCAAGCAGTTCCTGAAGAGAATCGAGCGAACCGGTTTCGGCGAGTTTCTGTTCTACGACTGGTTTCGCTCCGGCGAGGTAGAGCTCGAATCTCATCCGATCCTGGTCTCCGGACGCAATTTCGGCTCCGGCTCGTCTCGCGAGCACGCGGTGTGGGCGCTCAAGGACTTCGGCTTCGACTGCGTCATCGCACCGTCGTTCTCCGACATCTTCTATTCCAACTGCACCAAGAACGGGCTGCTGCCGGTGATCCTCGACGAGGAGCAGTGCAAAGCCGTCGCCGCCTCCGGCGAGGCGCGCATCGATCTCGACGACCAGACCGTCAATTGCGCCGCGGGCATCTTCCACTTCGTCATCGACGAACAGATCAAGCACCGGCTGGTCAAGGGTCTCGACGACGTCGCCATGACTCTCGAGCGCGCCGAGGAGATCGACGCCTTCGAACAGGCAGGCGGCGCCGACGCCGCTCCGGTCACCACATCGCTGTGAGCACCCAGCCGATGAACTCGGGTCCCCGCGACTGGGACGCAGACACATATGACCGCGTCTCCGACCCCCAGTTCGAATGGGGGGTGGAGGTGCTGAACCGGCTCGATCTGAACGGCGACGAGTCGGCGATCGACGCCGGGGCCGGCTCGGGACGGGTCACCGCCCGCTTGGCCGAACGGCTCCCAGCTGGTCGCGTCCTCGCCATCGACGGCTCGCCATCGATGATCGAGAAGGCTCGCGAGAACCTCGGTGAGCGGGCTGATTACGCGGTGATGGACCTGGCCGAGCTCGAGGTCCCCGACCAGGTGGACCTGGTCTTCTCCACGGCGACCTTTCATTGGATCGCCGACCACGACAACCTCTTCCGGCGCATCCACGCGGCGCTGAAGCCCGGTGGGCGCCTGCACGCGCAATGCGGCGGGGCCGGCAACGTCGCCTCGCTCGCCGCGGCCATCGCATCGGTGGGCGCCCGGCCCGAGTACGCCTCCCATCTCGAGAACATGCCGGCCATGTGGAACTTCGCCGGTGCCGAGGAGACCGCCGAGCGCCTGCGCAACGCCGGCTTTGAACAGAGCAAGGTCTGGCTCGAGCCGAAGCCGGTGACACCCGCCGAACCGCGCGAATACATGCGCTCGGCGAACCTCGGCCCGCTGCTCACCCGACTGCCCACCGCCCTGCAGGATCCCTTCGTCGACGCAGTCAGCGCCGAGATGGAAAAGCCGCTGACCCTCGATTACGTCCGCCTCAACATGACTGCCAGGAAACCCGCATGAGCGACCCCAGCGAAGTCGTCCTGCTGCCGGGGGACGGCATCGGCCCGGAGATCGGCACCGCCGCAGCTCGCCTGCTTGACGAGCTCGGCGGGGTGGAGGTGACCGAGCACCCAATCGGCGGGGCCTCGATCGACGCCCACGGGACGGCCCTCACCGACGAGGTCCTGGGCGCCTGCAAGGAGGCCGACGCCGTGCTGCTGTGCGCGGTCGGCGGCCCCAAGTGGGACACCACCGACCCGGGCGCGCCCCGTCCCGAGCAGGGATTGCTCGGCCTCCGCAAGGGGCTCGGCCTCTACGCCAACCTGCGCCCGGTGCGCCCGAGTGAGGCGCTCCTCGATTCGAGCCCCCTGCGCCGCGAGCGCATCGAGGGCACCGACCTGCTGGTCGTCCGCGAGCTGACCGGCGGCATCTACTTCGGCAACTCCGGCCGCGAGGGCGACACCGCGCACGACGACTGCGCTTACAGCGTCGCCGAGGTGCAGCGGATCGCCGAGACGGCCTTCGAGGCCGCCGCCGGGCGCCGCAAGAAGCTCACCTCGGTGGACAAGGCAAACGTGCTCGAGACCTCGCGCCTGTGGCGCGAGACGGTCGAGACCTCCGCCGCCGCGCATCCCGGGATCGAGCTCGAGCACATGCTGGTCGACAACGCGGCCATGCAGCTGGTCTCGCGCCCGGCGGACTTCGACGTGATCGTCACCGAGAACCTGTTCGGCGACATCCTCTCCGATGAGGCGGCGATGCTCACCGGCTCGATCGGGATGTTGCCCTCCGCCAGTCTCGGCGAGGCCGACAGCCCGGGGATGTTCGAGCCCGTGCACGGTTCCGCTCCGGACATCGCCGGTACCGGCAAGGCCAACCCGCTGGCGACCTTCCTCTCGGTGGCGATGATGCTGCGCCATGGACTCGACCGCGAAGCCGATGCCGCTCGTGTCGAGTCCGCCGTGGATCAGGTGCTGGAGCGCGGTCTGCGCACCCCGGACCTGTTCAGCGGCCGCGAAACGGAGTCCGAGGTGGGCACCGAGCAGCTCACCAGGGAGGTGATTGCGTCTCTTTGAGGCCCGGCCTGATCTCCGGCATACTTCGCGACCATGGAAACGGCTGAATTCATATGGCAGAACGGTGAGCTCGTCCCATGGGACGAGGCGACCGTCCATGTACTGAGCCACGGCTTCCACTACGGCACCGGTGTCTTCGAGGGCATCCGCTGCTATGAGACCGAGAAGGGACCGGCGGTGTTTCGCCACAGAGACCACCTCGACCGGCTGAAGAAGTCGGCCGAGCTCTTCTATCTCGAACTTCCGTACTCGGTGGAGGAGATCCAGTCCGCCACCCACGAGTTGATCGCACGCAACGGGCTGCGCAGTTGCTACATCCGTCCCCTGGCCTTTCGCGGCTATGGAGAGATGGGCCTGTTCGCCAAGGGCTCGCCGATGGAGATGATCATCGCCGTCTGGCCCTGGGGCGCCTATCTGGGCGAGGAGTCCAAGAAGACCGGCATTCGCGCCAAGGTCTCCTCCTGGCGGCGAATCTCACCGCAGGGGCTGATCCCCCACGCCAAGGCCTCCGGCCAGTACCTGAACTCGATCCTCGCCAAGACCGAGAGCTCCAACGCGGGCTACGACGAGGCGATCCTGCTCGACGAGCGCGGCATGGTCTGCGAGGGCTCCGGCGAGAACATCTTCCTGGTCCGCGACGGGCAGATCCTCACCCCCGGGCATGCGTCGGCGATCCTCGACGGCGTCAACCGCAAGTCGGTGATCCAGATCGCCCGCGATCTCGGCTACACCGTGGTCGAGCGCGATATCGCCCGCTCCGAGCTCTACCTGGCCGAGGAGATCTTCCTGACCGGAACCGCCGCCGAGCTGGTGCCCGTGCGGGAGGTCGACGATCACAAGGTCGGCGAAGGGCACCGGGGTGAGATCACCAGCGTGATTCAGGCCAAGCTCGACGACGCTATGCACGGCCGCGCCGAGGAGTATCTCGAGTGGCTGGACGTGGTCGAGGTGCCGGCCGGCGTTGACGAACCGAGTAAAGTCAGTACCTAGATGCCTTCCTCCTTCAGGCACATCGGGCGAATTATTTCCACCGCTACGGCCTAGCCGTAAGCGGTTGCACGCCCTTTTCCCTGAAGATTCACCGGAGGTATCGAATGACTGAGGTTCGGCTTTACGACACGACTTTGCGCGACGGCATGCAGGGCCAGGGAATGTCCCTGTCCGCCCAGGAGAAGGTGCGTGTGGTGCGCAAGCTCGACGAGCTCGGTATCAACTTCATCGAGGCCGGCTTTCCGACCTCGAACCCGAAGGAGGTCGAGCTGTTCGAAATGCTCGCCAAAGAGCAGCTCTCGACCTCGACCGTGGTCGCGTTCGGCATGACCCGTCGCCGCGGCGTCAGCGCAAGCGAGGACGAGGGCCTAAGGGTGCTCGCCGAGACCTTTGCTCCGGTGATCACGCTGGTCGGCAAGACCTGGGCGCTGCACCTGGAGAAGGTGATCAAGGTCGAGCGGGAGGAAAACCTGGCGATGATCAGTGAGTCGGTGGCCTATCTGCGCGAGCAGGGCAAGCGGGTGATCTACGACGCCGAGCACTTCTTCGACGGTTACCGTGACGACCCCGGCTACGCCCTACGGTGCCTGCACGCCGCCGCCGAGAGTGGCGCCGAGAACCTGACGCTGTGCGACACCAACGGTGCCAGCCTGCCCGACCAGGTGGCGCAGGCGACCAAGGCGGTGCTCACCTCGCTGAAGGAGCCCCGAGCAATTGAAGCCGCACCCGCAGCCCCCGGACGCGAAGCGGAGGAGGCGGCGGGAGTTGTCACCGTCGGCATTCATACCCATAACGACGCCGAGGTGGCAGTGGCCAACTCGCTGGCCGCGGTACGCGAGGGGGCCAGTCTGGTCCAGGGCACGATCAACGGCGCCGGCGAGCGCACCGGCAACGCCAACCTGGTCTCGATCCTGCCCGCCCTGCAGCTGAAGATGGGCTTCCCGGTGGTCACCGATGAGCAGCTGGGGCGCCTCACTGAGGTCTCCCACTATGTGGACGAGCTCTGCAACGTGGCTTCGGACCCCGACCAGCCCTACGTCGGGCGCAACGCATTCGCCCACAAGGGGGGAATGCATGTGGCGGCCGTTCGCGACGACGCCCGCACCTTCGAGCACATCGATCCCGCCACGGTCGGTAATCAGCGTGAGATCCTCGCCTCCGAGCTGTCGGGCAAGGGCACCGTGCTGGACCTGGCCGAGCGCGCGGGCATCGAGCTGTCGGCCGAGGAGGCGGGAAATGCCCTCAAGTCACTGAAGGATCGCGAGCACGCCGGCTACCAATACGAGGCTGCAGACGCCAGCTTCGAGTTGATGCTGCGCCGCGAGACAGGCGCCTATGAGCCGTTGTTCCGGCTCGAGGGGTTCCGGGTGATCGTCGAAAAGCGTGAGGACGGCAAGGTCCAGACCGAGGCAACGATCAAGATCTGGGTCGACGGCGAGCGCTACGTGCGCACCGCCGAGGGCAACGGACCGGTCAACGCCCTCGACGCGGCACTGCGCGGGGCGATCACCGACCGCCATCCGCACCTTGCCGACATCGAACTGACCAACTACAAGGTGCGCATACTCGACGAGCACCACGGCACCGGCGCCGTAACCCGCGTCTTGCTCGACTCCACCGACGGGGAGAGGATCTGGGGCTCGATCGGCGTCTCGGAGAACATCATCGAGGCCTCTTGGGAGGCGCTGGTCGACTCGCTCGAGCACGCCTTTCAGCCCCACGCCGAGTCGAGGCCGCCGCAGGCCGGCGAGGCCGCTTCGAAGAAAACATGAGACCCCGCCGCGGTTCTCATCAGCGGGGTCTGTTCCTCGCGGACGTTCTGCAATGAGCGAGCAGATCGAGCTCGCCCGCCCCGAGGTCGGCGAGCGAGAAAGAGAGCTGGTGGGCGAGGTGCTGGACTCCGGCGCGCTTTCGCTGGGACCGATGGGGCGCCGCTTCGAGGAAGAGTTCGCCGCCCGGCTGGGCGTGAAGGACGCGGTAGCAGTCGCCAACGGCACCAGCGCCCTGCATCTCGCAGTTCGAGCAGTGGGTTGGGGCGAGGGCGACGAGGTGGTGACGACGCCGCTCAGCTTTGTCGCCTCCGCCAACTGCCTGCTCTACGAGCGCGCTACACCCGTGTTCGCCGACATCGACCCCGTGACGCTGCAAATCGATGCCGCCGCCGCCTACGCGGCGATCGGCGAGCGCACCGCCGGCACCCTTCCCGTCCATCTTTTCGGTTACCCGGCCCCGGTCGCCGAGCTCGAGACGATCGCCGCGGAGGGGGGGCTCGGCATCGTCGAGGACGCCTGTCAGGCGATCGGCGCCCTCGACGACCAGGGCAATCGGGTGGGCACCCGCGGCAACCCCACCACCTTCGCCTTCTACCCCAACAAGCAGATGACCACCGGGGAGGGGGGGATGCTCGTTCCCTCGTCACCGCAGATGGCGAAAATGGCGCGCAGTGAGCGCAACCAGGGGCGCTCACCGGAGATGGGCTCGCTCGAACACGATCGCCTCGGCTTCAACTACAGGCTGCCCGACGTCGCCGCGGCGATCGGTGTCGCACAGCTCGAAAAGCTGGACGGGATGCTCGCCGCGCGTGCCGGCGTCGCCGCGATTTACGCCGATCGCCTCCGGGGGCTCGATGGCGCTTTCGCCGGAGAGGGAGACCCGGACGGGCTCGTCCTGCCTTGCGCCGATCGCGGCCGGGAACGGCGCAGCTGGTTCGTCTACCCGGTCCGGTTGCCGCAGGATGCCGATCGCGGCGCCGTAATCGAGTCGCTCGCCGATGCCGGCGTGCAGTCCAAGGCCTACCTGCCGGCGATCCATCTGCTCCCGTTCTACCGCGAGCGCTTCGGCTACTCGGGCGGCGAGTTCCCTGTCGCCGAGGAGGTCGCGGCGCGGTCGTTGGCGCTGCCTTTCCACACGGCGATCGGCGAGGCCGAGGTGGAGCGTGTCTGTGCCGCGCTCAAAGATGCAATCCACTCGCCTGCCCGCAGCTAACCTCGCCTGCATGCCGCGAATCGGCGATCAACCCGACCCTCTGTTCGAGCGCATCAACTCCTCGATCGGCTTCGACCACCGTCTGGGCCCCTACGACGTCGCCCAGTCACGCGCACACGCCAAGGCACTTCTCACTCTCGGCGTGCTGAGCCCGGGGGAGCAGGGTGAAATCGACGACGGGCTGGCCAAGATCGCCGCCGAACTCGAGAGTGGCGAGTTCAACTTCGCCGACGATGACGAGGACATCCATATGGCGGTCGAGCGCCGGCTGACCGAGTTGATCGGGCCTCTCGGCGGCAAGCTTCACACCGGCCGGTCTCGAAACGATCAGGTGGCCACCGATTTGGCGATGTTCGTCCGAGCCCGCGCCCGGCGCAGCGGGGAGCTGCTCGGCGCGCTGCTCGACACTCTGGTCGACCTCGCCGAGCGGCATTCCGACTGGCGCGCTCCCGGCTACACGCACCTGCAGCGCGCCCAGCCGGTTTTCCTCGGTCATCACCTGCTCGCCTACTTCTGGATGTTCTGCCGCGACGCCCGCCGTTTTCGGATGGTCAGCGACTCGGCCGGCGAGTTACCGGCGGGCTCCGGCGCGCTGGCGGGCAGCAACTGGGACATCGACCGGGAAGCGCTCGCCGCCGAGCTCGGCTTCGAGCGGCCCCACCCGAACTCTCTCGATGCGGTTTCAAACCGCGACTTCGCGCTCGACTATCTGCACGCGGCCGCTGTCTGCGCCATGCACCTCTCGCGCCTCGGGAGCGAGGTCGTGCTCTGGTCCACGCGGGAGTTCGGCTTCTGCGAGGCAGCCGACTCCTTCGCCTCCGGCTCCAGCCTGATGCCGCAGAAGAAGAACCCCGACGCCGCCGAGCTGCTGCGCGGCAAGGCGCCTCGGGTGGCCGCCTCGCTGCAGAACCTGCTCGGCACCATGCACGCACTGCCGCTCGCCTATTCCAAGGACATGCAGGAGGATAAGGAGCCGTTGTTCGACGCAGTCGACACGCTCGAGGTGTGCCTGCAGACGGCGACCCGGCTACTCGAGGGCCTCAGCTTCAACCGACAGCGCCTCGAGGCGGCTGCAGCCGACGACTTCCTGGCCGCCACCGACCTCGCCGACGTGCTGGTAGCCGACGGGGTGCCCTTTCGCGAGGCCCACGGCATCGTCGGCGGACTGGTCCGCACGGCGCTCGAAGGTGGAGTCGGGCTCGCCGAGCTCGCGCGAGGCGACCTCCCCAGCGTGCCCGAGGGCTCGCACGACGCACTCCGCAGCGCCCTCGCCGACGGCGACGTGATCGAGTCCAAGATCTCCTACGGGGGCACCTCTTCACGGCGGCTGGCCGAGCAGCTGGAGCTCGCGCGTGCCGCGCTCGCAACAATGCGGGCGTGAGACCCCACCGGGGGCCTCATCACTGCGGTTGGTCCCTCGAAAAAGGTTCCGTCATGAGACCCCACCGGGATCCTCATCAATGCGGTCGGTCCCTCGAGGTGGTTCCGTCATGAGCCCGAGCGCTCCCGCGACTCTCCCGGTCGAGTTCTATGACCGTCCCGTCAACGAGGTTGCCCGTGAGCTGATCGGGTGCACGCTGTCGTTCGGTGGCTCGGCGGGGGTGATCGTCGAGACCGAGGCCTATGACGCCACCGATCCCGCCTGCCATGCCTACAACGGGCGCACCGCTCGCAACCAGCCGCTGTTCGGACCTCCCGCAAGGGCCTATGTCTACCTCTCCTACGGCATCCATCACCTGCTCAACTTCGTCGCCGAGCCCGAGAATTCGCCGGCAGCGGTTCTGATCAGGGCGCTGGAGCCGACTGCCGGCGTCGAGCAGATGCGGGGCAGGAGAGGCCCGCTCCCCCAACGCGATCTCTGCTCGGGCCCCGGCAAGCTGACCCAGGCGCTGGGGATAGGGCCGGGGCAGAACGGGGCGAGCCTGCTCGAGCCTCCATTCCTGGTCAGCAGGCCCGGCGCTGAGTGGCTAGGCGTCGAGGTTGCGAGCTGTACCCGGATCGGTATCTCCAAGGCGCTCGATTTGCCCTGGCGTTACTGCGCGGCCCAGAGTCCCTGCCTTTCGGCGCCGTTGCCCCGCGTTTCCCCGGGGCGGAGTACGGGTTAGGGCCTAGAGCCCGGCGCCGACGCCGCCGCCGGAAGCCGGGGCAGCCGGAGCCGGTGCAGCCGGAGCGGGCGCGGCGGGCTTGGGCGCCCCGCCGCCGCCACCGCCGCCTGTGCTGCCGCCACCGGAGTCAGAGCCCGAGCCCGAGGGACTGACCGAAGTGCTCGGCGGCACGTAGCCGCTGCTGCTGTCGGAGCTGTCAGAGCTCGTACTGCCCGATTCGGCATCGTGCTCGGCCTGGATCCGGTAGTAGGCGCTGACCACCTGCGCCCAGATCTCGGCGGGAAAGGTACCGCCGTCCACCGGTAGTCCCCCGAACTCGGTGTCCATCGACTTCGTGGAGTCGGCGTGGCCGACCCAGACGCAGGCGGTCACCTTGTCGGTCGCACCGCAGAACCAGGCATCGCCGTTGTTCTCCGTGGTGCCGGTCTTGCCCCATTGCGGCTCTCCGATCTGGGCCCGCCTACCGGTGCCCGAGCTGACGACGGTGGCGAGAATCGATTTCGCGGTCTCGGCGACGGTCTGGGGGATCACGCGGGTGTGCTTGGTCTTGTTGGCCTGGATCTCGTCGCCGTTCTGGTTTCGGATGTCGAGAATCGGCACAGGCCCGCCCTTGTAGGCCGCCAGCGATCCGCTGGTGCGCTCGCCGTTGTCGGCGAGCGTTGAGTACGCGTAGGCGAGCTCAAGCGGCGTCACCCCTTTCCGAAGACCGCCGAGGATCATCGCCGGGTTGGTCGAGACCGGCGTCGTGACGCCCATGCTTTGTGCCGTGGCGGCGATCTTGTCCAGGCTCTGTTGGGGCGATTTCACGATATGGAGGCCCAGGTCGGCGTAGACGGAGTTGTCGGAGTAGGTCGTCGCGGTGGCGATCGAGGCGCTGCCCAAATACTTGTCGTCGTAGTTGTGGACCTTGAAGAACTCCTTGCCGCCGGAGTTAGGCACCGTGAAGATCTTCGGCTGGGAGCTGTAGGTCTCTCCCGGTGAATGGCCGTTCTCGAGCGCGGTGATCAGGGTGAACGGCTTCCACGACGAGCCCGGCTGGCGGTGTCCGTTGGTGGCGATATTGAACGGCTGCTCCTGGTAGTCGGGCCCACCCACCATCGCCTTGATGCCACCGGTCTTGTTGTCGATGACCACGATCGACGAGGTCGGCGTGACGCCACCCAGCGTGTTCTGGACGGCCTCCTCGGCCGCTGTCTGCAGGTCGTAATCGAGCGTAGTCTTGATTCGCAGACCGCCGCCGAAGGCCCGCCCGGCGCCGTACTTGTCGACGAGGATCTGGCGTAGCCAGGTAGTGAAATAGGGGGAGAGGGAATCCTCGGAGGGTGTCTGGATCTGTGAGGGCGATGGCAGGGACTTGGCCTTGGCCTCCTCCGCCTCTGCGGGGGTCAGGTCGCCCTGCTCGACCTCCTTGTCGAGCACCAGGTTGCGCCGGTTCAGCGCAGATTCGGGGTTCTCTCGCGGCGAGAAGGCCGATGGCGAGGAGATGATCCCGGCGAGCAACGCCGCCTCCTCGGGATACAGCACCGAGGCACACTGCGGGTGACCGTCAGTCCCACAGTCGGGGTGATTCCAGGCGAAGTAGGTCCGCGCCGCCGCCTCTACTCCGTAGGCGCCCTCGCCGTAATAAATCGTGTTCAAATACTGGGTGAGGATCTTGTCCTTGTCCCACTGCTTTTCGAGGTGGTATGCGAGTGCGGCCTCGCGGAACTTCTCAAAGACCGTGCGGGAAGCCTGCGCCTGGAGCGCGTTCTTGACGAACTGCTGGGTGATCGTCGAAGCGCCCTGGGTGGAGCCACCCGGAATCACATCGGCCACGGCGGCGCGCAGTATGCCCCTGATATCGACGCCGCTGTGTTCGTAAAATCGGCGGTCTTCGATTGCGACAGCGGCCTGCTTCATGGTCTGGGCGATATCAGGCGACTCAACCAGGATCCGGTTGTTGTTGTTGGTCAGCGTTCCCAGTTTGCGGCCGGTCACGTCGTAGACCACAGAGTTCTCCGAGGCCTTGAACTCGGTGCGGTTCTCGAGGTCGGGCAGATCGCTCGAGACGGCCATCATCATTCCGAAGAAGGTGGATACCAGGGCGAGGAGTGCGAGGCCCAGGAGGATGACGCCCAAACGCAGCTTCTTGATTCGTCCCTTCTTGCGTGGCCCGTCGTCCCCGCCCCCCAGACCCAGCGGGAGGTCGAAGGGAAGCCGGATGCCGCCGAAGCGCCCGGAGCCGGCGGCGGCACCGCCAAGGACGGGTCGATCCGCGCGCCGAGGCCGGCCGACCTCGGGTCTGCGCTCCGGCACGAGTGCGCGCAGGCGATCGGCCAGGCCGCTCATCTCGGGCAGGGTGACGCCGCCGAGGCTGCGCTGCGCGCCGCGTGGCTTCGGCGTCCCGGAGTCCGCGTCGCCATCGAGTGAGCGGGGGCGGCCGAAGGCCGGCGCCGCGTGCGACTTGCTGAAGTCACCCGGCTCATCCATCGGCTTCTCGAAGGCGGAGTCGAGCAAATCTTCGTCGGCCAGCGGGGGCGCCTTGCCCGCAGTCGACGGCTCAGTCAGCGAGGCAGCGAGGCCAGGCGTCGCGGCGTCGGCGACCGGCGCTTGGGAGTCCTCGCCGCGGAGCTTGTTCGCGGTATCCGGGGTGTCGTCAGCGCGAACCAGCTTCGGTCGCGAGGCCTTCGATCCTCCGGGGCCCTGCTCAACCTTGCGGGAGCGACCGGAGCGGAGCTTGCGGCCTTCCCGCAACTCGCTCGGTGAAGGTTTACTGGGGTCGAAGATCGAGCCGCCGTTGGCGTCTTCGCCACCACGGCCCCGGGATCGCGCGCGGCTTCGACTGCCTGCCGCGGGGTCCTCGTCGGAGGGGCTGGCGGGGCCCCGGTCGGCGGATTCGCTCGGCTCGCCGTCCGATGGGCTCACACCAAAGTCAAAATCGAGGTCTTTCGGGGGTCGTTCGGCCATTGGAGGACGTTGATTACCCGCGCCGGGCCCGAGGTTCGCTGCGACGCCGGGCACGAGTCAACAAAGCGATGCAACGGGCATTGGCGCAGCTCGCATCGCCGCGCCTGGCGGGTCGCCCAGTCTAGCATTGGCCCCATGGCGGAATTCGGCGTTTCAGATGCCCTGAAGGGGGCGGAGGAGGCACTCCCGGAAGGGCGACTCGCCGCACAGCTCGAGTGCGGTGAACCGCTGCGGGTCAAGTTCGGCATCGATCCGACCGCGCCCGACATCCATCTCGGCCATTGCGTGCCGCTGATCAAGCTGGCCCAGTTCCAGCAGGCGGGACACACCGCGGTGCTGATCGTCGGTGACTACACCGCTCGAGTCGGCGACCCCAGCGGGCGTTCAGGCGAGCGCCCGCTGTTGAGCGCCGAGCAGATCGACGCCAACGCGGCCACCTTCCAGGACCAGGCCTTCAAGGTGCTCGACCGCGACCGCACCGAGGTGCGATTCAACAGCGAATGGCTGGAGATGCCGGTCCAAGACCTACTCGGCCTGCTTGCCGGCGTCACTGTGGCGCAGTTGCTCGAGCGTGACGACTTCGCCAAGCGCATGGCCGCGGGCCAGCCGGTTTCGGCCCTCGAGCTGCTCTATCCGGTGATGCAGGGCTTCGACTCGGTCGCGGTCAGTGCCGATCTAGAGCTCGGCGGCACCGACCAGAAATTCAACCTGCTGTTCGCCCGCGACATCCAGGCCGGGCATGGCCAGGCGCCCCAGTCGGTTCTCACAATGCCGATCTTGCCCGGCCTGGACGGTGTGCAGCGAATGAGCAAGTCGCTGGGCAACTACATCGGCGTCACCGATGCGCCCGAGGAGATGTTCGGCAAGTTGATGAGCATCCCCGATCAGTTGATGCCCGCCTACTACCGCCTGCTGTTACTCGAAGATCCGCCCGCCGCCGCCGCGGTCGAGGCCAAGCGCGAACTGGCCCGGCGCATCGTGGCGCGCTTTCACCAGCCCGAAGCCGCCGAAGCCGCCGAAGCTGCCTTCGATCGCCTCCACGTCCGCCACGAGCTGCCGGAGGATGTTGCGGAGTTCGTGGTGGAGGACGCTCAGGTTCATATGCCGGCCCTGATTGCCGCCGCCTTCGATGTCTCCAGCAGCGAGGCCCGGCGGCTCTTGCAGCAGGGAGGGGTGAAGCTGGACGGCCATCCGCTGGCCGGCGAGCCTCTCGACCGGCCCTGCGGCGAGCTGATCGGTAGAGTGATGCAGGTCGGCAAGCGCCGCTTCGTCAGACTCACCGGCTGAGCGAGAACACTGGCCGGCTCAGCGCTTGTACCGCGGTGCTCGCACCGCTACAATGGCTAGCCGCTTTTTTCGAGGCGGTGCGTTCGCCGGGAAGCACCCTGCGGGCGAGTCGCGGTCTTTGAAAACTGAGCAGCGTGCACGATCGGGACTTCGGTCCCGATCATTGACGAGTCCGATCCGTCAGCGGCTTTGCCGGTGGCGGATTTAGAATCAACCCTTGTCAAAAGCTCGGTCGCCGCCCTGTGTACGGCGGTGGCCATTTTCGAGCCATTGACGACTCTCTGTTTCACTTTTTACGGAGAGTTTGATCCTGGCTCAGGACGAACGCTGGCGGCGTGCCTAACACATGCAAGTTGAGCGACTAACCAGGCTTCGGCCTGGGGCAAAGCAGCGAACGGGTGAGTAACACGTGGGTAACCTGCCCCGATGACCGGGACAACCCGAGGAAACTCGGGCTAATACCGGATGTGGTCTTCGGACCAAAGGAAGCTTTGGCCTCCGCATCGGGATGGGCCCGCGGCGCATTAGCTTGTTGGTGGGGTAACGGCTCACCAAGGCGACGATGCGTAGCTGGTCTGAGAGGACGATCAGCCACACTGGGACTGAGACACGGCCCAGACTCCTACGGGAGGCAGCAGTGGGGAATCTTGCGCAATGCGCGAAAGCGTGACGCAGCAACGCCGCGTGAGGGAAGACGGCCTTCGGGTTGTAAACCTCTTTCAG
>JBHEMJ010000148.1:0-6510 GCA_046262655.1 Solirubrobacterales bacterium | reverse complement strand
CCCTCGGCGTGGCGCAACCGCTCGCGCTCGGTGGTGAGGCCGGTCTCCTCGTCGGCGTCGGGCCTCGCCCCCTCGATCTCAGAGAGCTCGAAGCGCAGAATGTCGAGGTCCCGCTCGCGCGCCCCTTCGCGCTCGCGCAGCTCGGCCAGTTCCCTGGCGGCCCGCACGGCCTCACCATGAGCGGCGCGGTAGGCCTGTACCCGCTCCATCTGCGCGGCGCCGGCGAATCCGTCGAGGGTCTGGGTCTGGGCGGAGGCGAGGGTCAGCTTGCGGTGCTCGTGCTGGCCGTAGAAGGCGAGCAGCCTCCCGCCAAGCGCCTGAAGCTCGGGTGCCGAGGCCATCCGCCCCGCGACGAAGGCGCTGGTCCGCCCCTGCGCCGAGACCCGTCGTGCCAGGACCAGCTCGGCCGCCGCCTCGTCGGGCAGGCGCGCGGCGATCTCGGCCAGCTCCGGGTCACCGAGAAAACCCTCCGGCAGGGTGAAGACCCCCTCCACGTAAGCCTCGGCGGCGCCCGGCCGCACGATCTGGGGGCGTGCCTTGCCCCCCATCAGCAGGTCCAGGGAATGGGCGAGCACCGTCTTGCCGGCGCCGGTCTCCCCCGTGATCACGTTCAACCCCTCGCCGAGGCGCAGTTCGGCGCGCTCGATCAGCAGCAGGTTCTCGATTCGCAGCTCGCGGAGCACCCGCTTTGTATAGAGCGGGACGAGGACGGATTACGCCCCCGGCGGCGGCCCCCCCGGCGCGACGAAGTCCCCGGCGCGAACAGTGAGAACGACGATGGCGGCCCCGGCCAGCAGCATCAGGCCCCCGACCAAGAGGATCTCGTCAAGCCCCGTGACGAAGGCCGCACCGGCAGCGTCGGCGACGTGTTCGCGGATCGGGGCCGGAGCGCCCTGCGCTGGAGTCGTACCGCTCACTGCGACAGCATCCGCGAAACCGGGCGGGGCATTGGGCAGCAGTTTTGAGACCTCGGAGTCGATGCGATTCTGAAATAGGGCGCCGAGGCCGGCGATACCCGTCGCGACACCGCTGAGCCGCATCGTGTTGTTGATTCCGGAGGCCATGCCGCTGCGGGCCGGCGGCACCACCCCGAGCGCGGTCGAAGCGATCGACGGGTTGGAGAGGCCGATTCCGAACCCGGCGACCATGAGACCGGCGAGCAACACTGTCCATCGGGAACCGGGCTCGACGTTTCGCATCAGCAGCAGACCGATCCCGACCATCGTCAGCCCGATCCCGAGGGGGACGCGCGGGGACAGCCTGGCGACGATGCCCCGCGTCACGGCGGGAACGATGAAGGCGAAGAGGGTGATCGGCAAGAAGCGCAGCCCGGCCTGCAGCGGCGAGTAGCCGAGCACGTTCTGTATGTAGATGGTCAGGTAGAGGAACATCGCGAACATCCCGGCCCCGATGGCGAAGGTTCCGGCCGAGACGCCTACGAAGGTCGGCTTGCGAAACAGGCTGAGGTCGAACATCGGGCGCTGGTTACGCAGTTCGACGGCGAGGAAAGCCATCAGCAGGGCGGCCGCGCCAACCAGCGAGCCGACGATCACCGAGCTCGACCAGCCCTCGGCATTGCCGCGCAGGAGGCCGAAGTTGAGCGCGAACAGCGCCCCCGAGAAGGTGACCAACCCCGCCCAGTCGACACCGCTCGCATCTGGATCGTGCGATTCCCCGGCCTTGCGCAGGGCGATCACCACCGCGGCAACCCCGATCGGAATGTTGACGAAGAAGATCCACTCCCATCCGAGACCCTCGGTCAGGGCTCCTCCAACGAGGGGCCCGATCGCAACGGCGCCGCCGATCGTCGCGCCCCATGCGGCGATCGCCGTGCCGCGATCCGGCCCCTGGAACTCCTGGGCGATCAGGGCGAGCGAGGTTGCGAACATCGCCGCCCCGCCGACCCCCTGAAGCCCGCGAGCCAAATGCAGGAAGGTGGGCGAGGTCGACAGACCGCAGAGCAGCGAGGCGACCGTGAACACGGTCACGCCGATGACGAACAGCAGGCGCCGGCCGAAGCGGTCGGCGAGCGCCCCGCTGGTGAGCAGCAGGGCCGCCAGCATCAAGGCATAGGCGTCGACGACCCACTGCAGGCCGGTCAGGTCGGCGTGCAGGTCGCGCTGGATGTCCGGCAAAGCGACGTTGACGATGGTGATATCGAGCAGCAACATGAAAGTCGCCACACAGACTGCGATCAGGGTCCACCACTTGCGCTCCATCAGCGCGTAAGCATCCCGAACTTTTCCCGGATGCGCCGGTAGAAGCTGGCGCCGGGCAGCTGGGCGAGCTTGCTGACGTCGTTGCGGAAGCGCACCTCGATCTTCTCACCGGGGCCCAGGGAGGCGGCCAGTTCCCCGTCGAGGAGCAGCTCAACCGGATCGCGACCGGCCGCGTTGCCGACCTCGATCGAGTCGCCGGGAGCCACGACCAGGGCCCGCGCGGTCAGCGTATGCGGGGCGATGAAGCTGACCACGTAGCCCTCCACCCCCCAGGCCAGAATCGGCCCTGAGTTGGCCAGGTTGTAGCCGGTCGATCCCGCCGGGGTGGCGATCACCAGACCGTCGCAGCGTACGTGACCGACCTCCTCACCCTCGATCGAACAGGAGAGTTCCGGCACCCGGCGCTGGGGCTGGCGCAGAAAGACCACGTCATTGAGGCCGACGACGCCGTCCCCTCCGCGGCGCTCGGCGAGACTGGGCACCTCGAGCCCCGGCAGACTCATCACCCGGTAGTCCCCGGCCCATGCCTGGCTAAGGGCGGGGCCGAGCTCCTCGCGCTCGGCGGCGGCCAAGAAGCCGACCGTGCCGAAGTTGACCCCAAAAACAGGCACCTCGCTATCGGCATAGCGGCGCAGTGCGTAGAGGATCGACCCATCGCCGCCGAGCACCAGACAGAGGTCGGGGCGGTCCGGCAGCTTGTCCACCTCGCCGATGGCCGCCGCCGCGGCGCCGTGCTTGGCGTGCTCCTCGGGCGTGGCGACCATCTCCCAGCCCGCCTGCTCGGCGGAAGCCGCGGCGGCCGCCACCCCCCCGGAGGCGGTCTCGGGATGCCCGTGGGTGATCAGCACCACGGTAGCCATCAGCCGCTTCGCCTCGCCCAGACGAAGGTCTCGAGGTTGCCCTTCGGCCCCGCCAGGCCCGAGGGCGCGGTGCCGCGGACTTCGAGACCCGCCGCCTCCGCAGCGGCGAGGACCGAGTCGACCGCGGCCTGCCGGTCGCCGGCGTCGCGGACCACCCCTCCCTTGCCGACCTTCTCGGGGCCGAGTTCGAACTGGGGCTTGACCATCGCCAGGAGCTCCGCTTCAGGGGCGATCGCCGAGGCGATCGGACCGAGCAGCTTGGCAAGAGAGATGAAGGAGACGTCGACGACCGCCAGGTCAGGGTCGTACGGCAAAGCCCCGGGCGCAAGGTCGCGCGCGTTGGTGCGCTCCAGGACCGTCACCCGCTGGTCGCCGCGCAGGCCCCAGTCCAGCTGGCCGTGGCCGACGTCGAGGGCAATCACCCGCGCCGCGCCCCGCTTCAGCAGGCAATCGGTGAAGCCTCCTGTGGAGGCTCCCACGTCGAGGCAGTCGCGCCCGCCCACCTCAAGCTTGAATGCCCCCAGTGCGTTCTCCAGCTTTACGCCTCCCCGCGATACGAAGCGAGGGGGCTCCGCCAGACGCAGGTCGGCATCGGGTTCGACCATCGCGCTCGGCTTGTCCACGGCCGGGCCGTGGTTGCCGATTCGCACCAGCCCGGCCCGGATCGAAGCCGCGGCGGCCGTGCGCGAGCCCACCAGGCCACGCTGGGTCAGCAGATTGTCGGCCCTGACACGTCTCACAGGCGAACGGTAGCCGCTGCGCGCTTCCCGTCGCCCGTGCCGCTTGGTGGTGGGCGCATGATCGCAGTTACCCGTGTGATCTCGGTCGAAGCCGAAATTCTTGAGAAGTTCCCGCGCGCGGGCGGGGGGCGCAATCAGCGAGACAAGTGTGATGGCAATCACCCAAGGACCGCACATACGTTCGTATTCTCTGAAGACGATGAATCGAGCCATTTCACTGCACGTCCACGGAGCCGTCGAGATAACCGCCGCCCCGCTTTTGATCGTGGCGCCGTTTCTGTTCGGCTTCGGGGCCTTTGCGGCCGCCGTCAGCATTTCGCTTGGCGCCATCCTGATCGGACTGGCGCTGTCGATCCACGACCAGCGCGGTGCGATCCCGCTGCGTGCCCACGCGGAGCTCGATTACACGATCGCGACCGTGACCCTGCTGGCCGGCGTCATTCTCGGGATCACCGCCGGCAATCCGGTCATCACCTTCTTCATGGTCGGCTTCGGCGCCCTGCACATGGCACTGACCGCTTCAACGCGTTTCAGTCGTCCGCTTGGTGCCTAGTTCCGACTACCTCCCACAGAACAAACAACATAAGTATCTCTCCTCCCTGTAGCACCTAGAAACGGCCCTCTTAGGAGGGCCGTTTCTTTTGAGTGGTTTGCAGGGGTTCCCCCATGCTGGAACGCGCGGAGGGAGACCTCAGCCCGCCGTCGTGCTGTTAGTGGCCCGCTTCCCCGGGTAGGGCAACGGTTATGAACCCCTCGAGCTTCAGTCGAGGCGAGAAGATCGCCGGCGTCGGGGGCCTCGTCCTCCTGGTCTCGCTGTTTCTGCCCTGGTATGCCTCGGAGAGCGCTTGGACGGTCTTCACCTGGACAGACATCCTGCTCGCGGTGACCGCGGCCGCCGCGATCGCGATGGTGCTGCTCTCGGCCGACGCCACCGACGATCTGCCCGGACGCCTGTCACTGCCGGCGGCGGTGGTGGTGCTCGGCGTCATCTCGGCAATCTGGATCCTGGTGCGACTCGCCAATCCGCCCGGGCCTGCGGTCGAAAAAGCGGTCTCGCGCGACCTCGGCATCTATGTCGGGTTGATCGCCTGCGTCCCGATCATCTACGGCGCCTACCTCGGGATGCGCGGCGACACGCTCCCGGACCCCGACGCCGACGACGACGACCGCTAACCCAGAGCGGCACTTCGGGAGTCAGGGCTCGTCATGTCAGCCTTGTGCGGGCTCCAGCTCTCGCGTCTCCCACCACTCCTCGCCGTAGGAAATCGTGATCTCCTCGCCGGTGGCGATGTCACGAAGGGCTTCGAAAGCGTATGCGTCGTCGGCCAGGTAGACGTATTCGGCGTTCGGGTGCTCGGAGTGGTTGTAGAGGACCCCATAGCCGAGCAACAGGACCGCCCCCTCGGAGCCGTCGCCCGGATCGACGATGTAATCGAGCAGAAGACCAGTCGCGTCGCCCGGGTTGACCGCGAGGGCGGGGCAAATCTCAATCGTCTCACCGCTGGCGATCTCCGCTGCCGCGATGACCCCGCGGCCGAGCGGCGTATCCCCGATTCGAATGGTGCTGGGAGGGCTGATGTCGGTTGCCATGTCCAAACGTAATCAAATGGATCGCGAGCCTGGAGCAATGTCTACCACCGGCCCGGGGGGATTGGAAATTGCGGATCGGGGAATGGGAACCTATTCGAGCCAACCAGGTCAAAGGAGTTGTGATGACAGAGCAGACGAAGGCAGACCGGCAGGCGGCGGCCAAAAAGGGCGCGGCGACCCGTGAACGAAATCAGGTCAAGTCGCGCTCGCAGGAGGCCGGCAAGAATGCGGCCGCGACGCGGCAGAAGAACGAAGCCCTCGCCGCGCTGGACGAGGCAAAGAGCAAGGCCAAAGGCGCCCTCTCGGGCCTGACCAGCGCCGGCAAGCTCGTAGGGAGCGCCGCCGTCGAGGCCGGCAAGTCGGCCGCAAACCGCGCAGGTTCAGTAACCAAGCGCTAGCGGTCCACGGCGCCGGCGCGGGTTGCGGCGTTGGGCCGGCCCGCGTCGGTGACTCGGCCGCCCCACCGTCGTCGGCCGGGCTTGAAGGTCTGTGCTTGACCAAGCCGCCGAAGCAGGTGTAGGGGATACCGCACAGCGATTTATGTAGGCTCGCCGCATGTCTGAGCCCTCGTCCACAGCACTCCGCGACGCGGTCAGCGAGGCGCTCCCCGAGCGTCCCTTCAACCTGGAGTTCTGGGATGGCAACCACATCGAGGCGACCCAGTCCGATGCCCCCACCGTCTTCTTTCGCTCTCCCGTCGCCATTCGCCATGCCCTGCGAACGCGAGGTGAGCTGGGCCTCGGCCGCGCCTACGTAACCGGCGAGATCGACGTCGACGACCTGGACCGGATCATGAGCCTGTTCGGGCGATGGCAGGCCCCACCCATGAGCGCCGGGCAGAAGGCGAGGATCGCCCGCGCGGCGATCCGGGTCGCCGGCCTGAGGCGCCCACCGGCCCCTCCCGCCGCCGAGCTGCAGCCCGGCGCCAAGCGCCACTCCAAGGTTCGTGACTCCGAGGCAGTGCGCCATCACTACGACGTCTCCAACGAGTTCTTCGCCTTGTTCCTCGACGAATCGATGACCTACAGCTGCGGCCTGTTCGCCGATGGCGCGATCACCCTCGAAGATGCACAGTTCGCCAAGCTCGATCTGGTCTGCCGC
>JBHEMJ010000147.1:0-6294 GCA_046262655.1 Solirubrobacterales bacterium | reverse complement strand
GTTGGATCCATCGCGTATGACGCCGTGAGGACCCCCTCCGGTTCCCGGGAGCGGATGCTGGGGGGCTCGGCAGTGCACTTTGCGCTGGCCGCGGCGTTCTTCGACGAGGTGCGTGTGGTCGGCCCGGTGGGGGACGACTTCGCCGAGCGGGACATGGCGCTCCTGCAGGGCCGGGGGGTGGATACCTCCGACATCGAGCGCATGCCGGGCAACACGTTCTTCTGGGCCGGCGAGTACGGCTGGGACCTCAACGACCGCGCCACGCTCGACACCCAGCTCGGCGTGTTCGCCGACTTCGACCCGAAGCTCTCGCGCGCCGCGCGCGAGGCCGACTGCCTGTTCCTCGGCAACATTCAGCCCGACCTGCAGCGCAAGGTGCGGGCACTGTGCACGGCACGCTTCACGGCGCTGGATTCGATGAACCTGTGGATCGACACCGCGCGGGATGCGCTGGTGCAAGCGATCGGCTCGGTCGACTGCGTGATCCTCAACGATGCCGAAATCCGCATGCTGACCGGGGAACCGAACCTCCCGCGCGCCGCCAAGCAGCTGATCGGGATGGGCCCGAGCGTGGTCGTCGCCAAGCAGGGGGAGTACGGCGCGGCGCTGTTCGGCGCCGACGGCTTCTTCGCCCTCCCGGCGCTGCCGCTGGAGGAGGTGCGCGACCCGACCGGCGCCGGGGACAGCTTCGCCGGCGGCTTTCTCGGCTACCTCGACTCCCTCGGCCAGGCCCCTGACGGGCCCGAGCTGCGCCGGGCGATGGCCCATGGCACGGTGATGGCTTCCTTCAACGTCGAGGACTTCGGCACCGAGCGGATCAGCCGCCTCGAGCCCGATGAGATCGAGCGGCGCCTCGGCGAACTCAAGGCGGTCACCGACTTCGACCATCTGTCGCTGAGAACCAGGTAAGGAGACCGGAAGGGAGGCTCAGGAGGAAAGCCTGCGAAAATACCCACCCCGCGAAAACTGGAGAAGAGATGGCGACCAAGCAGGAAGAGCAAGAGACGACTTCGACCGACGGAGCGGCACCGAATGGGAGTGGCGAGTCGCTGAGCGTCACCGACAATCGCACCGGCACCAGCTACGAGCTGCCGATCACCGACGGCACCGTGAAGGCGATGGACCTGCGCCAGATCAAGGTCAAGGAGGACGACTTCGGGCTGATGGCCTACGACCCGGCCTTCACCAACACCGCCTCCTGCCGCTCGGCGATCACCTACATCGACGGCGACGAGGGGATCCTCCAGCACCGCGGCTATTCGATCGAACAGCTCTGCGAGCACTCGACCTACCTCGAAGTCGCCTATCTGCTCGCCTTCGGCGAGTTGCCGACCACCAGGCAACTCGAGGAGTGGACCTATGACATCACCCACCACACCTTCGTGCACGAGAACATGAAGAAGTTCGTCGAGGGCTTCCGCTTCGAGGCCCACCCGATGGGAATGCTGCTCGCCTCGGTGGGCGCTCTGTCGACCTTCTACCCCGGTGCCAAGGACCTCGACGATCCGACCGAGCGCTACATGGCGACGATCCGGCTGATCGCCAAGATGCCGACGCTGGCGGCCTTTGCCTACCGCCACAACGCGGGGCTGCCCTACATCTATCCCGACAACGACCTCAGCTACTCCGAGAACTTTCTTTCGATGCTTTTCAAGATGACCGAGTTTCAGTTCAAGCCCGACCCCAGGCTGTCGAAGGCGCTCGATGTTCTGTTCATCCTGCACGCCGACCACGAGCAGAACTGCTCGACCGCCGCCGTGCGCTCCGTCGGCTCATCCGGCGTGGATCCCTACTCGGCGGTCGCCGCCGGCATCGCAGCCCTCTACGGCCCCCTGCATGGTGGCGCCAACGAAGCGGTCCTGCGCATGCTGCGGCGGATCGAGAAGGTCGAGAACATCCCCGACTTCCTCGAGGGGGTCAAGAACCGCGAGGAAAGGCTGATGGGCTTCGGCCACCGGGTCTACAAGAATTACGACCCGCGGGCGCGGATCATCAAGAGCCATGTCGATGATGTGCTTGACGTGGTCGGCGAGAACCCGCTGGTCACGATTGCCACCGAACTGGAGAAACAGGCGCTCGACGATGACTACTTCACTTCGCGCAAGCTTTATCCCAACGTCGACTTCTACTCGGGGATCATCTACGAGTCGCTGCGCATCCCCACCGACATGTTCACGGTGATCTTCGCCATCCCCCGCACCTCGGGCTGGATCTCCCAGTGGCTTGAGCAGAACGAAGACTCGGAGCTGAAGATCGCCCGTCCCCGCCAGATCTACACCGGGGACCGCGATCTCGAATACGTGCCGATCTCCGAGCGCGGAGACGCAGCGCGCATCGACGGCCCTCCCGCCAAGCGTCCCGAGCGCAAGTACGAACCGGTGCCCTCGGGCACCGCGCCCACCCGCTAGGCCGGGGAGTTCAGCCGTGGGGCGCGGCTGGCGGCTCACGGTCCGCCAGGGCTCGCAGGTCGAGAGGGAGAGCTTCACCAGCGCCGAGGAAGCGCTCGCCGCGCTGCGAAGGAGTGCGATCAAGGTCCTCGCCAAGGGGCCGGTGAGGGAAATCGACTCGTTGCGCACCTTCAGCCCGGCCCAGCAGGTCGCAGCCAGGCTCGAGATCAGCGCGCCCTCCCGGATCCGCCTCCGCGAGGCGGGAATGGACGTCAAGGGCGATGGCAGGCTGGTTCCCTATACCGGCGCCATACGCAAGGAGCCGATCGATCTGACCGCCGGGCAAGATCCCTACGAGGCACTGCGCGAGGCACTGCGCAGCCTAAGCTGAGTGCCGTGAGCCAGACAGAGGCAAGCGGGCGGGGTCACGGCAACGAGGCCACCGGCGGCGTCGCGGTCGGCCGGCGGGTGCGCGTCCCGCGCGGCGCGCGGGGGATCGAGGTCTATATCAACGGCGTCCGCCAGAGAAGGGGCGTCGACTACGACGTCTCCGGCGAGCACCTGGTCTTCCGGGAGCCGATCATCAAGGAGGGCAGGCTCGGATTCGCGCGCTGGATGGCGATGCTTGCCGGGCTGTTCGGCAGCTACGGCAAAAACGAGGCCGTCGATCTGCACTACCGGCTGAACGGCGCCACCAAGGTGGCCTCCGACGTCGAGGTCCTGCCGGACTAGGTCAGACCGCGGCGGGCACTTTGGCCCCGAGACCGCAGAGCTCGGCCACATGCTCGCGGTGGACACCAGGGGTGTCCAGCATGCGGCCGGTGGCGCGAGCGCGCTTGAGCCAGAACTGCAGGTCGTGCTCCCAGGTGAAGCCGATGCCGCCGAAGACCTGCAGCGCGGAGGTGGCGACCTCCCAAGCCGCGTCGGCTGCCCGTGAGCCCGCCATGGCCGCGCCCAGAGGCAGCGAATCCGGCTCGGCGTCGGCGGTCCAGGCAGCGTAATAGGTGAGCGAGCGGGCCTCCTCGGTGGCCTGGAGCATCGTCGCGCAGCGGTGGGCGACGCCCTGGTAGGCGCCGATCTGGCGGTCGAACTGCTGGCGCTCGCGTGCGTAGGAGACCGCCATCTCCATCGCCCGCTGGGCGACGCCGGTCAGCTCCGCAGCGATCGCCACCGTGAGGCGGGCGCGGGCGCCGACGAGGTCTCCGCCGAGCTCCTCCCCGCTCGCTTCGGCGGCGCGACCGTAGATGCGGGTGGCATCGATCGTCTCGACCAGCTCGCCGCCGGCCTCGGCGCCGGAGGCGACCCGAGCGCCGTCATCGTCGAAGGCGATGACCACGTCGGCGCCGGGGACATCGCAGAACAGCTGGGTGGGATCGCCGAAGCCGCCGGCGGCCTCCCCCGAGGCGAGTTTCGGCAGCCAATTGCCCTGCTGGGCCTCGCTGCCGGCGGTGAGCAAAAGGGCCGCGCCGACCGAACCGAGGAAGGGCGAGGGGGCGCAGGCGTAGCCGAGCTCCTCGCAGAGCGCCGCGAGGGCCACCATGCCGAGGCCCTGGCCACCGTGGGCCTCGGGAATCGCGATTCCGGTCCAGCCCAAGTCGACGATCTGCTTGGTCAGATCCTCGTCATAGGTGCGGGATTCGGCGAGCTCGCGCACCTTGGCCGGGGGAAACCGCGAAGCGAGGAACTCCCGGGCGGTGTCCTTGATCGCCTGCTCTTCGTCATTGAGGTCGAAGTACATGGGCCGGTCAGCGCAGCTTCGGCAGCCCAAGAACGCGCTCGGCCACGATGTTTTTGAGAATCTCGGTGGTGCCGCCCTCGATCGAGTTGGCCCGGGCGCGCAACATCCGGTATGTCCACTCGCCGCCGAGCTCCAGGCCTTCCGGGCCGAGAACCTCGGTGGCCAGATCGGTCATCTCCTGGTTCAGGTCGGCCCACTGCAGCTTCAGCACCGAGCCCTCCGGGCCGGGAACGCCGGTCTTCATCTGCGAGGTCAGCGCCCGCAGGGCCCCGAGCCGCAGCGCCTCGGCGCCGATCTTGCACTTGGCGATCCGCTGGCGGACCAGCGGGTCATCGGCCAAGCCGCGCTCCTGAAGCAGGGCAATCAGATCATCGAGCTGATTGCGGATGCTCATCGCGGCGGCGCCACCGAGACCGGCCCGCTCGAACATCAGCGTGGTGATCGCCACCCCCCAGCCGCCACCGACCTCGCCGATGATGTTCTCGTCTGGGATCTCGGCATCCTCGAGAAAGATTTCGTTGAACTCAGACTCGCCGGTGATCTGGCGCAGCGGTCGCACATCCACCCCCGGGGTCTCCATGTCGAGGATGAAGTAGGTGATGCCCTTGTGCTTGGGCGCCTCGTTGTCGGTGCGCGCCAGCAGCATGCAGAACTTCGCCTCGTGCGCATAGGTGGTCCACACCTTCTGCCCGGTCACCTTCCAGCCGCCATTCGACTTCACCGCCCTGGTCTTCAGCGACGCCAGATCCGAGCCCGACTCCGGTTCGGAGAAACCCTGACACCAGATTTCCTCGCCGGAGAGGATCGGGTCCAGGTAGCGTTCCTTCTGGGCATCGTTGCCGTGGGCGATCACCACCGGGCCCCCCATGACCAGGCCGAGCACGTTGGCCGGCAGCGGGGCACGGGCCTTGGCCAACTCCTCGTTGAAGATCGCCTGCTCGATCAGGCTGGCGCCCTTGCCCCCGAACTCCTCGGGCCAGGCCAGCCCGGCCCAGCCGGCCTCGTGCAACGTCTTCTGCCAGTCGCGGCGAAACTCGAACTCGGCCTCGTCGTCGCCCTGTGGGGCCGGTCCCGGGCTGTTCTGCTCGAGCCAGCTGCGGACCTCGTTTCGGAACGCCGCCTCGGATTCGGTAAGACTGAGGTCCATCGAGGCGCAGACTAGCTACTTGTAGAGCGCCAGCAAGGTAACCGCGGCGGCAACCCAGACCACGGCGGCGCCGACCATGCCGTAGTCACCAGTCAGGATCGAGGCGGTCGAGCGCTCGTCCTCGCGGTCGTAGATCAGGTAGAGGTAGCGGAAGATCCCGTAGACGACCGGGGGCAGCGTGCCCAGCATCTTGGAGCCGATCAGGGGGGAGTTGACCGCGTAGATCGCATAGCTCATCACCGTGGTCGCGGTGACCATCGCCACCATCTGGTCCAAAAAGGGGATCGAGTAATGCTCGAGCACGGGCCGGCTGCTGGCCCCGGCGTGCAGCTCGGAGTTCGCCTCCTGGCGGCGCTTGGTGAAGCCGAGGAACATCGCCACCATGCCGGTGGTGAGTAGCAGGAAGGCCGAAGCGTGGGCGCCGACCGCGACGGCTCCGGCGAGTACCCGGACCACGAACAGCCCGGAGATAGTCATCACATCGAGGATCACCTCGGTCTTCAGCACGTAGGAATAGAGCGTCGTGCCCGCGCCATAAGCGGCGACCAGGCCTCCGACCAGCGGGCCCTCGCTGAGCAGTGACCCGGCCAGCCCGGCGCTGACCAGGACCAGCGCCAGGGCGATCGCGGTGCCCCTGGCGAGCTCGCCCGCGGCGATGGGGCGGAAGCGTTTGGTCGGATGCTGGCGGTCGAGCTCGGCATCGTGGGCATCGTTGACCAAGTAGCCGGCGCTGGCAACTGCGCAGAAGGCGAAAAAGGTGACGGTGGCGTCAACCACGGCGCTCGGGTCGGTGAACTTGCCCGAGAACAGCAGTCCGGCGAACACAAGCAGGTTCTTGATCCACTCCTGTGGGCGCATCGCCTTGACCGCGGCGCGAAGCGGGCCGCGAGGCTGCCTCGGCTCGGGTTGCTCCCCGCGCGCCCCCCGCCTCAGCGGCTTGGTCACATCGGTCGTCGCCATCCGCGGAGAAAGGTTAGGGACTGGGGAACCAGCAAAGTCGCGCGCTCGCCTATGTAGGCTTG
>JBHEMJ010000146.1:0-3514 GCA_046262655.1 Solirubrobacterales bacterium | reverse complement strand
TTCCACCCGACCTTTCCGCCCCCCGCGATGATGATGTACTTCGGCTCACCCATCGCTCGGCCGCGCATCTCCGATCACGGCTTCCTCGAGGGTCCTGATCGCGAACAGGGTGCCGGAGATCGTCCGCAGGCCCTGGCTCTCGTACCACTCGTTGCGCCGCGGGTCGAGCACGCGAGCGACAACGGTGGGCACGTTGAAGCGTTTCGCGGCAATCTGGGCGACCACGATGTTCGTGTTGTCGCCATCGGTTGAGGCGATGAAGGCGTCGGCCTTCTCGATGCCGGCTGCCTGTAGGGCGTCGGTCTCCAGCGCGGTGCCGACCGTGAAGCTGCCGCCGGCGTCCTCCCAACTGCCGTCGAGGTCGACCTCGAGTCGCGCGTGCGCCTCTGGGTCCTCATCCAGACACGAAATCTCGTGCCCGGCCTTGAGCACACGCTGCGCCACGGCCGAACCTACCCTTCCGCATCCCACGATCACGACGAACATTGAGGCTGGAGTCTAGGAGCGATCGGTCGTGGCGGCCCCGTCGTCGGCGAGGGGCTCGGCGGCCACGTCCTCGGGGGGAGCCGTAAGCAATACCCGGCAAGGCGCCTTTCGCATCACGTACTCGGTCACCCGCCCGATCTCGTCGGGGCGGGCGGCGCCGATCCCACCGAATATTGCGCCGCCACGAATGCGGCTCGGGGGCTCGGCGCCCATCACGATCACCTCGGCGCCCCGCGTTCGCGCCTCGGCGATCACGGCCTGGCCGGCCTGGCGCGCGGGCAACAGGTCGGTATGGACGTCGACCGAGTCGTACTCCTCGGCCACCTCGCGGGCCCTCTTCAGCGCCAGTTCCGCCCTTTCCCGCTGAGCCTTTGGCAGCGGTGAGTCAAGCGGCACGGTCAGCGGCCGCTCGACGATGTAGACGACGTCGAGCCGCGGCGGCGTCTCCCCCTTTTCGAGCTCGGCATCGGCGAGCCGGCCCGCGGTGGCGACGATGTCGTCGTCGAGGTTGGTGCCGAACACCGGAACCAGGATGTTCCCGTACTCGACGTCGACCTCGCGCTTGGCCAGCGCCTCGGCCGGAACGGAGACCCGCTTGGTCAGCGAGGTGCGCTCGACAAAGTGGCGGTAGACGAAGTAGGACACAAGCCCGAACAACATCCAGCCGCCGCCGAGCAGAAGCGCTCCGCGGTGCAGGACGATGACGCTGATCCAGGACAGCGCCGCCACCAGTGCCCCGAAGATGGCGGGCAGCGGCAGCTCGGCCCCGCGAGCCCGGACGTTGAACGGCACCTTGAACGGCCGCTCGCGATCGGGCTGGCCGATCCGCATGCGAATGATCGAGAGGTGGGCGATGGCGATCGCCAGCGTGGCTCCGAAGGCATAGATCCCGGCCAAAAACAGGACATCGCCGGGAATCGCCAGGGCGAAGGCGAGCAGCGCCGCCAGCCCGATCGCCAGGCCCGGCGTGGTGTTCCGGCCGTAGAGCTTGCCCAGCCAACTCGGGATCTGGCGGTTGGTGGCCAGCGTGTAGACGTGCCGCGAGAGGCCAAGCATCGCCGTGTTGGCGGCCATCACCAGCACCGGCACGGCGATCACGACGGTGCTCCAGCGCAGCAAGCCGGCGAGCCCGGCCGGCGTATAGGTGTCGACCACGCCGAGCACGGGCTGCTCGATCAGCTTGCCGCCCAGCTCGGTGTGAGGGCCGCCGGCGCCGGCGACGACCGGGAGCGCCATCAGCGCCACCACCGCCATGCCGGCGTAGACGACGGGCACGCTGATCGAGCCGAAGGTGATGACCCGGCGCAGATCGCCCTCGTCCCACTCGATGTCGGGTGCAAGGTTCGATGCGGCCTCGATGCCGGCGAAGGCGATCGTCGCCAGGACGAAGGCGTAGACGATGTCGTTCACCGAGGGCGAGGTGAAGAGATCGAGCTGGTCGGTGAGCAGCGCGGGGTCCCAGACGACGATCAACCCGGCCACGATGATCACCAGGCGCAAGGCCAGGTCGGCGAGAGCTACGACGATCAGCACCCGCAGCCTCCCCGAGCCCGTGTATCCGACCATGTTGACCGCTGCGATCAAGGCGATGACGGCCCCCGCGACCCCGACCTCCCCAATACCTGCGTCCAGCGAGGAGGAGATAGGCGTCAGGTAGTGGGGCACGGTGATCGCGGCCAGGGCGATCACGATCAGGTAGTCGATCAGGATCGCCCAGCCCGCGATGAAGCTGACCAGCTCGTTGAAGGCATGCCGGGCAAAGGTCGAGGAGCCGCCGCGCTCGATGAACATCGATCCACCTTCAACGTAGGTCAGGGTCGTGATCGCGAACAGCAGGCCGGCGGCGAGGAAGATCAGTGGGGTCAGCCCAAGTCCACGATCGGCCACCACCCCAAGGGAGAAATAGATCGAGAATCCCACCGCCGAGGAGGCCGTGACGAACACCAGCGGGACGCCGAGGTAGCGCCTCAACGGAATGCCAGCCAGAGCCTGGCCGAACCGAGGGCGATGAAGCCCAGGCCGAGAACAACCCCGGTGGAGAGCGGCCCGCCGCCGTGAACAACAGTGGCGACGACGATGATGATGCCGAAGGCGAGGATCAGCGAGGCGGCGACGCGCACCGCGCCCGTGTACATCTCGTCGATCCCGTTGCGTCGGGATTTCAGGCTCATCGCCGAGCCTCCCGGAGGGTTCGACCACCCTGCTGAGGACCCCGGAATCTCACACCGGCACCACCTCGGGGTGCGTGCCGCCCTCGGCTGCCGCAGCTCGCGCGGCACCGGGCTCGCCGACGACCAGCACCCGGCAGGGGCGCTCCGCCAGCACCGTCTGCAGCGCCTTCGTGTAGAGCGGGGCGCCGCCCCGGTAGCGCAGTCCCATCACGATCGCGGTGGCGCGGGCGCTGCGTGCCTCCTCGACAATCGCGTGACCGGCCTGGTTGGCACGGACCCGGTGAACGTGGCCGCTGACCCGCATGCCGCCGCTGATCAGCTTGGCCCGCTCGATCTTCGCTTGGGCCGCGGCCTCCTGCTCCGGGATCGGCGCCTCCAGCGGCAGGCTCGAGGCGATCTCCACCAGCGAGATGACGTGGATGCCCCGCCGCCGGCGCGAGGCCAGCTTCGCCGCGGTGGCCACCGTCTGCTCCGAGAACGGCGTCTCCTGGTCAAAGGCGACCAGGATCGCGTCGTACTCGACCTCCTCCACCCCCAGCGGCTCGGGTAGGACGACCTTGACGGTCTCCGCCAGCGGCAGGTGCTGGCTGCGGCGGTAGACGACATAGAGGCTCATCCCCAGCACCAGCCATCCTCCGCCGACCACCAGGGTGATCGGATTCAGAGCGGTGACGACGACGAAGGCACCGAGGGTCCCGAGCCCACCGAGCACGGCGGTCAATGGGTACTCGGTCCCCCGCCAGGTGAAGTTCAGCGGCGGTTTCCAGCCGCGCTCGACCTCCGGGTGGCGCTTGCGCAGCACGATCACCGCCAGGTGGGCGATCGTGAACGACAGCATCGCGCCGAAGGAGTAGATC
>JBHEMJ010000145.1:0-3224 GCA_046262655.1 Solirubrobacterales bacterium | reverse complement strand
ACCGGCGCCGAGCAGCCCGACTCCGGCAAGCTACGGATCGGCGACACCGTCGAGCTCGCCTACGTCGACCAGTCGCGCGACGCGCTCGACCCGGAGAAGAACGTCTGGGAGGAGATCTCCGGCGGCCAGGACCAGCTGAAGATCGGCGACCGCTGGGTCAACTCGCGTCAGTACACCGCTTCGTTCAACTTCAAGGGCGCAGACCAGCAGACCAAGGTCGGCAAGCTCTCCGGCGGCGAGCGCAACCGCCTGCACCTGGCCAAGCTCCTCCACGGCGCAGGCAACCTGCTGCTGCTCGACGAGCCCACGAACGACCTCGACGTCGACACGCTGCGCGCGCTCGAGGAGGCCCTGCTCTCGTTCGCCGGCTGCGCAGTGGTGATCTCCCACGACCGCTGGTTCCTCGACCGCATCGCCACCCATGTCCTCGCCTTCGAGGGCGACAGCCAGGTCACCTGGTTCGAGGGCAACTTCGAGGCCTACGAGGAACACCGCCGCGCGCTCCTCGGTGCCGAGGCCGACCGGCCCAAGCGGATCACCTACAAGCGCCTGGTCCGCGGCTGATCGCCACGGCCGGCGGGCCGGAAGCCGGCGCCGACCGCCCCCGCCGGAGCGCGGTTCTCCACGCCGAGGTGACGACTCTGCCCCCTCTCGACGCGGGCGCCCAATCGACCGTTGACACCGTCGATGCCAGGCTAGGTTCCCGCGTAACACTCACCGCAAGGCGGGCGACCGATTCCTGCTCCGTGCGGAATAGCCGGAGTCGGCTGTTGCCGGCCCGGGCGACGGCCAGGTCACCTGGTGTTTGAGGGCACCTTCGAGCACCGAGTCCGACCGGTTTGAGGGCACCTTCGAGCACAGAGTCCGACCGGCCGAAGCGGATCGCGCGCGTGGTCCGGGTTGACCCACGGCGCCGATCGGCCGCTGCTCAGGCCGTCGGCCCGGTCACCGGGCGCCGCCCGTCGGCCACCCATCCGTGGTTGGGAAGCACGACGATCTCCTCGAGCCCAGCCAGGAGCATGGCCTCCCGCACCTCGTCGTTGGTATAGCGCCGCTCGAGCGGGGCGGAGAAGCGATCGAACTGGTCGTTGACCAGAACGCTGAAGGGATAGTCGGCGTAGGTCTTCAGCGGCAGCGCGGCGGCGAACCGGCGACCGCGCGGGCGTCGGCGGAGGGCGCGGTAGGGCCCGACGAAGATGGCTTGCAGCACGACCGCGAGCGGGTAGCAGGCCGCATGGAGGACGGGGTGGGGAAGGCGGATCGTTATTCGCCGGGCCGCGCGGACCGCGGCCAGCAGGCCCCGATGCCAGGAGCGGGCGGGTACCCAGTAGAGGTAGACGTGCACATGGGCGCCGTCCCGCGCGAAGCGGGCGACCGTGCACAGCGCGCGATCAGGGTCGGGCAGATGATGGAGCACCCCGATCGACATGACCAAGTCGAAGCTCCCGGGTTCGAACGGCAGCGCCTCGGCGTCTGCCTGTACGGTGAGAACGGTCGCCGGCAGGTTGCGGCGGGCGACGTCAATCGAGGCACCCAGATCCACGGCTACGACCTGCGCCCCGGCCTTGGCCGCGTGGAAACTGTGCCGGCCGGAGCCGGCCCCAACGTCCAGGACCTGCTTGCCGGTCAGGCTCTCGGGCAGGTGCGGCCGCATGTAATCGGCGAAGTTCTTGGCCCATTCCTCCCGCAGGCCGCCGAACTGATGCCACTCATAGGCGAAGCTGTCCGCGGTGGACTGCTTGACGACCAGCTCGGGGTCCGGGGTCTCGGACGCCGACGGGCGCCCGCCCACGTCCAGCACCTCGCGCGACCGGGAATAGGTGTCGGCCAGGCGGCGCCGATGTTCGGCCACGACCATCCGGGGAGTTCCGGCAACGACCGGGTAGCGCTCCCCGCAGTGCGAACAGCCGAGTACGCCGTCGGGCCCGAGCTCCGGATAGCCGGGTCGCGCGGCCAGGAAGACCAGGGTTACCGGCGAGCCGCACTTCAGGCAGCGCAGCTTGGATGCCTGGCTGCCGAGCAGCTGTGCCGCCGTCGGCAGAGCCTCCGTCGAGGGAAAGCGGGCAGGCATCCGCGCGTAGTCTGGCAGCGGCGAGCGTCGGACTACTCCGCGGCCACGCACGTTCGGCCGGCTGGACGCGGGCCGTTCCATGCCCCCACCCCTGCGCCTGGCGCCCGGGCCTGGTCCGGTAATGTGGGCCCGAGCATGCCCTCGCCCAGCCACCGAGTCAGCGACGCCCTAACTGAGGTGGAGCGGCTATACAGCGACGGGCTGGAGCGCCACGGCGCGAGCCCCCGGAGCGTCGGATGGAAGGACGAGTTCTCGCAGAGGCTGCGCTTCGAGAAGCTCGCGCTGCTACTCCCGGCCGCACCGACCGACCCGATCACCGTCAACGATCTGGGATGCGGATACGGATCGCTCTTCGCCTTCCTCGACGAGATGGACGGCGTCGAGCTCGCCGCCTACTACGGATACGACATCAGCAGGGCCATGTTGGAGGAGGCGCGACAGGTCGCCGACGGCCGCGCACGCCTCATCCATGGCTCCGAGCCGACCGAAGTCGCGGACTACTCGTTTGCCTGCGGTCCTTTCAACGTCAAGGGTGCCACGTCGGATGGCGCCTGGCAAGCTCACGTACATCACTCAGTGCTGCGGCTGGCCGAGTTGTCTCGCCTCGGCTTCGCCTTCAACCTACTGACCACGTTTGTCGACTACAGGCAGGAGAATCTCTTCTACGCCGATCCGTGCGCCTACTTCGAGTTTTGCAAGCGGGAGATCTCGCCCTACGTGACCCTGGTGCATGACTACCCGCTCTACGAATGGACGATGCTGGTCCACCACCGCTCCCCGGAGCGTGCCTCACCGGCCGGATGATCCCCGCCGCGCCCGCCTGATTGTCCATGGAAGTCGGCGTCGGCTACCTCTCGACCGAGGGCGAATCGGCCTACTCGCGCTACGTCGGCAGCCACCCCGACGCGCTGATCTCCTACACGCTGCCCTATCGAAACATGCTCGTCGAGCTGCTCGGCGGTCAGGCCCGTTACGCCGTGGCGCTGCGCGAAGGCGCGGTCGTCGGCGTAATGCCCCTCATGAGCACGACCGGCGCGTTCGGCACCATCCTCAACTCGCTCCCCTACTTCGGGTCAAACGGCGGACCGTTGAGCGACGATCGGCAGGCGCTGGACGCGCTGTGGGCGTGGTACTCCGAGGAGGCGGGGCGAGA
>JBHEMJ010000144.1:0-6724 GCA_046262655.1 Solirubrobacterales bacterium | reverse complement strand
TCGGCCTTGGTCTTGGGCTCGATCGCGACCGCGATCACCGGGTCGGGAAAGATGATCTGCTCGAGGACGACCGGCGCGTCAGGGGCGCAGAGAGTGTCACCCGTGGAGGTCTGCTTGAGTCCGACGCCGGCCAGGATGTCGCCGGCGAAGGCCTCTTCGATCTCCTCCCGCGTGTTGGCGTGCATCATCAGCAGCCGCCCGATCCGCTCAGTCTTGCCGGTCGAGGAGTTGAGGACGCGGCCGCCGGCCCCCAGCTTGCCGGAGTACACGCGGAAGTAGGTCAGCTTGCCGACGAAGGGATCGGCCATCACCTTGAAGGCGAGTGCCGCGAAGGGAGCGTCGTCATCGGCCGCACGCTCGACCTCGGTCGGCTCCTCCTGACCCTTGGCGGCGGGCTGGATGCCGATCACCGGCGGGACCTCCAGGGGCGAGGGGAGCAGCTCGACGATCGCGTCGAGCAGCGGCTGCACGCCCTTGTTCTTGAAGCTCGAGCCGCAGAGGACCGGCGTCACCTTCAGATCGAGGGCGGCGCGGTGAAGCGACCTGGCGACGCGCTCGTGTGGGATTTCCTCCTCGTTGAGGTAGAGCTCCATCAGCTCATCGTCATAGTCGGCGCAGGCCTCGATCAGGTGGGTGCGGTGCTCGTGCGCGAGCTCCTTCAGCTCCTCGGGGACTTCATCCGTGCTGAACTCGGTGCCGAGCTCGTCCTCCCAGATCAGCGCCTTGTTCTCAATCAGATCGACGACCCCCTTGAAGGCGTCCTCCTGGCCGATTGGGATCTGGATCGGCAGTGGCTTGGCGCCGAGGCGTTCGCGCATCGATTCGACGGCGGCAAAGAAGTCGGCGCCGGTGCGATCCATCTTGTTGATGTAGGCGAATCGCGGCACGTGGTACTTGTCTGCCTGGCGCCAGACCGTCTCGGACTGGGGCTCGACACCGGCTACGGCGTCGAAGACGGCGATCGCACCGTCGAGAACGCGCAGGCTGCGCTCGACCTCGACCGTGAAGTCGACATGGCCCGGCGTATCGATGATGTTGATGCGGTGGTCCTTCCACTCGCACGCCGTAGCCGCCGAGGTGATGGTGATTCCCCGCTCCTGCTCCTGTTCCATCCAATCCATGACCGCGGCCCCCTCGTGGACCTCACCCATCTTGTGGGTGCGGCCCGTGTAGTAGAGGATGCGCTCGGTGGTCGTCGTCTTTCCCGCATCGATGTGCGCCATGATGCCGATGTTGCGTGTTTTCTCTAGCGGGAAGCTGCGGGGCATAATTGACCCATCTCTCAGGTTTGGTGACTAGGATCGTTTGCGGACATGAAAAAGGCCCTCACGGGCCAGAGCGCAGCACGCGTCTCAGACCCGGTATTCGCCTATGTCTCGTTGCGATCCATTGAAAGAGTTTTGGCCCGCACCGGAACCTTCGTCCCGGGCCGGGCGTTGCGCGATGATAGCAGAGCAATGAGCGTGCTCAGAAGGGCCAAAGCACGGCTGAGGATGGCCGCCAGGCGCCGTTCCGGGGGCCTTCGTGGAGGCCACCGAGGCCGCTCTTTGACGCCCTCGGCGCGCGCCCGGATGACCCGATTTGACGCTGCCACACTGGCCCGCCGGGCCGTCCGGGCGTTGCAGCAGCTGGCCACCGCTCTTCGAGGGCCGGCCAAGCGCGCGGCGCTGGCCCTGCGGTTGATCGTCAGCCTGCCAATCGCCGTCGCGGCCACGCTGCTCGCCTTCCTGGCACGAATCGGCGGCGTCATCGGGCAGATGCTCGGGCGAGCCGGCGAGTGGGTACAGCCCGAGTGGGTGGTTGCCGCCGTGGCAATCGGCTGTGCCGCGGCGCTCGGGCTCTCGCAGTTCGTCCATTACACCGGCGTCGCGGTCGACGCCGGCGCCTACGCCGGCAAGATCGGCACCGTGGCACCGGCGCCGGTGGCCCAGGTTAAGGACGCCGGGAGCGCTCACTTCTATGTCCTGCTCCCGATTGCCGCCGTGGCCATCGGCCTCACGTTCTTCGCGCTGCGCGGCAACTGGCGGGTCGGGCGCCTGGTTTCCTTCTGCGGCCTGGTCGGCATCGCGGTCAGCCTGATCGTCGATCTTCCCAAAGGCCTCGACGCGGGCCAGGCCGGGGTGGCCTACAACGGGGCCAAGGCCGAATTGTCCGACGGCTTCTACGCCCAGCTTGCGGCGGCGGCGATGCTGTTCGTATCCGGGGCGGTACTCAGCTCGCTGCTACACCAGCGCCAGCCCAACAGCCGGCGGCCTCGCCGTCGCCTCGCCCGCCGAACCCGACGCGAACGGCAAGCCACTGTGCCGGTGTCCCCGCGATCGCACCGCGGGGCCAGCGCGTGAGACCCCACCGGGGTCCTCATCTGCGAGGTCGGTCGCACCGGGAGGTTTCGCGATGAGAAGGGTCCGCGTCCGCACCGAGGTGCTGCTGGCGGCCGCCTGCCTGGCGGCCGCTTTGATCCTCGGCGCCTCCGAGCTGATGGACACCTTCCACCTGACCCCACCCGGCGGGGAAGCCCTGCTGGCCGACTCCGCGTTCGACCGCCACCACGGTGCGATGCTGGTCCTGGCCGCGGCCTCGGTCGTCGCCCTGGTGGTGGCGGGTATGACGGGCTCCAAACCGGCCGCCGTATCCGTCGCAATCTGCGGCGGCATCGCGCTGCTCATCTTCCTGGTCGGCGATTTGCCCGACGCCAACAAGATCGGCACCCTCGACGATGCGCGCCAGTCCTTCATCGACGCCAAAGCCGAACCGCAAAGCGGGTTCTGGTTCGAGCTGATCGGCGCCCTGGTTCTGGCCGTGGCCGGAACCGCGCTGGCGACGATGCCCGAATACCGCATCAAGCTCTTCAACCGCGAACCCGACGAAGGTGGCAGCCCCCGCCGCATCTTCGGCTGGTCCCGCTCGAACTAGCGCCCCTGAGCCGTTTCCGACCCCGCTACCAGCGGTAGTGGGCGAAAGCCTTGTTGGCCTGGGCCATGCGGTAGATGTCGTCCTTGCGCTTCCACGCGTTGCCTTGCTGCTTGGACGCATCGAGAATCTCGTTGGCGAGGCGCTCGGACATCGACTTCTCGCCGCGCGCGCGGGCATATTCGACCAGCCATCGCACAGCCAGGGTGCGCGCCCGCCGGGCGGGCACCTCGACCGGCACCTGGTAAGTGGCACCGCCGACGCGGCGCGACTTCACCTCCAGCACCGGAGTCAGCGCTTTGATCGCGTTATCGAGGCCTTCGACCGCATCCTCGCCGGAGCGCTCGCCGACCAACGCGAGCGCGTCGTAGGTGATCTTCTCGGCGGTTCCCTTCTTGCCGTCCCGCATCACCTTGTTGATCACCTGTTGAACCAAGCGGCTGCGGTGAACCGAATCCGGCTCCAGCGGCCGGATCGAAGCTTGGTTGCGGCGCGCCACTCTAGGAGGCCTTGACGCCGTACATCGATCGTGACTTCTTGCGGTCCGAGACACCGGAGGCGTCGAGGGTGCCGCGCACGACCTTGTAGCGAACGCCGGGCAGGTCCTTTACCCGCCCTCCGCGGACCAGCACCACGGAGTGCTCCTGGAGGTTGTGACCCTCGCCCGGGATGTAGCTGGTCACCTCCATGCCGTTTGTCAGCCGTACGCGGGCGACCTTGCGAAGAGCCGAGTTGGGCTTCTTCGGCGTAGCGGTGTAGACGCGGGTGCAGACGCCGCGGCGCTGCGGGGCGGCCGTGCGCTGCTTGCGGCCCTGGCCGGACTTGAGTCCAGGCGTGGAGACCTTCTTTTTCGGACGCGTACGTCCCTTCCTGATCAGCTGGTTCGTATTGGGCACGGCGACGCATGGTACAGACCTGGCCTGAGCGCTGGACGGGGCTAGGCTTCGGCCCTCTTGCGCCGGCGACGCTCCGACAGCCCGATCCTGGCCATCGACATCGACGGTGTCATCAGCCTGTTCGGATTTGACCAAGACCAGCGTCCGGACGGGGAGTTCCATCTCGTCGACGGCATCCCCCACTTCCTCTCCCGCGACGCGGCGGGGCGGATAAACCGCCTGCTCGGGACCTATGACGGAGTGTGGGCCAGCGGTTGGGAGGACCGCGCCAACGACCACCTGCCGATGATCCTCGGGCTGCCCCAGCTGCCCTACCTGAGCTTCGATGGGAGGGCCCGCTTCGGGACTGCGCACTGGAAGCTCGAGGCACTCACTGAATACGGGGGCGGCCGGCCGCTTGCCTGGCTCGACGACAACCTCGACCGATCCTGCCGGGCTTGGGCCCGTGAACGCGAAGCGCCGACGCTGCTGGTCCCGACAGAGTCCGATCGCGGGCTCGAAGAGAACCACGTCGACGCCCTGCTCGATTGGGCGGCCTCGGGCTACACTCCCCGTTGATGGAGGGAGTCTGGCCGATCATCTTCCTGGCGGTGATCTTAAAGATCCCCGTGTTGGCCGGCATGTACCTGGTCTGGTACGCGGTCAAGGCAGAGCCCGAGCTCGAGGAAGACCCTTCGCCGGGAGAGCAAGACCATGGCTTCCGGCGCTGGCGCCGCGAGCCCCGCCGCCCTCCCCGCGGGCCGCGCCGTGGCGATCACGGCGGCGGCGCTCTCCTCGTGCCGGAGCGGGCGGCGCTCTCTGCACGCCGCGACGCGCACCGGCGCGGGCCGATACCCGCTTCCAGCAACCGCCGCTAGGGCACCGGTGCGCTAGGAATTGTCGGCGTCGCCGCCGGGCTCGCCGCCACCCGAGGCGGGAGCCGCCCCCGGTGACTCAATCTCGGTGGCCAGCTCCTCGAGCTCCTCCGCAAAGGAGGGGCCGAAGCCCTCGAGCTCGGCGCCGTCCTCGCCGTCGCCCCCGAGCCCGAGCTCGGCGGCGAGCTCCTCCTCGTCGAGCAGCTCCTCGGCAGGCGGGGCAGCCGGCTCGACAGGCTCGATCTGCAGCGAGCGGTAGTGCTTGAGGCCGGTCGCGGCCGGGATCAGCTTGCCGATGATCACGTTCTCCTTCAGGCCCACAAGGCGGTCGCGCTTGCCCTCCAAGGCGGCGTCGGTGAGCACCTTGGTCGTTTCCTGGAAGGAGGCCGCGGAGAGGAAGGACTCGGTCGCCAACGAGGCCTTGGTGATGCCGAGGATCGTCTCGCTGCCCTTGGCGGGAGTGCCGCCCTTTTCCTTGACCTGCTTGTTGATCGCCTTCAGCGTCAACCGGTCCTCGAGCTGTCCCGGCAGGAGCTCGGTCGAGCCCTTGGCGTCGATCCGCATCTTGCGCATCATCTGGCGGATGATCAGCTCGATGTGCTTGTCGTTGATGTCCACGCCCTGCTTGCGGTAGACGTCCTGGACCTCGCGCACCAGGTAGACCTCAACCGCGGTGCGCCCGCGGGTGGCCAGTAGCTCGGCCGGGTACAGCGATCCCTCATTGAGCTGCGCGCCGGGATCGACCTTGTTGCCGGTCGAGACCAGCAGCTCGGTGCCCATCGGGAACGTGTAGGAAACCTCCTCACCCTTGTCGTCGACGATGACGACCTTGCGGGCCTTCTCACCGTCCTCGACCTTGACCCGCCCACCGATCTCGGCGAGCTGGGCCAGGCCCTTGGGCTTGCGTGCCTCGAACAGCTCCACCACGCGCGGCAGGCCCTGGGTGATGTCCTGGCCGGCGATGCCACCGGTGTGGAAGGTGCGCATGGTCAGCTGGGTGCCGGGCTCACCGATCGACTGAGCGGCGATGATGCCGACCGCATCGCCGATCTCGACCATCGTGCCGGTCGCCATCGCCCGTCCGTAGCAGGAGCGGCAGATCCCGGATTCGGCCTCGCACTTGAGCGCCGAGCGAATTGGAACCATGACGTCCTCGTCGTCGCCGAAGGCCTCGGCGATCTCCTCGATCTCGGGCCAGTCGAGCTCCTGGTTGCGCTTCATCAGGTCGCGGCCACGCTTGGTCGTGAACTTCTTGGCGACCAGGCGGCCGGCGAGGTTGGCGTTCAGCTGGCCGTCCTCGCCGCGTAGGGGCATCTCGATGTGCTCCTTGGTCTTGCAGTCCTCCTCGCGGACGATCACGTCCTGGGCGACGTCGACGAGACGCCTGGTCAGATACCCGGAGTCGGCCGTGCGCAGCGCGGTGTCGGCGAGTCCCTTGCGGGCGCCATGGGTGGAGATGAAGTACTCGAGGACCGAGAGGCCCTCGATGAAGTTGGCCTTGATCGGCCGCTCGATCTCCTCGCCCTTCGGATTGGCCATGATGCCGCGCATCCCGGCCAGCTGGCGGATCTGCTTGAACGACCCGCGGGCACCCGAGTTGGCCATCATGAAGATCGGGTTGAGTTCATCGAGGCTGTCCTCCATCGCCTGGGCAACCTCCTCGGTGGCGTCCTTCCACTTGCCGGTCACCGCTTCCTTGCGCTCCCCTTCTCCAAGGTAGCCATCGTCGTACTGGCCCTGGATCTCGGAGACTTCGACCTCGTAGCGGTCGAGGATCTCCTCCTTGTTGGCAGGCGATTGGACATCGTTCTTTGAGATCGTCACCCCGGCCTGGCTGGCGTAATGGAAACCAAGCTCCTTGAAGGAGTCAAGGACGAGCTCCACGACGGGGGCCCCCACGGCCTTGACCAGGTCGGAGACCATCTGGTTGACGTCCTTCTTCTTCAGTGACGTGTTGACGAACTCGTAGCTCTCCGGCTTCCACTCGTCGCCCAGTGCCTCGGCCAGCCCGCGCTCGATTCCGTCGTTGAAGATGATCCGGCCGACGGTGGTCAGGAAGTGGTC
>JBHEMJ010000143.1:0-10325 GCA_046262655.1 Solirubrobacterales bacterium | reverse complement strand
GTCTCCGGGTACCGGCCGCAGTTCTATTTCCGCACGACCGACGTGACCGGCGTCGCCAACCTCCCGTCTGACCGCGAATTCGTGGCACCGGGTGAGAACGTCGAGATGGACGTAGAGCTGATCGTCCCGATCGCCATGGATAAGGGCCTTCGGTTCGCGATCCGCGAGGGCGGACGCACCGTCGGCTCGGGCGTGGTGAGCGAGGTCGTCGAGTAGGCAAGCGGCAAAGGGGCGGGCGCTCAGTCCGCCCCTCTTGATGAAGGGCGCGGTCTCGACAAGAAGGGCCCGCGAAGACAACTGCAAGCACATACGACCGGGGCGGCGCCCCCAAGCCGAGCGAAGCGAGGCGAAGGCAGTTTTGCCGGCGGCACAGGGGCGGCGCCCCTATTGCGCGCAAAAAGACCAGCAGAAAGCAGCGAATAACCGAAGTGGCATCACTGACAACAGGAAAGATCCGGATCCGGCTCAAGGCGTATGACCACGACGCCATAGATCGGGCTGCCCAGGAGATCATCGGCACCGCCGAGCGCACTGGCGCCACGGTTGCCGGGCCGATCCCGCTGCCCACCGAAAAGCACGTCTATTGCGTGATCCGCTCGCCCTTCAAGGACAAGGACTCACGTGAGCATTTCGAGATCCGCACCCACAAGCGCCTGATCGACATCCACCAGCCCAGTCCGAAGACGGTCGACTCGCTGCAGCGCCTCGACGCACTGCCCGCCGGGGTCGATATCGAGATTCGGCTCTAGGAGCGCGAGGGACGTGGCGGCGATCATCGGCAAGAAGCTCGGCATGACCCAGGTTTTCACCGAGGACGGCTCTTCGGTCCCGGTGACGGTGATCGAGGCCGGCCCCTGCAAGGTGACGGCTCTGCGCAGCTCCGAGCGCGATGGCTACCACGCCGTCCAGCTTGCCTTTGACGAGGTCGCCGAACGCAAGATTTCCAAGGCCGAGCTCGGCCACCTGAAGAAGGCCGGTGCGCCCCCCTCGCGCACCCTGGTCGAGTTCCGCGACGAAGACTGGTCCACGGTTGAGGCAATGGATTCCGAGGAGGCGGCAGCGGATGCCGAGCAGCCTCCGGATGGGGATGGCGAAGCCGGGAACGCGTCGGTGGAGGAGAAGGCCGCTCCCGCCGGGCCGCTGAAGGTGGGCGACGACGTCACCGTGACTGCGTTCGCGCCGGGTGACAAGGTCAAGGTCTCCGGTACCTCGATCGGCAAGGGCTTTCAGGGCACGATCAAGCGTCACAACTTCAGTCGCGGCCCGGTCTCCCACGGCTCACACAACGTTCGCGCCCCGGGATCTGTCGGCGCCAGCGCCGACCCCGCCCGGGTGTTCAAGGGCATGAAGTTGCCTGGGCAGATGGGCAACAAGCGGATCACCCAGCGCGGCCTCGAGGTCGTCGAGGTGGACGCCGATCGAAACCTGCTGCTGGTCAAGGGCGCGGTTCCCGGCCCCAAGAACGCCACCGTGGAGGTACGCGGCAATGGCTGAGCGGCCCTCGAGCGCTCCCATACTCGGCACCTCGGAAAAGGCAGATCTTCCGGCCGCGGTATTCGGCGAGCCTTTCCACGAGTCACTGGTCCACGAGGCGGCCCGGGCCGACCTGGCCGCGCGCCGCCGCGGCACCGCATCTTCTCTGACACGCGGCGAGGTCTCGATGACCACCGCCAAGGCCTGGCGCCAAAAGGGCACCGGCCGTGCCCGCGTCGGAGCGCTGAGCGTGGGACACCGCTACGGCGGCGGCCCCGCGTTTGGACCCAAGCCCCGTCACTACACCGTCAAGGTCAATCGCAAGGCGCGCCGCCGCGCCCTGCGTGCCGCGCTCTCGGTGCACGCTGCCCGCGAGTCGATCGCGATCCTCGATGGCGCTTCCTTCGACGCCCCCTCGACCAAGGATGCCGCCTCCTCACTCACATCGTGGGGGGCCAAGCACCCGACGCTGGTCCTGACCGGACCCCGCGAGGCCGCCGTGGCGCGGAGCTTTCGCAACATTCCCCGGGTGGCCGTCCTGCGGGCCACCGACGCCGGCGTCGCCGACGTGATCGGCGCCGCGTCGCTGATTGTCTCCAGGGAGGCTCTCGCGTCCCTCGACGAGCGCACCTCGGACAAAAAGGCCAAGGCGCCCGAAAAGCCCGAGGTGAATCCCTGATGAACCCCCGCCAGGTCCTCATCCGCCCGGTGGTCAGCGAAAAGAGCTACGCGCTGATGGCCGACGGCAAATACACCTTCCGCATCCACGACCGCGCCCACAAGACGCAGGTCGCCCACGCCGTTGAGGAGATCTTCGGCGTACACGTGACCGGCGTGCGGACCTCCCGTGTGCGCTCCAAGCCGAAGCGCCGCGGCATTCATTCGGGTAGCAGCCGCGCCTGGAAGAAGGCCATCGTCCAGCTGGCGCCGGGCGAGCGCATCGAGCTGTTCGAGGGCGCCGCGGTGGAGGGCTAGCCGGAGCGGTCATCTGATGGCGATGAGAAAGACAAAACCGAGCAGTCCCGGGCGCCGTTTCGCCACCTACCAGGTGCGCGAGGAGCTGACCACCGACAAACCCCAGAAGAGCCTCACCAAGGGGGCCAAAAAGTCGGGTGGGCGCAACTCCAAAGGCCGCATCACCAGCCGTCACCGCGGCGGGGGTGCCAAGCGTCGCTATCGCCAGATCGACTTCAAGCGCCGCAAGGACGGCGTGCCCGCCAAGGTGGCGACGATCGAGTACGACCCGAACCGCACTGCCTACATCGCACTACTGCACTACGCCGATGGCGCCAAGGCCTACATCCTCGCCCCGCAGAGGCTAGCCGTGGGCTCCGAGGTGCGCTCCGGCGAGGGAGCCGACATCATCCCCGGTCACGCCCTGGAGCTGAACGCGATACCGACCGGCACCATCGTCCACGCCGTCGAGATGGTCCCCGGGCAGGGAGCTCGCATCGGCCGGGCGGCCGGCGCCGCGATCCAGGTCGTCGCCAAGGAGGGTGGGATGGTCAGCATCCGGCTCCCCTCGGGAGAAGTGCGGATGGTCCGCGCAGGGTGCCGGGCGACGATCGGCGCCCTGTCCAACACCGAACACCAGAACGTCAAAGTCGGCAAGGCCGGGCGCAGCCGTCACAAGGGCAAGCGCCCGCAGAGCCGGGGTGTGGCGATGAACCCGGTCGACCATCCCCACGGCGGCGGCGAGGCGCACAAGACCCCCGGCGGGCACCCACGTACTCCATGGGGCAAGCCGACCCTCGGCTACCGGACCCGCAAGAAGGGCAAGCGCTCCGACGCGATGATCGTCCGCGGCCGCAGAAGGGGTAAGCGCTGATGGGACGCTCGACCAAGAAGGGCCCGTGGGCCGAGCCGCGTCTGCTGGAGCGGATCCAGAAGATGAACGACGCCGGCGAGAAGAACATGCTCAAGACCTGGTCGCGGAAGTCGGCGATCTTTCCCGACATGGTCGGGCACACGATCGCTGTCCACGACGGTCGCAAGCACGTGCCGGTGTACATCTCCGAGTCGATGGTCGGCCACAAGCTCGGCGAGTTCGCACCCACCCGCACCTTCCGAGCCCACTCCGGCACCACCAAGAGCGAAGAGTGATGGCCGACCCCAAGGACGCCGAGAAGGACAAGAAGCCGGCCGCGAAGCCGAAGGCCGAGAGCAAGGCCACCGCCAAGCCGAAAACCGAGAGCAAGGCCGCCGCCAAGCCGAAGCCCGCCGCCAAGCCAAAGACGGAGGCGAAGCCCAAGACGGCCGCCAAGCCGAAGGCTGCGACCAAACCGGCTCCGAAGCCCAAGGGACCCGCCAAGGGCAAGACCGGTGGCAGGGCCACCAAGGCGAAGCCCAAAGAGCCGGCCAAACCCGTCGCCCCGCCGGTGGTCCGCGCCAAGGCCAAATACGTTCGGGTTGCCCCGCGCAAGGTGCGCCTCGTCGCCGACCAGATCCGCGGCATGCAGATCGACGACGCCCGCTCGATGCTGCGCTTCTCGCCGCGGGGGGCTGCAGAGGACCTCGCAAGGCTGCTCGACTCGGCCGCCGCCAACGCCGAGAACAACCACGATCTCGTCGCCGAGGACCTGGTGGTCTCGGCGATCACCGTCGACGAGGGCCCGACGCTGCGCCGCTTCCGGCCGCGAGCCCTTGGGCGCGCGACGCGGATCAACAAGCGAACGAGCCACATCTCAGTGGCGCTGACCCCCGAGGAGAGCTAGCCAAGCATGGGACAGAAGATCCACCCAATCGGCTTTCGAGTCGGCTACATCCAGGACTGGAAGTCGAACTGGTTCAACGAGAAGGAGTTCTCCGACTACCTCAACGAAGACCTGGTGATCCGCTCTCACATCGAGAACAAGCTCTCCCACGCTGGACTGTCGGACATCACCATCAAGAAGGGCCCGACCGAGGTCGAGATCGATATCTCCACGGCGCGCCCCGGCATCGTGATCGGCAAGTCCGGCAGCGAGGTCGACGCGCTGCGGCGAGATCTCCACAAGCTCACCAACAAGGCGGTCAAGGTCAACATCAAGGAGATCAAGCGCCCTGAGCTCGACGCCAAGCTGGTCGCACAGTCGATCGCCGAGCAGTTGCAGAACCGGGTCGCCTTCCGCCGCGCCATGAAGCGTGCCCTGACCTCGGCTATGCGCTCAGGCGCCAAGGGAGTAAAGGTCCAGGTTTCCGGTCGCCTCGGCGGCGCCGAGATGGCCCGTACAGAGGGTTACTCGGACGGCCGCGTGCCGTTGCACACACTGCGGGCCGACATCGACTACGGCTTCATCGAGGCGAGGACGACGACCGGCCGTATCGGGGTCAAGTGCTGGATCAACAAGGGCGAGGTGATGCCCGAGGGCTACCGGTCGAGCAAGAGCGCCGACGACGCCGACGGCGCTCCGCCGCCACGCGGGGGCCGGGGAGGTCGCTGAGATGTTGATGCCGAAGCGGGTCAAATACCGCAAGGAGCACCGCGGCCGAATGCGTGGCTACGCGAAGGGTGGCACCACGGTTGCCTTCGGCGAGTATGGGCTCAAGGCCCTCGAGCGCGGCTGGGTGACCAACCGCCAGATCGAGGCCGCCCGAGTCGCGATGACCCGCAAGATCAAGCGCGGCGGCAAAGTCTGGATCAACATCTTCCCCGACAAGCCGGTGACCCAAAAGCCGGCCGAGACCCGGATGGGTTCGGGCAAGGGCAACCCCGAGGGCTGGGTCGCGGTGATCAAACCCGGCAGGGTGATGTTCGAGATCGCCGGCGTCGAGCCGGAGCTCGCCCGCGACGCGATGCGCCTGGCCGGCCACAAGCTTCCGATTCGCACCAAGATCGTCAAGCGCGAGGGGGTGGAGTCCTCGTGAAGAGCTCCGAAGCCCACAACCTCAAGGACGATGAGCTGGTGGAGAGCCTCAAGCAGGCTCGCCAGGAGCAGTTCAACCTGCGCTTTCAGCATGCCACCGGCGAGCTGGAGAACTCGGCGCGCCTGCGCTTCGTCAAGCGTGATGTCGCACGACTGCTGACGGTGGCCCGCGAGCGCGGCATCGACCTCGAAAAGGAGCTGCGGCACTAGCCGCGAGAACCCATGGCCGACGAAGAGAAGAACGAGACGACCGAAGAGAAGACCGACGTCCCCGAGCAGGCCGAAGAGCAGCCCGCTGCAGAGGCCCCTGCCGAGGACGCATCCCAGGACGACGCCCCTGCCGAGGACGCATCCCAGGATGAAGCCCCTGCCGAGGAGGCCCCCAAGGACGACGCCCCTGCCGAGGAGGCGCCCGAGGAGGGCTCGCCCGAAGAATCGAGCGACGCCTCAGCATCCCCAGCGCCGGAAGAATCACCCGCAGGCAGCGCCGGCGAAGCCGAGCAGCCGGCGGGGGGTAAGGCTGGCGATGACGAGCTCGACTGGAAGGCCCGTCGCCGCCTGGCCCGCTCTCGTGAGTCCGGTAAGCCCGGCCCGCAGCGCAGCCCGGAGGATCGCCAGAGGGAGCGCCTGGAGCGCCGCAAGGCCGCCAATGCCGAGCGCAGCCGCTATCGCAAGCGCGCTCGCTCCAAGGGGGGGAAGGGGACCGGCACCACCCCGGCGCAGAAGACAGCCGTCGATCGCAAGGTCCGCCAGGGAACCGTTGTCTCGAGCAAGCCCGACAAGACCATCACCGTGCGAATCGACGTCGCCCGCCGCCACCCCGTCTACGAGAAGGTCGTGCGCCAGACCGGCACGTTGCACGTACACGACGAGCGCAACGAGGCCAACGAAGGCGACCTGGTTCGTATCGTCGAGACCCGCCCGATCTCAAAGCTGAAGCGCTGGCGCCTCGCGCAGGTCCTCGAGAAGGCGAAGTAGAACCAGCCATGATCCAGCAGGAGACAAGGCTGAAGGTCGCCGACAACTCGGGCGCCCGGGAGATTCTCTGTATTCGCGTCAAGGGGGGCTCGCACCGCCGCTACGCGCATATCGGCGACGTGATCACAGCCACCGTCAAGCAGGCCAACCCGCAGGGCGGCGTCCGAAAGGGCGAGGTCGTGGAGGCGGTGGTGGTGCGGACCCGCAAGCAGCTGGGGCGCAAAGACGGCACCTACATCTCTTTCGACGAGAACGCGGCGGTGCTGATCGACGCCCAGGGCGCTCCCCGCGGGACTCGCATCTTCGGTCCCGTCGCACGCGAGCTGCGTGACCGCAACTTCATGCGAATCGTGTCCCTGGCTCCGGAGGTCCTCTAGCGATGTCAGCCATGCGGGTCCGCAAGGACGACAACGTGATGATCACCGCCGGCAAGGATCGCGGCAAGACCGGCAAGGTCTTGCGCACCGAGCCGCGCAAGCGCCGCGTATATGTCGAGGGGCTTAACATCATCAAGCGCCACCAGCGTCCGACCTCGGTCAAGGATGCGCAAAAGGGCGGTGAGGTCGGCGGCATCATCGAGAAGGAAGGGCCGGTCAACGTCTCAAACGTGATGCTGCTCGACCCGAAGACCAACAAACCGACCCGGGTCCGGGTCGAGCGCGGCAAGGACGGCAAGCGCAAGCGGATCGCCGCCGCCAGCGGAAACGAGATCGACTGATGGAAGCAGCCACGAGCCAGCAGAAGCAGGCAGTCCCGCCGCCGCGGCTACGCGAGAGCTACGCAACCGAGGTGTGCCCGGCCCTGGTCGAGCGGTTCGGCTATTCGAGCCCGATGCGCGCCCCGACCCTGGAGAAGATCGTCCTCAATATGGGCCTCGGCGACGCCAAGCAGGACACCAAGGTGCTCGAGGCCGCGGTCGGGCAGCTCGCCGTGATTGCCGGCCAGCAGCCCAACGTGCGCCGGGCCAAGAAGTCGGTCGCCAACTTCAAGCTGCGCGAAGGGATGCCGATCGGCGTCGCCGTGACCCTGCGCCGCGCCCGCATGTGGGAGTTCCTCGACCGCCTCATTTCGGTCGCGATTCCGCGTATCCGCGACTTTCGTGGCCTCAACCCGCGCTCCTTCGACGGCCGCGGCAACTTCTCGATGGGAGTCCGTGAGCAACTGATCTTCCCCGAGATCGACTATGACTCGATCGACCAGGTGCGGGGCCTGGACGTGACGATCGCAACCACCGCCCCAAACGACATCGAGGCATTCGCCCTGCTCGAGGGGCTGGGCATGCCGTTCGCCGCCGAGGGCCGCCCCGGGGAGGAGGACCACGTCGACGAGGAAGAAGAGGAGCGGCGCAAGGAGGAGGCACGGCAGCGCGCCGAGGCCGAAGCGGCCGCCCTGGAGCTGCTGAAGGAAGAGAACCCCGAGGCCTATGAGAAGCCCGTTCGGGAGGACGAGGAAGACGAGGAGGGCGCAGAGGGCGGCGACGGCGGGAAGTCCGCTGAAGGCACCGACAAGCCCAAGGCCAAGAGCGACGATGGCGGCGGCGACGCCGAAGGCAAGTAAGGAGAGAAATGGCAAAGACTTCACAGAAGGTTCGCCAGTCGCGAAAGGCGAAATTCAGGACCCGGAACTACAATCGGTGTCGCCGTTGCGGCAGGCCGCGCGCCTACTACCGCAAGTTCGGCCTCTGCCGGATCTGTCTGCGCGAGGCCGCCCACAACGGCTATGTGCCCGGAATGACCAAGTCGAGCTGGTAACCGACCCTCCCATGCTTAGCGATCCCGTATCCGACTATCTGACGCGCCTGCGAAACGCGCTCGCCTCCGAGCACGAGGAGGTGGAGATCCCGGATTCCGGTCTCAAGCGGGAGCTCTCCCGCATCCTCAAGGAGCAGGGCTACATCACCGATTTCTCGGTCGAGCCCGCGCGCGTCGGCGAGGTGATCAAGCTGAAGCTCAAGTACACCGAGGAGCGGCTGCCCGTAATCCAGGGCATCAAGCGCGTCTCGCGCCCTGGCCGCCGCCGTTACGTCAGCCACGAGCAGGTGCCGCGCGTGCAGGGCGGCATGGGCACCGCGATCGTTTCCACCTCCTCCGGAGTGATGACCGGCCACGACGCCAAGCGAAACGGCGTCGGCGGCGAGGTCGTCGCCTACGTCTGGTGATCCCCGGATGAGCCGGATCGGAAAGATGCCCATCTCCCTGCCCGACGGCGTCAGCGTCGAGATCGCCCCCGGTCTGGTGAGGGTCAAGGGGCCCAAGGGCGAGCTCGCCCAGGTGATCTCCGCCGAGATGAAGGTCGAGCAGGCCGATGGCACGATCACCGTCGACCGCCCCACCAACCGGGGGGAACACCGGGCCCTGCACGGGCTCTCCCGCAGCCTGATCGCGAACATGGTGGAGGGCGTCACCGACGGTTTCGAGAAACGACTCGAGATCCAGGGCGTTGGCTACCGCGCCCAGCTCAAGGGCAAGGGCCTGGAGCTGGCGCTCGGCTATTCGCACCCGGTTTCGATCGAGGCGCCGGAGGGCATCGACTTCGAGGTTCCCCAGCCGACCGAGGTCGTTGTGCGCGGTATCGACAAGCAGTTGGTGGGGGAGACCGCGGCGCGGATCCGCAAGCGTCGCCCGCCCGAGCCCTACAAGGGCAAGGGAGTCCGCTACGCCGGCGAGCAGGTAACCAGGAAGGTCGGCAAGCGCGCATGAGCGTTGCGACCAAGCCCCAGAAGCGCCTGCGACGGCGGCGCCGGGTCCGCGCCAAGGTGCGCGGCAGCGCCGAGCGCCCACGCCTCTCTGTCTTTCGCTCAAACCGCGGCGTCTTCGCCCAGTTGATCGACGACGACGCGGGCAGGACGATGGCCGCCGTGACCTGGACCGAGACCGATCTGCGTGGGCTCGACCGTATGGAGCAGGCCAAGAAGGCGGGCGCGCTGATCGCCAAGCGCGCCGCCGAGGCCGGTGTTTCCAGCTGCGTGTTCGATCGCGGCGGCTACCGGTATCACGGGCGCGTCAAGGCCCTCGCCGATGGCGCTCGTGAAGGAGGCCTGAACTTCTAATGACCCCGCTACCCTCTCCGCTGCGATGAGTGTCGAACACGTCAGCTCCAAGGGCCTCGATCTGCAGGAACGCGTGATCGAGATCAACCGCGTCGCCAAGGTAGTCAAGGGCGGCCGGCGCTTCTCGTTCACCGCCCTGGTCGCGGTCGGCGATGAGAACTCGGTGGTCGGCATCGGCTACGGCAAGGCTCGCGAGGTCCCACTCGCAATCCAGAAAGCGGTCGAGAATGCCCGTAAGGACTTGATCCGTGTGCCCAAGTACGGCCAGACGATCACCCATTATGTGATCGGCCGCTTCGGCGCGGGCCACGTTGTCCTGCGCCCGGCCAGCCCCGGTACCGGCGTGATCGCGGGCGGCGGCGTGCGCGCCGTGCTGGAGCTCGGCGGCGTCCGCGATGTGCTGACCAAGAGCATCGGAACCCAGAACCCGATCAACCTGGTGAAAGCGACGATGGAGGGCCTCACCTCGCTGCGCCGTCCTGAAGAAGTAGCCGAACTGCGCGGCCTCTCCGTCCGCGAGGTCCTTGGCATCCACGCCGACGACAACGGCAAGCCCGAAGAGACCAAGAGCGAAGACGTCACCCCCAAGCCCGTCGATGCTGTAGAAGAGGCGATCAAGGAGCCCAGACCGGCGGCGCCCGAACCCGCAGGCAGCGCAGGCGAAGCCGAGCAGCCCGCGGATGATTCCCCAGCATCCCCCGCGCCGGCGGCGCAAGCCGCCGGCCCCGCAGGCAAAGCCGAGGAGGCGGCGGTGGATGCGGGCGAAGCCGGGCAGCCCCCGGAAAATGACGGCGAAGCCGTGAGCCCTGCGGCCGAGAGAGAAAGCCCCGAGCCCTCCCCGGAGGCTCCGACCGATGGCTGAGATCGAAGTCAAGCAAGTCCGCTCCGCGATCGGCGCCGATGGCCCGCAGCGCGACACGCTGCGTTCATTGAAGCTGGGCCGGATCGGCTCCAGCGCCAGGCATTCCGACTCCCCACAA
>JBHEMJ010000142.1:0-12838 GCA_046262655.1 Solirubrobacterales bacterium | reverse complement strand
CTCAGCCCACCTCCACATGCTCGACATCGCCGAGCGGCATCTGCAGGAAGCGGGTGCCCAACTCGCGAAAGGACTCAACGTCGCCGGTACAGAGGAAGCGATAGGTCCCCTCGCCGCCGGTTTCGGTGGCGATCGCGCGGCGCGCGAGGCCGCGCTGAACCGCGGCGGCGACGGCGTGCCCCGGGGTGACCAGGCGCACGTCTCGGCCGAGCATGCGTTGCAGCATCGGCGCCACCAGCGGGTAATGGGTGCAGCCGAGAACCAATGTGTCGATGCCGGCCTCGCGCAGGGGGGCCGTGTAGGCACGCGCAGTTTCGACCACCGAGTCGTCGAAGGGAAAGCCATTCTGGATGATCCCGGCGAGATCGGGGGCAGCCACCTCGGTGATCTCGAGCTCGCGGCCCTGTTCCCCGAGCGCCCGGCGGTAGGCGCCGCTGGACACGGTCGCCGGCGTGGCCAACACGCCGACCTTCCCTGACCCGGTGATCGCCGCGGCGATCTCGGCCTCGGGTCGCACGACGGCGACCACGTCCACGCCCCGCTTCTCGGCCAACTCGCGCACGGCCGCCAGCCCGGCGGCCGTGGCAGAGTTGCAGGCAATGACGATCAGCTTCGCGCCACGGTCGAGCAGGAAGCCCGCCACCTCCACAGCCCGCTCGCGCAGCTCCTCCGGTTCCTTGTCGCCGTAGGGAAAGCGGGCGCTGTCGCCGAGGTAGAGGAAGTCTTCCTCGGGCAGCGAGACGAGGCACTCGTGCAGGACGGTGAGGCCGCCAACGCCCGAGTCAAAAACGGCGATCGGAAGCCCGCCATGGGGATGGGCAGGGATCATGGAGCGCAGATAATGGCGTTGATCGGCTCTCGGGCGGGGACAGGCGCGGGATTGGGCCGCTCAACGACTGAGCAGCAATGCGCCCCAATCCCCCTCGGTGCGGCGGTCGCGCTCCTCGAGCCCGGCTGCCGACATCGCCACGGCGACGCCGGTGAGCTCGTCGAGGAGGATGCCCGAGCAGACCAGGGTTTCGGGCGCCTCGGTCTCGCCGGCGGCAAGGGCTCCGGCCACTTCGGTGAGCAGCGGCGCGGTCAGGTTGGCGATCGCCGTGGCAGCCGCCGGCGGCGGGTCGGCCCGGATGTTGACCTGGATCAGCTCCAGCTCGACCGAGTTGACGGCGGCATTGGCCGCCGCCGCCTCGATCGAGGCAACCTCGTGGTCGGCGCCGATGACCGGCGAGAAGCCGAGCTTGGCGGCGGCGATCGCCAGCACGCCGGAACCGGTGCCCCAGTCGACGAGCGAACCGGATGCGTGCCCGGCTGCGGCCAGCTCGGCCAGCAGCTCGATGCAGAGGCGGGTGGTCGGGTGGGCGCCGGTGCCGAAAGCCTGGCCGGGATCGATGACGAGGTCGATCAGTCCCTCGGCTGCGGCCGGCTCCCATGACGGCCGAACCCAGAGGCGACCGGCGACGAGGACCGGCTCGTGGAAGTCGGCCCAGCGCTCAGCCCAGTCGTCGGGGAGCTCCGTGGAGCTCACCGTGATGAGCTGATCACCCACGCTCGCCTTGATGACGCCGAGCTCGGGCAGCTCACCGGGTGCTCCGTAGATCGCATATTCGTGATAGCCGGATCCCGTCTCCTCCTCGACGCCACCGGGCGCCAGCACCAGCAGCTCGGCGAGCACCACTTCGGCAAGCTCGGGGCGGCAACGCACCGCGAGCCTGATCATCTAATCCTCGATCGCGTCGTGCAGCCGCTGGGCGATCTCGCGCTGCTTTCGGCCCAGCTTCTTGGGGACGACGAGGTCGAAGACGACGTGCTGGTCGCCGCGGCCGCCTCGGCCCAGCCTGGGCAGCCCCTCACCCTTGAGGCGGACGTTGTCGCCCGGCTGGGTCCCAGCCGGGACCTTGATCTTCTTGGCACCGTCGAGAGTCGGCACCTCGATCTCGGTACCCAGCATCGCCGCGGTGACCGGTACCTCGACCGGGGCGACCAGGTCGGCGCCACGGCGCTCGAAGCGATCGTCGGAGGCGACCAGCACCTCTACATAGAGGTCGCCGGCATGGCCGCCGGGTTCGCCGGCATGGCCGGCGCCGGAGATCCTCATTCGCTGGCCGTCCTCGATTCCGGGCGGCACATCGACCTCGTAGGTGCGCCTGCCGGCGAGTCGCCCGTGCCCCGCGCAGACCTTGCAGGGTGTCTCGGCGATCTTTCCGTCACCACTGCAGACATTGCACGGGGAAGCCTGCACCACCTGGCCGAAGACACTCCGGCTGACCCGGCGCAGCTGACCGGTGCCCTCGCAGCGCTCGCAGGCGACGATCGGGGTTCCGGGCTCGGCGCCGTTTCCACGGCAGTGCTCGCACCTGTTGACGGCCTCGAACTCGACCTCGCGTTTGGCGCCGCTCAGGACTTCGGCCAGGCTGATTTCGACCGATGCGGCGATGTCGGCACCGCTCGCGGGGCCCTGGCGGCCGAAACCGAAGACATCCCCGGCCCCTCCCGCCTGGTTGAAAAGCGCCTCGAAGATGTCCTGGAAGCTCCCCGCGGTGTGGGGCTGGAAGCCCCCCTGGCGCAGCCCGTCGTGACCGTAGCGATCGTAGGTCTGCCGGCGCTCGGCGTCGGAGAGCACCTCGTAGGCCTCGGCGACTTCCTTGAAGCGCTCCTCCGCGTCGGCGTCCTCGGTGTTGACGTCGGGGTGCAGCTCTCGCGCCAGCGCCCGGAAGGCCTTCTTGATCTCGCCCTCACTGGCTCCGCGGGAGACGCCCAGCACCTCGTAGTAGTCGCGCGGCACAGCCGTAGCCAAGGGGCCTAGTCCTCGTAGACGGTCTCGAAGAAGCGCGACAGTTCGCTCGCCGCCTCGCGAACGGAATCGATCGCCGTCGCGTAGTCCATCCGCAGCGGGCCCATCACGCCGACTGAGCCGAGGTTGCGGTGGCCGAGGCCATAGTTGGCCCCGATGACGCTGACTCCGCGCAGCTCGGGCTGTGGGTTCTCCTCGCCGATCCAGCCGAACACCGAGCGCTCATCCAGTGCCGAGCGCAGCACGCCGAGAAGATTGACGCGACGCTCGAGCGCATCGAGCAGCTGCTCGGCACGCGGGATCTCCGGGGTGTGGTCCTCGGAGAGCAGACGCGCGGCGCCGTCTAGGTAAAGCACATGGTCGACAGCCTCGCCGGGATCACAGAGCGCCGGCGAAAGCTTGGTCAGAAAGGCGGCCTCACTGTTGCTCAGCTCCGGATCGGAGAGACGGCCGGAAATCATCCGGGCCCCGACGGCGAGGCCGAAGAGGCGCTCATTCAAGTAGCTGGAAGCCCAGGCGGCGATACCGGGATCGACGGGCTCGGCAAAGGTCAGCGTGCGCTTGGAGACCTCGCCGGTGGATGCAATCACGACCACGGTGACCACGCGAGGCTGGGGCAACAGGACCTCGACCCGGTGGATGTGGGCCGACTCGATCGGCGGCGCGGTCACCACCGCCAACAAATCATTGATCCGCGACAGTTCGGCGGTCGTCTCGCGAATCGCCGCTTCGACCTCGCTGCGCATGCGGGAGACCTCGGGGCGAACTCCGCCGGGGCGCTGCGGGTGGCTCTCGGCGAGCAAGGCGTCAAAGTAGATGCGGTAGCCCGAGTCCGTCGGCATCCGGCCCGCGGAGGTGTGCGGATGGGTCAGATATCCGGCTTGTTCGAGGGCTGCCAGCTCGGCCCGGATCGTCGACGGACTCCACTCGAGCTCGGGGCGCTCGGCGATCGCGCGCGAGCCGACTGGCCGACCCGATTCCAGGTGGGCATCGACGACGCTCGCCAGGACCTCCTGTTGGCGTTGGCTCAGCACGGTTCTAATTCTAGGTCCGTGCCCGGTCCGGCTTCAGCCCATGTCGAGCTCAGCCTCCGCGTTGCGCACGATCTGGTTGCCGTTCTGCTCGGCGACGGTGTCGATGATCAGGCGGTTTGCCTCGGCCTCCTTGACGGCGCCGGTGACCACCAGCTCCTGCTCGGGGAAGCCCATGCCGCGGAATTGGACGGACAGGCGCTTGAGCGCCTTCGGGTCGCCGCCGGCGAGCGCGGCGTTCGCCCGAGCGACTTGGGCCATCGTGTACAGCCCGTGGAGAATGTTGCTCGGCAGCCCGACCGCCTTGGCGAACTCGGGGTCGATGTGGATCGGGTTGAAGTCCCCCGAGGCGCCCGCGTACCGGTGGGGCAGGTACTTATCGGGAGTGACCCTCAGCTCGGGTACGGGGTCCCCCTGCTTTAGATCGGCCATCTGCGGCTCACACTCCTCTGACGATGTTGGTCCAGGTGCCGTGCACGGTGGGTTGCTCGTCCTGGTTGACCGAGAGCGTCTCGAACAGATAGAAGCCCTTCCCGTCCTTATCGTAGATCTCGCTGCAGTGGACGGTGGTGGTGACGGTGTCGCCGGCGCAGACCGGCTCCTCCCAACGGAACTCCTGGCCACCGTGGACCATCGCCGCCAAATCAATGCCGACGGCCGGATCGAGGATCGCGGGGCCCATCGACCGGGCGCAGTACACGACGCAGAACATCGGCGGTGCCACGATCCCGCGGTAGCCGGCGGCCAAGGCTGCCTCGCGGTCGCGGTGCAGGTCGCTGCCGGCGCCGATCGCATCGGAGAACTCGCGGATCTTCTCGGAGCCCACCTCGTAGACCTGTGGGGGCCACTGCTTGCCTATCGCTTCGGTGTTGAGCGGCACAGGCCGGCGATTCTATGGAAGTCTCGATTTCGGAGTACAAATCGCCGATGGACGTACGTTTCACCTACGAGGACCGTGATGGGAGCACCCACTTCAAGGGCTGGGCGCTGCCGCTGATCGTGGGCGCGATCTGCGTTCCGATCGTCGTGGCCTTCAGTGCCGGCTCCCAGGGAGCCGCGATTGGCGCGGCGACCGCCTTCCTCGTCGCCTCCGTGGTCATCATCGCTGCCGTGCGCAGCCGGCCCTTCGGCGCCATGGAGGTGGCGAAGTCCGAGCATCCTGGCCACAGGGTGCTGCTCCTGACCGCCATCGAACTCGGCGACGGTCCGGCTGAGCGCGTGATCGAGCTCGTCGCCGGCGCCGAGGACGTTCGCATTCTGGTCCCGGTTAGCTCGCGGCGCATCGACCGCTGGCTCTCGGCCGAGGACGGAGCACGGGCCGGCGCCCAGGCCCGGCTCGCGACCACCGCGGGCATCCTGACCGCAGCCGGGCTGCGGGTCAGTGGGTCGGTCGGTGACAGCGATACCCTGCAAGCCGTCGAGGACGAGCTGCGCTCATTTGCCGCCGACGAGGTGCTGGTCGTGGCTGGACCCCGCCACGACGCCGAGATCGAGCAGCTGCGCCACCGGCTGGCTCTGCCGCTGACGCGTGTCTCGAGCTAGGCGCCCTCGCGCTCCTCGGCAACCAGCGCCGCTTGCTCGGCGGTGAGATACAGGTGGAGGGCGATCACCTTTGCGTCCCGGATCTCAGTCAGATACGCCATTTCCATCCTCACCGGAACGCCGCTGCCCTTGCCGGTCGCCGTCTGTACAGCGCTGGTGACGACGTGGCGTTCACCGACAGGCTCCATCCCACGCACCTCGACCGAGAAGTCATCCCAGGCCTCGAGCCAGCTCCCGAGCCACTCGAGGTAACCGCCGTGTCCCCGGAAGGTGCCGGAGTTGGGCAGATCGGAGGGCATGTAGACCTCGACCGCCTGATCGGCAAGCGCCAGTATCGGCGCCGCGTCCTCGGGGTCGAAAGCCTCGAAGGCACGCCGGGTGAGCTCCACGTTCGCCGCCTGCGTGTCTTCGATCTCACTCATCGACCTGCAGCACCGCGAGAAACGCTTCCTGGGGCACCTCGACCGCGCCGACCTGCTTCATCCGCTTCTTGCCCTTCTTCTGTTTCTTCAGCAGCTTTTGTTTACGCGTCACATCGCCGCCGTAGAGCTTTGCGGTGACGTCTTTGCGTAGCGCCTTGACCGTCTCGCGGGCGATCACATTGGAGCCGATCGCGGCCTGCACCGGCACGTCGAATAACTGCCGGGGAATCGTTTTCTGTAGCCGCACGACCAGGTTGCGACCCTGCTCGTAGGAGGCGTCTTTGTGAACGATCAGCGACAGCGCGTCCACCGTATCGCCCGCCAGCAGCACGTCGAGCTTGACCAGGTTGGAAGCCTGCATCCCAATCGGCTCGTAGTCGAGCGAAGCGTAGCCCTTGGTTGTCGACTTGAGCAGGTCGTAGAAGTCGAGCACGATTTCCGCCATCGGCAGGTCGTAGCGAACCTGAACGCGCTCCGGTGAGAGATAGTGGAGATCGACGTGGGTGCCGCGACGTGATTGACAAAGCTCCATCGTCGCCCCTACATGCTCACGCGGGGTGATCAGAGTGGCCCGGATGTAGGGTTCGCGGATCTCCTCGGTCACGGCGGGATCGGGCATATCGGCAGGGCTATGCACCTCGGCCACCTGGCCTCCGACCAACTCGACCTCGTATCGGACATTGGGTGTGGTGGCGAGCAGCTCGAGGCCGTACTCGCGCTCCAGGCGCTCGCGAACGATGTCCATGTGCAGCAAACCGAGAAAACCGCAGCGAAAGCCGAAGCCGAGTGCCTTCGAGGTCTCCGGCTCCCATGAAAGGGCGGCGTCATTGAGGACCAGTTTCTCCAGCGCATCGCGAAGGTCCTCGTAGCGGTCGGTATCGATCGGAAACAGGCCGCAGAAGACCATCGGGCGCACCTCCTTGTAACCCGGCAGCGCCTCGAAGGCCGGGCGCCGGCGTGAGGTGACCGTGTCCCCGACCCGCAGTTTCGAGACGTCCTTGAGGCCGGTAATCACGTAGCCGACCTCTCCGGCCTCCATCTGGCGTACCGCGATCATCTCAGGGCCGAAGTAACCGATCTCGTCGATGTCGGCCTCAGTGCCGGTCTGCATAGCGTGGATCGGCTCGCCCTTGGAGAACTCGCCGTCGATCATCCGCAGATAGGCGACGACGCCGCGGTACTGATCGAACTCGGAGTCGAAGATCAGCGCCCGCGGCGGGGCTTCGGGATCACCCTCAGGCGGCGGCACACGCTCGACAATCGCCTCCAGCACCTCGGGCACCCCCTCGCCGGTCTTCGCCGACACCCGCAGGATCGATTGTGCCTCGCAGCCGAGCAGGTCGCAGATCTCGGCCGCCACCCGGTCCGGGTCGGCGCTCGGCAGGTCCACCTTGTTGAGCACCGGGACGATCTCCAGTCCCGCCTCGATCGCCGAATAGGCGTTGGCGACGGTCTGCGCCTCGACCCCCTGTGCGGCGTCGACTACCAGCAGGGCCCCTTCGCAGGCGGCGAGGCTGCGGGAGACCTCATAGGAGAAGTCGACGTGCCCCGGCGTGTCGATCAGGTGCAGGCTGTAGAGCTCGCCGTCGGCGGCCGTATACGCGACCCGCACCGCCTGGGCCTTGATCGTGATCCCGCGCTCGCGCTCCAGGTCCATCGAGTCGAGCAGTTGGGCGCGCATCTTGTCGCCCACAACGGCCCCGGTGGCCTCCAGGATGCGGTCGGCCAAGGTCGACTTGCCGTGGTCGATATGGGCGATGATCGAGAAGTTGCGGATGCGCTCCATGGGAGCGAGAAGTATGGCCTTTAGGACGCGGCGGCTCGCTCAGCGTCCTCACGCCGCATCTTCGTTATTGCGGGCTGCATTCCCTTGTTCACCGGTCCAGGATTCAATGTCTCCACGCCTCGCTTGCGGTCAGCGCCGTCTGGCCAGGTTGAGCAGCTGCTCGACCTCGGCGATCCGCAGCGCCCGCGCGACAACGAAGTAGACGGCGGCGCCCGCGCTCAGCGCGACCAGCATCGACAGCGACTGGCCTCCGATCCCGCGCCCCAAGGCCGAATCGAGACCATTCCAGACCACAAAGCTGACGCCCGCAAGACAGGCCGAGGCAAGAAGAATGCGGGCCGCGGTGTCGAGGAATCGGCCGAGCTCCATGCCGCCGAGCTGGCGGCGCAGCAGGGTCGCCTGCAGGAAGACGCTGACGGCGGTGGCGATCGCGGTCGAGGCGACGATGCCGCCGACGCCGAACGGCTCGTAGAGCAGCAACGCGATGATCGCCGTAATCGCCAGGTTGACCCCCGAGATCCAGGTCGGGACCCAGGGCTTTTGGAGGCTGAAGAAGGTGCGCGTCTGGAGCAGGAAGAGGCCGTTGAAGGGAAGTGAGAAGGCAAACCAGAAGAGCGCCACGGCGACGATGTGGGTCTGCGAGGCGTCGAACTCCCCGCGCTGGTAGACGAGGCGGATCATCGGCTCGGAGAGGACCAGGATCGCTGCCGCGGCCGGGATCAGCAACAGGACGATCTGGCGCATGCCGTTGGCCATGGTCGAGCGCAGGCGATCGATCTCCCCGCGGGCGGCGTAGCGGGCAAGGGTCGGGAAAACGACGGTCGAAACAGCGACCGAGAAGATCCCCTGCGGCAGCATGTAGATGCGGAATGCCTTGTCGATCGCCGCCGGCGCCTCGTCGGAGACCAGGGTGCCGAAGAAGCTGTTGATCAGCAGGTTGAAGTTGATCAACCCGAGGCTGAGCGTCACCGGCAGCATCAGCAGCAGCACGCGCTTCACCTCGGGGGTCCAGGAGAACTCGAGCTTGAACCGGAAGGGCGTGTGGCGCAGATCCCAGGCCGGGATCGCGAGTTGAACCGCGGTGCCGACGAGGACGCCAATCGCATAGGCGTAGATGCGCTTGTCCTCGGGAAAAGCCGGCGCCAGGGCGACCAGCACCGCGATGATCGCCACGTTCCAGAAGAATGGCGAGATCGCGAAGGCGGCGAAGCGGTCGTAGCTGTTGAGCACCCCGACGACCATTCCGGTCATCCCCAACATGATCAGGATCGGGAAGAGGATCCGCGACAGGTTGATCGTCAGGTCCTTGATTTCGCCGTCGAAGCCGGGGGCGAAGATCGGCATGACCACCGGCGCGAGCAGGACGAAAAGCGCCGTGATCGCGCCCAGCACCATCGTCACCGCGAAGATCAGGGTCGAGGCGAGTCGGAAGGCCTCGCGCTTGTTGCCCTTCTCGAGCTGCTCGGTGAAGACCGGGACGAAGGCGGCCTGGATCGCTGCATCGGCGAAAAGGCTGCGGACCAGGTTGGGCACCTGGAAGGCGATCGTGAACGCCGACATTGGGCCCCTGACGCCGAAGTAGCTGGCGGCGACGATCTCGCGCACCAGCCCCGCGACACGCGAGAGGCTGGTCGCCAGCGAGAAGAAGGCGGTCGATCGAGCCAGGCGGCCGCCGTTTGGCCTGCGCTCGGACTCGGGCGGCTCGAAGGTTGCGGACGGAACCGGGACCGGTATCGCCATCAGCTCGCTGGTGTCCATCGACAGCGCGTCTCGGGTGCCGGGTGGCCGGGGCATCGGGTCGGGTTCGTCCGGCTGAGCTCGCTTCCCCTCACTCACCGACGAATCTGCCGACGCACCCGGTTGCTCGGCCGTGTCCGGATTGAATGGCGTGTTCGGCTGAGGGGCCTTGCCGTCGAAGCTGTTTTTGGCGTCGCTCATGGCGTCTCAATAGGCCATTCTGGCCTGGCTACTCATTTCGGGGCCGGCGCTCCAATCCTCTATAGTCGCCCAGCTTCATGGCCAATATCACCTCCCAGAAAAAGCGCATCGCTCGCAGCGAGCGAGAGCGTCTCGAGAACCGCCGCCTGACAAGCGCGGTCAAGACCCAGTTCCGCAAGCTGGAGGAGACTGTCTCCTCCGGCTCCGGGGACGCAGAGACCGAGCTCAAGCAGCTCGTCTCGCGTGTCGACAAAGCCATGCGCAAGGGTGCCTTGCACCGCAACACCGGCGCCCGCAAGAAATCTCGCGCCAGCCGGCTGCTCAGGCCAAAGGCCTAGGCAGCCACTCCACCCACATCTCCTCGGGCGCAAGCGGGACGAAGGTTGGAAGTGCCGGCGTCTACGGGGCCGTAGCCTGGCGTAGAGCCAGGGTCAGGGCCACGGCCTCGCCGTAGTCGGAGCCACCGCGGCACCACATCTCTAGATCGGCGACCGCGCCGACGGCGCCGGTCAGCTGACCCGGCGAGCGGCCGCCCACCCGCTTGACCAACATCTTGGCCGCGTAGGGGTGCATCGAGAGACCGTCGGCGACCTGCTTGGGGCTGTTGCCGGCTTCGAGCTCAGCCGCGGCCCGAGCCGCCGCACGCAGCCGCGACGAGAGCAGGTAGGAAAGTCCATTGACGTTCTCGCCCTGGGCGATCAGACGTTCGGCGATCGACAGGGCCTGGCGCTCGTCGCCGGAGACGACTGCGTCGGCCAGCGACCAGACGGCCTGCTCGGAAGTGTCGGCGACCATCGACTCGAGGTCGGACCGGGTCACCTCGCCGTTGTCCGCGGCAGCCCAAAGCGCCAGGCGGTCGAGCTCGTTGTCGAGTCGCAACGAGCTGCGACCGAGCCGCTCGACCAGCAGCCGGGCGGCCCCGGCCTCGAGTCTGAAGCCACGCTGTTGCGCCTCTGCTATCAGCCGCGCCGGCATCTCGCGCGCACTCGGGGCCTGGTGGGCGATCGCCTCTCCCCCCGCCTTCGTTACCGCCGCCGCCAGGCCGGCCGGGGCCTTGCCGTGGGCGATCAGCACGACCGTGGTCTGCTCGGGAATCGAGGCGAGGGCCTCGGCCACGCGAGCAGCCTGCGTCTTGCCCCAGCCCTCGACCCCATCGGCCAGCAGATAGCGGCGGGTGGCGATCAGCGACATCGCCGGGAGCGAGGCGATCAGCCCGTCGGGGTCGGGGGCGCCGCGGCCCTCGCCGGTGAACAGCTCCAGCGCCCCCGGGCCCCCCTCCCGCTCGGCCCTCGCGCGGAGGCGGGCGCGGGTATCGGCGATCTTCGACTCATCGTCGCCGCTGAACAGGTAGGCGGGCTTCATCTCCTCGGCCATCGCCTCAGCCTAACCGCCTGAGGTGACGGCCCAGCCATCGGCGTCCACCTCGATCTCGACGGTGCCGACGGTGTCGGTGCGCAGGGCAGGGACCTGGTGCTGACGAAGGATCGCGAGCGTCTCCGGGGTCGGGTGTCCGTAGCTGTTGCCGGCCCCGACCGAGATCACCGCGAGGTCTGGGACCGCACGATCGAGCAGGCCGCCGAGGCCGGCGTCGACGCTGCCGTGATGGGCCACCTTGAGCACGTCGATCGGCCCCGGGTCGACCGGTGTCGTCTCCGCCTCGGCGTCGGCGGTGAGGAGCATCGAGAAGTGACGCCACTCGGCCAGAATGACCAGGGCCAAGTGGTTGGGATCGACACCGGCGGCATCCAGCTGCGCCGCGTCCGTCGGCGCATCCGGGAGCAGCTCGCGGGGAGGCCAGAGCACCTCGAGGCGCAGCTCGCCGAAACGCAGCTCGTCGCCTTCGGCGAGCCGATGCGGTGAAGCCCCCGCTACAGCGCCGGCGCCGAGCAACTGCCGGTCGGCCGCGCCGTAATCCAGCCTACGCACCGGCATGGTGCCGAGCAGGTCGAGGACGCCACCCTCGTGGTCGCTCTGGGCGTGGGTGACGATCGCGGCGGCCAGCGAGCCCACCCCATGCTCGCGAAGCAGCCCGGCGACGCCGTCGCCGGGGGGCCCGCCGTCCACCAGGACTGGTTCCGAGCCGGCTGGGCGCAGCAGGATCGAGTCGCCCTGGCCGACGTCGAGCACGCTGATGCGAAGGCCGGAATCCGAGGGCCCCGAAACGGCAGGGAGATGGCGCCCGGGCGGGCCGAGGACCAGGACACCGGCTGCGAGCAGCGCAAGGCCCGGTCGAACTCCCGGGCGCCACCGGCGCCAGGATGGCGGGCTCGCGGGGGCCGGCGCGCCACCCGCACCGCGCAAGCCGGCGCGCCGCTCCCCCGCCCGCAGGGCCAGCTCCACCGAGGTGACCAGCCCCACGCAGGCGGCGACCACCGGTAAGGCCCCGTGCAGCCGCACCCCTACCACCGCCCATGAGGGAGTCGCCAGCCAGCGGGCAACCTGCTCGATGTAGGCGAGCACCAGCTGGTTGACGGCATTCAGCGCTTCGACTGGAACCCCGGGGAGCTGTCCCGCCGCTGCGGCGAGCATCCCCAGCCACATCGCAGGCGCCACGGCGGGCAGCGCCAACAGGTTGGCGGGCAGGGCGGCGAGTGACACGCGCTCGAAGTCGGCGGCCATCAGCGGCGCCGTGGCCAGGGTGGCGGCGGCGCTCATCGCCACCCCCTCGGCCAGGGCCCGCCGCCACCCGGCGGGCTCGCGCCCGCCCGGCAGCAGGGTCACCAGGCGCCCGGCCCAGAGAAAGATGCCGATCACCGCCGCGAAGCTGAGCTGCCAGCCGATCTCCCCGCTGCTGCGCGGGTTCAGCGCCAGTGTCACCAAGGCGGCCAGCAGGACCGCGTAGGCGCGAGACCGCGGGCGCCCGGCGAGGGCGGCGACGATCCCGGCGGCCCCCATGACACCGGCGCGCTGGATCGACGGGCTCGCTCCGGCAACCGGCACGTAGATCGCGACCAGAACCAGCACGCAGACCAGCCGCCCGCGCAGGCCGAGTCCGGCCAGGGCCATCAACGGCATCGCCAGCATCGCCAGCAGGACCACGTTTTGACCCGAGACGGCGAGGATGTGAGCGAGCCCTGAGCGCTTGAAGTCATCCACGGTCTGCTTGTCGATGCGATCGTCCTCGCCGAGCACGAAGCCACGGGCCAGCGCCGCCTCCGGCCGCCGCATGCCGCGCTCCAGAGCCGCTTCGGCCCGGGAGCGCACGGTGTCGAGCAGCGAAAGGGGCCCACCGCGGCGCCGGCCGGTCAGCTCGATCCGGTCGGCATCCAGCTGCATCGCAATGCCGTGGCGGTGCAGCAATGGCGTGTAAAAGGGATCGGGGTAGACC
>JBHEMJ010000141.1:0-3182 GCA_046262655.1 Solirubrobacterales bacterium | reverse complement strand
CGCTAGGAATCACGCCGCCAGGTGTCGCCCAGGCGCAACGTGCCTCCTAAGATGGCGGCATTGATCCCAGCCAAGGAGGTACCTCTGATGGTCAAGCAACTTTTCGCGATCATGCTCATCTCGATGTCGCTCAGCACGGTGGTCGGCTTCGCCCTCGGCACCGCCAGCGCTCCCCAGAGCGCCGGTGCGGCGTCGGGGAGCTCCGAGGTGGTGACGCAGCTGAGGAAGCTCAACAACAAGATGGCGGTGCTGGACAAAAACACGGCCACACTGAACACACAGATCGGCACCCAGCAGCAGTCGCAAGGCAGCGTCAGGGGCCTGCTGACGATCATCTGCGACTACACCACCCCGATCGACTGCAAGCAGTAAGCGGAGCCGTGGAGGCTGGGCGCGCGGCAGCCTAGCGCCGGAGTAAATCAGGCGCCGCCGTCCAGGACGTCGGCGAGCAGGTCGCCGGGCGGCCCCGGCGGCGCAAGTCGCACAAAGAACTCTCGCCCGAGGAACTCCTCCGCCAGGTCAGCCGGGAGCGACGCGAGGAGGTGGTGCGGCGCAAGTTGGCTGCGGTGGCGGCGCAGCGCGGCGAGCTTGGCAGGAAGGAAGCGGCGGACATCGATCGTCGTCACGATGTCGCCGGCTGGCGGGCCGAAGGCCGCCGCCTCGATTCCCCACAGGTCTGCCGGCAGGCCCCGAGCGCTCATCAGCGAAACCAGCCGCTCTGCGTGGCCCTCGGGCCAGGTGGCGCCATAGGACCAAAGAGACGGGGGCTCGCCCCCGCGCAGCTCGATCGCCGCGGTGAGCAAGTGTGAGGCCGCTTCATGGTCGGGATGCCAGTAGAGGCCCTCGGGCGAGAACCCGATCACCGCCTGCGGTTGGTGGCGCTCGAGCAGCGCAGCAAGCGCTGCCACCGCTTGCTCCTCGTCGGCGTCGTGGAGCTCGCCATCGGGGTAAGCGAGGCATTCCGCGGAGGCGGCGCCTAGCTCCTCGGCCGCTGCCGCCAGCTCCGCCTCGCGCACCTCGGCCAAGGCCGCCCGGTCCCCTGCCGCGGTTGTGGCCGCCGGGCCGCGCTCGCCACGGGTCATCGAGACGATCGCGACCCGAAGGCCCGCCGCGGCACAACCCGCGAGCGTGCCGCCGGCGAGCAGCGACTCGTCGTCAGGATGGGCGAACAGCGCCAAGACGCCGCCGGTCATCGTGGCGGCGCCTCGTCTGCGGCGGCGAGCTGCCCGTAGAGGCGCTCGTAGCCATCCGCCATGCGCCGATAGTCGAATCGCTCGAGCGCCGACTGCCTGACCCCGCGCCGATCGAGCAGCATGGCGTCCTCAACGGCGCCGGCCAGCGGCTCTCCCGGCCTCACCCAATGGCCGCCGACGCCCTGCTGGACGATCTCAGGGACGGCGCCGACCCCGAAAGCAGCAACCGGAGTTCCGCAGGCCATCGCCTCGACCATCACGAGGCCGAACGGCTCCGGGTAGGCGATCGGGTAGAGCAGCGCCGCCGCCCCGGCGAGCAACTCGTTGCGGGCAGCCGCGTCCAACGTCCCTTCGTAGCGGACCGTGGTTCCATCCAGCGCCGGGCGGACCTCGGCCTCAAACCACTCGCTGGTCGGCCCCGCCAGCACCAGGGGGAGGTCGAGATCGCGGGCTACGCGAACCGCCTCGACGGCCCCCTTGGAGGGGATCATGCGCCCCAGGAAGGCCACGTAATCACCGCCCTTTGCGGCGAACGGGAAGGCGCCGGTGTCGACGCCGTTGTGAATCACCGGAACGCGCTCGATGCCCTCCAGCGCCTGGCGCTGGTAATCGGAGATCGCGACAAGACGGGCCTCGGGGTAGCGCTGAAAGGCCCTCACGACCTCCGGCCCCAGCTGCACGTGGTAGGTGTGCGCCGTCGGCGTCGAGACAAACCTCGTGAACGGCAGCGCGAAGTGGTAGGTGTGGCTGTGGATCACCTGGAATCGCTCCGCCCGCTCGAAGGCGAATGCGGCGTTGATCGTCTCCGGCAGCCGCCAGTCCCAAAGCTCCTCGTCCTCCCGGTAACCCTGCGCGTAGCAGGACTCGAGTGCGGCGCCGGTCACCGAGTCGGCGGTGGCGAACAGGGTGACCTCGTGGCCGCGGCGGACGAGCTCCTCGGTCAGCAGCGAGACCAGCTGCTCGATCGAGTCGCCCTCACCGGGCACCACGGGCATCGCGACCGGCGCGAGCTGGGCGATTCTCAAGTTGGCGCCCCTCCCCGTGCGGTTCGTCGAGGCCCAGGACGCGCCATAGGATTGAGGCAGGGGCTAGAGGCAGCGCCGCCGGAACTCACTCGATACCCGCTGTCTCGAGCAACGCCGAAAGTACCTTGCCCGCCGCGAAGTGCTCGCTCGCCAGCTCTCGTGCCCGGCGGCTATGGCGCTCATAGTCGCCGCCGATCCGTTCGATGCCCTCGAGTATGCCCTCGACGTCCTCGAATGCGAGAAGCCCCTCGCCGATCGGAATCACGGAGCTGAACCCGGTTTCGCGCACAAGCGCCGGGCGGCCGCTCGCCAAATAGCACTGAGTGCGATCGCTGAACCAGCCGCTGCGCGTCTCGACATACATCGCCTTGGCGAAGCCGAGCTCGGCCTTCGACGCCTGGATGAAGCGCCGGTAGGCGTCGGCGTCGATCGTGGCCTCGACGGCGTCGCTCAGCTCCCAGCCGTGTTCGGCGAGCAGCTGGGTGGGGGGTTGGCCGGCGACGGCGAGCTGAATTCGCTCCTCGCTCCGCTCCGGCAGCCCGATCATTCGAAGCATCTCCTCTCCCTTGCCCTTGCCCATGCCCGGGAAGCTGTCGGTGGTCCAGCTGAGGATCGTCGAGAAGGGCGCATCGACGGGCACCGGGGTCCAGGGCCAGAAGTCGAGCTCGACCGGCTGCACGGTGGGGTGCCAGCGAAACCCAGTCTCCGGGAGCGTGCATTCCTCCTCCTCAATGCCGAGCGCGAAGGTGTAGAGGGTGTCGTGGCCGGCGAAGAAATCCCGGTACCAGCCATCGCCGGCGTCCACGATCGCCTGCTGGGTGAAGCCGGGATCGGTGTCGATGAAGATCTTCGGCAGGCGCTCGTATTCGGGGCGAGGGAACCAGCAGCCACCGGAGAGGTTGACCATCAGATCGGCGTCGCGGCAGATAGCGGCGACCTGCTCGCGTGAGCGCCCGTGGTAGCC
>JBHEMJ010000140.1:0-5635 GCA_046262655.1 Solirubrobacterales bacterium | reverse complement strand
CCAGGGCCTCGTCGGTGATCTTCACGTGGTGGTGCTGCTCGTAGCGCTCACGCAGCCCCTCGAGGATCTTCACGGTCTCCTCCGGCGAGGGCTGATCGACCTTGATCTGCTGGAAGCGTCGCTCCAGGGCCGAGTCGCGCTCGAGGTACTTGCGGTACTCGTCGAGGGTGGTGGCCCCGATCGTCTGCAGCTCGCCACGGGCAAGTGCAGGCTTCAAAATCGAGGCCGCGTCGATCGCGCCCTCGGCCGCGCCGGCGCCGACCAGGTTGTGCAGCTCGTCGATGAAGAGGATGATGTCGCCGCGCTGGGTGATCTCCTTCATCACCTTCTTGAGCCGCTCCTCGAACTCACCGCGATACTTCGAACCGGCCACCAGAGCGGCCAGGTCGAGGGTGTAGATCTGCTTGTTCTTGAGCAGCTCGGGGACCTCGCCGTTGGTGATTCGGGCGGCCAGGCCCTCGACCACAGCGGTCTTCCCGACGCCGGGCTCGCCAAGCAGCACCGGGTTGTTCTTGGTGCGCCGGGAGAGGATCTGCATGATCCGCTCGATCTCCGTCTCTCTGCCGATCACCGGGTCGAGCTTGCCGTCGGCGGCGAGCTTGGTCAGGTTGCGGCCGAACTGGTCGAGCAGCTTCGAGGACTTCTTGCCCTCGCCGGAGGCGCCGGCGCCGGCGCCCTGACGGCGGCTGCCGGGGCCGGAGAGCATGCGGATCACCTCGTTGCGGATCTTCTCGGAATCGGCGTCGAAGTCGAGCAGGATGCGTGCCGCGACTCCCTCATTTTCCCTCACCAGGCCCAGAAGTATGTGTTCGGTGCCGATGTAGTTGTGACCGAGGGAGAGCGCCTCGCGCAGGGCAAGCTCCAGCACCTTCTTGGCGCGCGGCGTAAACGGGATCTGGCCGGAGGTGACCTCTTCGCCGGAGCCGACGATGCGGACCACCTGGGAGCGCACCCGTTCGACGGTGATATCCAGCGACTCGAGCACCCGCGCCGCCAGACCCTCCTCCTCGCGGAGCAGGCCGAGCAGGATGTGCTCGGTGCCGATGTAGTTGTGCTTGAGGGTCCGGGCCTCTTCCTGGGCTAGGACGACGACCTGTCGGGCTCTCTCTGTAAATCTTTCGAACATTCCTGGCTCTGACTTCCTATCAATCGTTTCGGCGGGCTAATCGAAGGGACGCGGACCGACCGGGGGCCTCTCTCTGTATCGGCGCGGAATGCGTATTGCCGATCTGGATCTGACCTCCGGTTCTTGGGGGACGGCGAGTGAGCCAGTATAGCCGGGGGGAATCTTCGGCCAGGCAGGCAACCGGAGGGTCAACCAAGGACCCCGCTCCGTGCGGTGTATACAGCCGAGCCGGCCCTATCTCATCGCCGGGAACAGCACGACCTCACGCAGGCTCGCGGCGCCGGTCAGGATCATCGTCAGCCGGTCGATACCGAGGCCAATTCCCCCGGTCGGCGGCATGCCCTGCTCCAGCGCCTCGACGAAGGCCTCATCGTATGGCTGTGCCTCCTCGTCTCCGCGGCTCAGCTCCGCCGCCTGCTGCTCGAAGCGGCGGCGCTGTTCGTCGGGGTCGTTGAGCTCGGTGAAGGCATTGGCGATCTCCATCCCCCCGACGAACGCCTCCCAGCGCTCGACCAGGCCGTCGCTGCTGCGGTGGGCCTTGGCAAACGGCGAGAGCTCGACCGGATAGTCGGTGACGAAGGTGGGCTGGATCAGCTTCGGCTCGACCCGCTTGGTGAGCAGCCCGTCGACCAGCTTGCCCCAGCCGTCCTCGGGTGAGGCCTCGCCACCGAGCGCCTCGACCAGCTGGTCGCGGGTACGGTGCTCGAGCACATCGATGCCGGTCTCCGCCTTGATTGCCTCGCGCAGGGTGATTCGCTGCCAGGGTGGTGAGAGGTCGATCTGCTCGCCGTCGCGCTCGACCGTCGTCGTACCCAGCACCTTGTTGGCGACGGCGGAGACAAGCTGCTCGAGGTGTTCGGCGACGTCGTTGTAGTCCCGGTACGCCTCGTACCATTCGAGCATCGTGAATTCGGGATTGTGCTTGGGGGAGATGCCCTCGTTGCGGAAGTCCTTGCCGATCTCATAGACCTTGTCTATCCCTCCGACGATCATCCGCTTCAGGTAGAGCTCGGTGGCGATGCGCAGGTAGAGGTCGCGGTCGAGCGCGTTGTGATGGGTGGTAAAGGGGCGGGCCAGGGCGCCGCCGTAGAGCGGCTGCAGGACCGGCGTCTCGACCTCGGTGAAACCCCGCTGGTCGAGCCAGCGACGCACCTCGGCGATCACCCGGGAGCGAATGATGAACAGCTCCCGGACCCCGGGATTGGCGATCAGGTCCAGCTCGCGGCGACGGTAGCGGGTCTCGGTGTCCTGAAGTCCGTGGTACTTGTCCGGCGGAGGCCGCAGGCTCTTGGCCAGCAGGGTCCAGTCGGCGGCCGCGATGCTGAGCTCGCCGCGCTTGGTGGCGAAAGCGGTGCCCTCGACACCAATCACGTCACCGAGGTCGAGTGAGACCAGCTGCTGATGAGCGGCGGCGCCGAGCAGGTCGGCGCGGGCGTGGATCTGGATCTGCCCGGACCCATCGCGCAGATCGATGAAAGCGGCCTTGCCCTGGCCGCGCCGGGCGAGGATGCGGCCACAGACGCGGTAGGAATCGCCGCTCTCCTCGCCGGCCTCCAGATCCTCGTGGCCGGCGCGCACTTCGGCGATCTCGGTACGCCCCGGATAGGCGTGTGGAAACGGGTCGAGGCCTTCATCGCGCAGACGCTCGAGCTTTGCCCGGCGCTCGGCCAGCAGCTGCGACTCGGACTTGGGGTTCTCGTCGGGCATCGCGGCCCAACCCTAAAGGGCTACGCCGCGGCTTCGATCTTGGTGATCTTCAGCTTGCGCTTGGGGCCGCGCGGAACGGTGACGTTGACGATTTCGCCCTTCTTGTGTCCGAGCAGCGCCTGGCCGATCGGCGACTCGTGGGAGAGCTTTTGCTCGGCGGGGTTTGCCTCGGGCGCCCCGACCAGCTGGAACTTCTGGGACTTGCCGGACTTCTGGTCCTTGACGTGGACCACGGCGCCGACACCGACGGCGTCGGTGTCGATGTGCTTGTCGTCGACCACCGTGGCGCGGCGAAGCTGCTCCTGGAGCTGGGAGATCCGCTGCTCGAGCATCGCCTGCTCGTTCTTGGCGTCGTCGTACTCGGAGTTCTCGGCGATATCGCCGAACTCGCGGGCCTCCTTGATGCGCTCCGCCACCTCTCGCCGCCTGTCGGTCGAGAGCTCTTCGATCTCCTCCTTGAGCTTTTCCAGACCCTCTGGGGTGATCAGTGACTCACGGGCCATTCGCTCATTCCTCTCCTGTAATCGACTCGCCCTGGCGTGAACAAAGCGCTGCTCAGAGCCTAAAAATCGCCCGGACCGAGGCGCAAAAAGACCAGCGCCTGCTCCGAGCGGAGCGCGGCATTATAGCGAGGCGCCTGAGCGGCACCGGGAGGCTATCTCGCGGCGCCCAGCGCCCCCTCGATGAGCTCGAAGACGGCCGCCGGGTCCTCGATCTGCGGGTAATGGCCGAGCTCGGGCCATTCGGTGACCGGGGCTCGGGGCCGCAATCCGCGCACCGCCCTCAGCACGGCCGGCCGGGCGACCGGGTCCACCATCCCCCAGCCGAGCTCGAGATGGCCGGCCCAGTCGCGGATCGCGCCGTGCCAGCGCTCCGCCCGCAGTTCGCGCTCGTCCATGTAGGCGATCGTGCGGTGGCCGATCCGCTGGCCGCCATTGTGGGTGATCAGCGCCCACTGATCGGCCGCCTCCTCCCTGCTCAGCGGGTGCTTGGCCGAGAAGACGGTGGCGAACTGGCTGCGGAAGAAGCGCGGGCTGGAGAAGTGGGCAGCGAGCGGGCCGAGGCGCCCGCGCAGCAGCCGCTGGCCGAGGACCGGCTTCGCCGCGCTTTGGACCATCGAGCCGTTGAAAAGCAGTACCCCGGCGACCTCGAAACCGAGATCGCCATCGATGTCGCGTGCCATCAACTCGTTGGCGACGCTCGTTCCCATGTCGTGGGCGACCACGAAGACCGGACGGCCGGACGCGGGATGACTGCGGACCAGCTCCTCGGCAAGATCGGCCTGCCCCAGCAGCGAGTAATCGTGGCCGCGCGGCTTGTCGGAGAGCCCGAAGCCGAGGAAATCGAAGGCCAGCGCCGCGCGGCCCTCGGTCTCCTCCCAGACGTACCGCCAGTCGAAGGAGCTGGATGGAAAGCCGTGCAGGAAGAGGAGCAGCGGCCCCTCGCCCTCCCGCTGCCAGAGGCGGATCGTGCGGCCGCGGAACTCGGCCTCGGCGCTGCGCCGGCGCCAGGCGTCCACCCGCGGGGTCAGCTCGCTCATCGCGGAATCTCCCCGAGGGATGGACCGCGTTGCTGAGGACCCCGATGGGGTCTCAAACCGCGACCGGCTCCTCAAGCCCGAGCGAGCGAATCAGCTCGCGGGCCTCTTCCAGCGACTCGCTGCGCTGCAGCAGCTCGGAGCGCTCCGGGCCCCCGTCGAGCAGCTCCAGGTACCAGGGATAGAACTTGCGCAGGTAACGGGCGGCGCGCTCGGGGCCGAGGTGCTCCTCGCAGCGCGCCAGTACCCACTCGAGCTCAGCGAGTACCTCCTTGCGCTCCGGCGGAGCCAAACGGCGACCGGTCAGCTCCTCGAAGATCCACGGGTTGCCGAGGGCGCCACGGGCGATCATCACCGCAGCGGCGCCGGAGGCCTGATAGGCGTGGCGCGCCGCCGCGGCGCTGCCCAGGCCGCCGGAGATGATCACCGGTACCTCGGTCGCCTCGACCAGCTCGCGGGCCAGCTCGTAGTCGGGCTTGCCGCGGTGCTGGGCGCTGGCGGGGCGGGGATGAAAGGCGATGCCGGCGACGCCGGCCTCTTCGGCCAGGCGGACGGCCAGATCGAAGCCGGAGCGCTCGCCGGCACGCAGCCCCGAGCGAAGCTTGACCGTGACCGGCAGCCCGCCACCCTCGGTCGCGGCGCGGGCGAGCTCCAGGGCGCGCTCGGGGTCGTCCAGCAGGGCGGCGCCCGAACCGGTGCGGCAGACCTTGCGCACCGGACAGCCCATGTTGATGTCGATCAAATCGCCGCCCGCAGCGGCGGCAGTGCGCGCGGCGGAGGCCATCACCTCGGGATCCTGTCCGAAGAGCTGGATCGATACCGGGTGCTCGTCGGGGTGGAGGCGCAGCAGCTCCCGCAGCGTGCGCTCGTTGCCGTAGTGGATGCCGAAGCTCGAGACCATCTCGGACACCGCCAGCCCCGCCCCGTGACGCCGCGCCTGCAGCCGCACGAACCAATTTCCGATCCCCGCCAGCGGCGCCAGCAGTACCCGGTTGGAGATCTCGACATCTCCGATCCGAAACGGTTCTGTGAGCTCAGGCTGCGGCATCATCGTTCCGTTCATGGATAAGGCGGAGCCCGGTCAGCGTCAGCAGATCGTCGACCTCCTCGATGCTCTGGCAGACGGGCACGATCGAGGAGGCAAGGCCGCCGGTGGCGATGAACGAGACCTCCCCTCCGATCTCGTCCTCGACGCGCCGGGCGATCGCGTCGATGGCGCCGGCGAAGCCGTAGACGACGCCGGATTGGATCGACTGTTGGGTGGT
>JBHEMJ010000139.1:0-2522 GCA_046262655.1 Solirubrobacterales bacterium | reverse complement strand
GATCGGCGCCGGGCCCGCGGTCAACATCGCGATCGCCTTCATCCTGCTCTTCGGACTGGCGCTGGGCGAGAACAAGCCGACCGAGCTGGGTGTCGACTCGACCGAATCGGGGACCCCGGCCATGACGGCGCTGTCACCCGGGGACCGCATCGTCTCGATCGACGGAGTCGCGCCGCGCAACTCTGATCTCGGCGACAGGGCCAAGGCACTCTCCGACCAACTGAACACGCATACCTGCGCCGGCGCCGCGACCGACAGGTGCGTCGCCTCGACACCGGCCAAGATCGCCGTCGTTCACGACGGCGTCCGGCGCACGCTGACCCTGAAGCCGTTCTACGACGCCGATAACGAGCGTTACCGGCTCGGCTTCCGCTTTCAGGCCCAGGGCGAGGTGCCGCTCGATCGCAGCCTCGGCGCCGCCGCCGGGGCGGCTGCCCACGACATGTGGTTCGTCACCAGCCGCACCTTCAGCACACTCGGGCGGATCTTCCGCTCCGAGCAGCGAAAGCAGATCAACGGCGTCGTCGGCAGCTACGAGGTAACGCGCCAGGCGGTCGACTTCAGCCCCCGCGCAGCGCTCACCGTGCTGGCCGTGATCAGCCTGTCCCTCGGGGTGATCAATCTGCTGCCGTTCCTGCCGCTCGATGGCGGCCACATCTTCTGGAGCCTGGTGGAGAAATTCCGCGGCCGCCCCGTTCCCTTCAGCGTCATGGAGCGAGCCAGTGTTCTCGGCTTCGCCCTGGTGCTGATGCTGTTCGCGGTCGGCCTATTCAACGACATCGGCAGGCTGAGCGGCGACGGATTCAACGTCAGGTAGCGAACGTCATATAGCCTTGGATTGCGATGGAAAGTGCTATAGCCGAGCGCTACGCGACGGGCGGCCCCGGCAAGGGGATCGACCATCAGAACCTCTTTCGCGCCCTCGAGGCGACGGTCGAGAAGCATCGCGACGCCCCGGCGATCCGCACCGTGGACGACTCGGTCTCGATCACCTGGGAACAGCTTCGCGACCGTGCCGTGGCCATCGCCGGTGGCCTCAGCGAGCTCGGCGTCAACAAGGGCGACACGGTCGCCCTGCTGTTGAACGGTGGCCCCGACTTCATGCCGATCGACCTGGGTGCGGTAGCGCTCGGGGCCGTCCCGTTCTCGATCTACCAGACCTCGGCACCCGAGCAGATCCAATACGTCTGCTCGGACTCGGAGACCAAGCTCATATTCATCGAGCCAGAGTTCCTCGAGAGCTTTGAGGAGATTCGCGATGACCTGCCGGCCCTAGAGCACGTGATCGTCGTCGGCGGGGAGGGGGGAACCCATACCCTGGCCGAGATCGAGGCCAGCGGCGACGGCTTCGACGTCGAGCCGAGCGTTTCCGCGGTCGAGCCCGACGACCTGCTCACCCTGATCTATACGTCGGGGACGACCGGGCCGCCAAAAGGGGTGCAGCTGACCCACCGCAACCTGCTGACGCTGGGCAGCTCCATCGACGGCATCGTCCCGTTCCCCGAGGAAGGGGGAAAGGTGATCTCCTGGTTGCCCGCCGCGCACATCGCCGAGCGCGGTGCCCACTACTACCTTCCGGTCTCGGTCGGATTGACGGTCACCATCTGCCCCGACCCGCGCGAGATCATCGATTTCCTGCCGCGGGTTCGCCCCACCTGGTTCTTCGCCGTGCCCAGGATCTGGGAGAAGCTGAAGGCCGGGCTGGAGTCGGTAATGGCCAACCTGCCCGACGAAGAGCGCGAGCTCGCCCAGAAGGGCCTCGAGGCCGCGCTGACCAGGGTCCGCGCCGAGCAGGCGGGCGAGCCGGTCCCAGCCGAGATTGCGGCGGCTGCCAAGCAAGCCGACGAGCAGCTGTTCGCGGGGATGCGCGAGCGCCTCGGTCTCGATCAGGCCGTAGCGGTCAACGTGGGCGCCGCCCCGACGCCGTTGGAGGTGCTCGAGTTCTTCCACGCGATCGGGATCGAGGTCGGCGAGCTGTGGGGAATGTCGGAGACCTGCGGCGTGGCCACCCTGAACCCGCCCGAACGGGTCAAGCTCGGCACCGTCGGCCCGCCGGTGCCGGGCTGCGAGATCAAGCTCGCTGATGACGGCGAGGTCCTGGTCAGGACCCCCGCCAACATGCGCGGCTACCGCAACATGCCCGAGAAGAACGCGGAGACTTTCGACTCCGAGGGATGGCTGCTGACCGGCGACATCGGCGAGATCGACGAGGACGGCTACCTGAAGATCGTCGACCGCAAGAAGGAGTTGATCATCAATGCGGCCGGCAAGAACATGTCGCCGGTCTCGATCGAATCGAAGCTGAAAGCGGCCAGCCCGCTGATCGGGCAGGTTTGCGCGATCGGGGACCGTCGCCCGTTCAACGTGGCGCTGATCGTCCTCGACCCCGACTTCACCCCCGGCTGGGCCAAGAAGAAAGGCCTCGACAGCGATCCGGGACAGCTGGCTACAGATGAACAGCTGCTGGAGGCGATCCAGGAGGGCGTCGACGCCGCCAACGCCAAGATGGCCCGGGTCGAGCA
>JBHEMJ010000138.1:0-2806 GCA_046262655.1 Solirubrobacterales bacterium | reverse complement strand
CCCGACCGGACGCACGCTGACCTACGGCGAGCTGACCGAGGCAATCAAGGCCTTCGCCGCCGGGCTCGCCGCGCGCGGGTTCGGGAAGGGCGATGTGCTCTGCGTCTACATGCCCAACCTGCCGGAGTACGTGATCGCCTTTCACGGCACCGCTTCGATCGGCGCTATGTGCACCACGGCCAACCCGCTCTACACGGCCAACGAGGTCGCCCACCAGCTCGAGGACTCAGGAGCCAAGGCGATTCTTACCGCCGCCCAGTTCCTCGACCAGGCAACCGAGGCTGCCGAACGAGCCGGCATCTCCGAGGTCTTCGTCGTCGGCGAGGCTCCCGCCGGCAGCGGTGCGGAACCGTTCAGCGCCCTGCTCGGCGACCCTGCCGAGACCCCCGATATAAAAATTGACCCCGGCAGCGATCTCGCCGTGCTGCCCTACTCCTCGGGGACCACCGGGCTGCCCAAGGGCGTGATGCTCTCCCACCGCAACCTGGTCGCCAACACGATCCAGTCGGCCAGCGCGCTGGCTCCCGTCCGAGAGGACGTGCTGATCGCGGTCCTGCCCTTCTTTCACATCTATGGCATGCAGGTGATCATGAACCTCGGCCTGCGCCACGGCTCGACCCTGGTGACGATGCCGCGCTTCGACCTCGAGCAGTTTCTCGACCTGATCGAGGAGCACAGGGTGACCCGTGTCTACCTGGTGCCGCCGATCGCGCTGGGTCTGGCCAAGCATCCCGCGGTCGAGGGTCGCGACCTTTCCTCCGTCGATCTGATCATGTCGGGAGCGGCCCCGCTGGGCGCCGAGCTCTCCGAGAAGCTCGCCAAGCGCATCGGCGCCGACGTGATCCAAGGCTACGGCCTGACTGAGACCAGCCCGGTCACCCACACGATCCGCAGGGAAAGAAACAAGCCCGGCTCGGTCGGACCGCCGCTGCCGGCGACTGAGTGCCGGTTGGTCGATCCCGAGACCGGCGAGGGCGTGGGCGACGGCGAGCGCGGCGAGCTGTGGATCCGAGGGCCGCAGGTGATGAAGGGCTACCTCAACAACCAGGAGGCCACCGACGCCACCATCGACGCAGACGGCTGGCTGCACACCGGCGACATCGGCGTCCGCGACGCCGACGATCACTACGAGATCGTCGATCGCCTCAAGGAGCTGATCAAGTTCAAGGGCTTCCAGGTCGCCCCGGCCGAGCTCGAGGCGCTGATCGTCAACCACCCCCAGGTCGCCGACGTCGCCGTGATCGGCGTCCCCGACGAGGAAGCCGGCGAGCTGCCGAAGGCCTACATCGTGCCTTCCGGCGAAGATCTCGACATCGAGGCGCTGCAGGCCTGGGTCGCCGAGCAGGTTTCCCCGCAGAAGAAGATCCGCCTGGTCGAGCTGATCGACGAGATCCCCAAGTCTCCCTCGGGAAAGATCCTGCGCCGCGTGCTCAAGGACCGCGAGCAGGCAGCAGGGGTTTCTTAGCATCCCCGCGATGCGCGTTTGTGAAAGGTTCCGGCCTCGATGGCCGAGGTCCTCCCCCTCACCGCGCTTCACTACGACCTCAAGGCGATCTCCTCGCTGGGCGACGTCACCGCGCCGCCCTACGACGTGATCACCCCGGAGATGCGCGACGATCTGCTCGGGCGCTCGCCGTTCAACGTGGTCGAGATCGATCTCCCCGAGGCGCCGAACGGGACCGACCGCTACGAGTACGCCGCCCAGACGATGGAGAGCTGGACCTTGGAGGGCATCCTCAAGTCCGACAACGAGCCGGCGATCTGGGCCCTCGAGCAGGACTACACCGGACCCGACGGGCGCTCGATGACCCGCCGCGGCATCCTGGTCAAGGTCCGCCTCGCTGAATACGGGCAGGGCGCCATCCGGCCCCACGAGCGCACCCAGCCCGGACCGAAAGAGGACCGCCTGCGCCTCACCCGCGCGACGCGCCACAACCTCTCGCCGATCTTCTCCCTGCATCCAGGGACGACCTGGGACCTGCTCGCCGCGGATGTAGAGGGCGACCCCTGGGCACAGGTCACCGACGACGACGGCACCGTGCACCGGATCTGGCGGATTCCAAGGCAAGAGACCATCTCGGCCGTGGTCCGGCGTCTCGCCGATGCCGAGCTGTTGATCGCCGACGGCCACCACCGCTACGAGACTGCGCTCACCTACGCTCGCGAGGTGGGCGGCGATGGGGCCCACCAGTACGTGATGATGGCTCTCGTCTCACTCGAGGATCCCGGACTCACCGTGTTCGCCACCCACCGCCTGCTGACCGGGCTCGACCCCGACAAACAGCAGGCGCTGCGCGATACCGCACTCGAGCTCTTCGAGATCACCGAGGTCGAGCGCGCCAACCTGATTCCCGGTGCGGACGCCCCCCCGGCGTCCTTCGGCTACATGGACTCCCACCACATGGCCCCGCGGCAGATGACCCTCAAGGACCCCGCGGTGCTCGACGAGGTGCTCGACGGCCGCTCTCCCGCCTACCGCAGCCTCGACGCGGCCGCCCTGGAGGCGATCGTCCTGCGCGGCGCGCTGGGCATGAGCCAGGACGACATCGCCGCCAAGCGGGGCATCGCCTACCAGTCGAGCCTCGAGGGCGCTCTCGACAAGCTCGAGTCCAAGGAAGCTGACGCGGCCTTCTTCCTGCGCCCGACGCCCATCGGACAGGTCCGCGCGGTTGCTGCCGCCGGTGAGACGATGCCGCCGAAGTCGACCTACTTCTTTCCCAAGCTGCTCACCGGTCTAGTCTTCAACCCGCTCAGCTAGATGGTCAAGATCTACACCAAGAAGGGCGACGACGGGACCACCTCACTC
>JBHEMJ010000137.1:0-3525 GCA_046262655.1 Solirubrobacterales bacterium | reverse complement strand
AGGTGGGCCTCGGCCTCTTCGCTGTCGCCCGGCAGCGGGCCCGCGGCATCCCAGCTCAGGGCGACGTAGCGCCTCTCGCCGTCCTCCATCGTGTGGCGGCCGCGCACCTCGCCCCCCTCGATACCGAGGCGGATGTCACTGCAGAGGCGCAGCTGGAGGTCTTCGTGCCCGGCCGTCGCGGCGGTGAAGTCATTGCCATGGGGCGCCCAGCTCGCCTCGTCGCGCCCGTAGTCGAAGCGCGGCGCGCAGATCAGCTCGAGGTCGATGCGCCCGTCCACGCACTCCAGGCAGCGCAGCAACAGCGCCTGCCCCTCCGAGTCGCTGGGCGGCCGGTCCTGACCCGGATGCGGTCCCTCCCGCCACCCGCCCATGACCAGCATGTCGCGGACGATGAGCCAGCCCGAAGGCGACATCCAGGTGGTCTCCAAGATGTTGGTACCGGGTTCGTAGCGACGGGCCAGCGGCACCGCAACCTCGGTCGGCCCGACTCGGAAGAAGCCCGCGTTGCGGTCGAGGATCGACCCGAAGGCGCTCGGCGAGTCAAAGCGCGGCAGGCAGAGCCACTCGACGCTGCCGTCGGGGGCGAGCAGGGCACCGGCCCGGGAGTCCGAAAGAAAGCCGTATTCGGCGATCTTCGGGAAGCCCGAGGTCTCGGGACCGCTCTCGTCGGTCACCAGGGCCCCCAGCCGCGTGAGATCAGGATCGAAGCGTGCAGCGTCCCGTCGGGACTGGTGATCCACATGCCGGCATCGTCGCTGATCACCCGCACGGGTTCGATCCGGGCCGGATGGTGAAACTCGATCTCGGCGTCAATCGAGCCCGGATCGACTCCGCCGGTACCTAGCTGCTCCTCCAACGGCACCCAGTAGTGCGAGTTGTTGACGTGGTCGGCCAAGTCGAGGTCGGTCGGTCGGAAGCTCCAGTCGCTTGCCCGTGCTCCATGCGGCGGACCGGGATGGCGGAGCCGCACGTTGGCCTCCCGCCCGTTCGCCGACTCCGCGAATCCGCGGATGAATTCCTGATCGAAACGCACCGGCCGGCCGGCCTCGGGATCGAGCAGGATCCACAGCGCGACCGCCTCGATTTTGGCGGCATCCCCGCCGATCGAGCTCCGCCGCTCGGCCGAGAAGCGGCCCAGCCCGCTGCAGAATGTCCGCAGCGCCAGCTTGTCGCCGAAGCGCGGGAATGACTCGACCCGGATCCGCAGCCGCCGCAGAATCCACAAACCGCGCTGCTCGAAGCCCGAGTCCACGATGTCGGCAAAAGCCAGGTCCTGGAGCCAGCGGGCGATCGCGTCAAGCCGCACCCGGCCGCTCGGCCCGGCGTCGGCGCCACCGACATGGAAGGAATCCTCGAAAACGCGCCCGGCCGCAGGCCCTCCAACCAGCTCGGTCAGCTCGCACGGATCCACGGGCGGCGCACCCTAGTGGGCGGCGGCCCGCGATACTGGGTCCCTCATCCCGCGACACAGGAGCGACGAATGACAGGTAGAAACGACTTCACCGACGATCAGTGGAAGAAGGTCCTGGAGGGTCCAACCAGCGCCGGGATGCTGGTCATCGCATCGGACCGCGGCGGCTCGGTCCGCGAGAGCTTCTCGATGGCCAAGGCCTATACCGACGCGCGAGAGGCCCACGGTGAGAGCGAGCTGCTCGACACCATCCTCACCACCAAGCCCGAGATCGACCGCACCCGCGTCAGCTCTCCCGAGGAGCTCAGGGAGCACGCCCTGCAGAACATTCGCGACGGGGTGGCGCTGATCGTCCAGAAGGGGACCAAGCAGGAGATCGCCGAGTACAAGCAGTTCATCACCGACGTCGCCAACAAGGTCGCCGAGGCCCGCAAGGAGGGTTTCCTCGGGCTCAGCGGCGAGCGGGTCTCAGAGGACGAGAAGAAGGCTCTCGCCGACATCGCCGAGGCACTGGGTTGAGCCTCGCCGACCGCGCCCGGCGCTTCTTCAAGGATGTCGAGGGGCCGATCCACCCCGACGGGATCGGCGAGCTGCACGTCGGCGAGCCGAAGTTCGACGACTGGGAGGTGGTCCGCGACTTCAACGACCTGGAGACCGGCCGCGCCTTCCGCCAGGCGCTCACCGACCAGGGCCTCGAGGCGATACTGACCTCCGACTACGAGCCTGACCAGCACGGCCGCGCCGACATCGCCCTGCGGGTGCCGCCGGGCAAGTGGAGCGAGGCCAACGAGTTGCTCGACGAACCCTGAGATGGGAGGCGGCGCCGACTACGTGATCGTCGGCGCGGGATCAGCCGGCTGCGTGCTCGCCAACCGCCTCAGCGAGGACCCCGACATCCAGGTCCTGCTGCTCGAAGCGGGTGGCCGCGACCGCCACCCCAACATCAAGATTCCCGCCGCCTTCGCCAAGCAGTTCCAGACCAAGCTCGACTGGAACGTGCATACCGAGCCCGAGCCGGGATGCAACGGGCGCTCGCTGTACTCCCCGCGGGGCAAGGGCCTGGGCGGATCGAGCTCGATGAACGCGATGCTCTACGTGCGCGGCCGCCCGCTCGACTACGACCTCTGGGAGGCCCAGGGTGCGGAGGGTTGGGGCTGGCGGGACGTCCGGCCCTACTTCCTGCGCGCCGAGGACAACGCCCGGGGCGCCGACGAGCACCATGCGACCGGCGGCCCGCTGCGGGTCGAGGACGAGCGCTCGCCGCGGCGGCTGACCGGCTCCTTCCTGGCGGCGGCCGAGGCAGCGGGCATCCCCCGCATCCCCGATTACAACGCCACCGAGCAGGACGGCGCCGCGATGGTCCAGGTGACCCAGCGCAAGGGCCGGCGCTGGAGCTCCGCCGACGCCTATCTGCACCCGGTCAGCTCGCGGCCCAACCTGACGGTGGTGACCGGCGCCCACGTGCTGGGCCTCGAGCTGGAGAAGGGACGATGCACCGGCGTGCGCTACGCCGCCAAGCGCGGCGGCGAACGCGTCGCCAATGCCGCCCGGGAGGTGATCCTCTCGGCCGGCGCCTACGGCAGCCCCCAGATCCTGATGTTGAGCGGCATCGGCCCCGCCGAGCACCTGCACGAGGCCGGTGTCACCGCCCGCCACGATCTGCCCGGTGTCGGCGAGAACCTCCAGGACCACCCCTATGTGGTCGGCGTCTGGGACGTCCCGGGCGGCGGTGATCTGGCCGACGCCGAGAGGCCGAAGTACCTGCTCGAATGGCTGCTTCGAGGCACCGGCCCGATGACCAGCACCGTGGCCGAGGCATTCGCCTTCACCCGCTCGCGGGCGGGCCTGCCGGCACCCGACCTGCAATTCCACTTCGCCCCCGCCTACTTCGTCGACAACGGCTTCGAGGAATACGACGGCCACGCGATCACCATGGGCCCGGTGCTGATCACGCCGCGCAGCCGGGGCCGCGTTCGGCTGGCCGGGGCCGACCCGGCGGCGGCGCCACGCGTGCTGACCAATGCGCTTACCGAACCGGAGGACCTTGCCGCCCTGGTGGCCGGAGCCAAGCTGGGGCGCGAGATCGCCGCCAGCGGGCCCTTCGCCTCGGAGCT
>JBHEMJ010000136.1:0-2999 GCA_046262655.1 Solirubrobacterales bacterium | reverse complement strand
ATCTGTGGATCCAGCCCGACGGTCGGCTCGTCGAGCAGCAGAAGGGGTGGCTGATGCACGAGGCCACGGGCCAGCAGCAGGCGGCGGCGCATGCCGCCGGAGAGCTCGTCGACCGGGTCTCGACGGCGCGCACCCAGGCGGGCGATCCCAAGTGCCCGGCCGATGGCCGCACGCACATCGGGTACCCGGTAGAGGCGGGCGAAGATAGCCAGGTTGTCCTCGACCGTGACGTCGATGTCGAGGTTGTCGAGCTGGGGCACGACGCCCATCTCGGCCCTCGCGGCCTTCGACTCCCCGGGAAGCTCGTGGCCCAGGACGCGAATCGACCCGGCGTCGGGGATCGCCTGCCCGGTCAGCAGCTTCATCGTCGTCGACTTGCCGGCGCCGTTGGGCCCGAGCAGGCCGAGGCAGATGCCCTTGGGCACCTCGAGGTCGAGTCCGTCGACGGCCGTGATTGGGCCGAAGCGCTTGACTACGCCTTTGAGTTCGATCGCCGCCATCGCCGCGCAGACTAGACTTGCGTCGCGATGAGAGTCCCCGACGCACCGCAGTCCGACTCCCCGTTCTGGAAGTTCTGGAACGTCGGTACCCGCCTTCACACGGCGGCCTACAAGCTCAGCCACGGCCGGATCGGCGGCACCTCAGCGGGCGCGCCCGTGGCTCTGGTCGAACACGTCGGCCGGCGCAGCGGCAAGCACCGCACCTCGCCGCTGATCTGCCAGCCCGACGGCGAGAACCTGGTCGTGATCGCTTCCAAGGGCGGCGTCGAGAAGCACCCCGCGTGGTACCACAACCTGATGGCGGATCCCGAGACCGACGCCTGGTGGGAGGGCCGCAAGCGCCGCGTTCGCGCTCGTGTAGCCGAGGGTGAGGAGCGCGAGCGCCTCTGGGAAAAGATGGTCGCCGTCTACGGGCCCTACAAGCACTACCAGCGCCGCACCGAGCGCCAGATCCCGGTGGTAGTGCTCGAGCCCGCCGGCTGAATGCCGGCGCTGTGCCAGGCGCCCTTCCGCCCTACTGGTTGAACGCCGAGTCCGCCTGGAAGTGCATGTTGGCGGTCTCCGTCTTCTCGTCGATCGAGGTGACCGAAACGGTGATTCCGAGCGTGGTGCCGTCCTCGCCGGTGGCGGTGCATCTCACGGTGGCGCCGACCTTGGCGTCAAGGTCAGACGGGCAGACGACCGGCGGGAACGTCCCGCCGCCCTTCTGGGCGAGCGCGTCGAACCGCTGCTGGGCCTGCCTGGCGACATCCTCCTTGCTGACGGTGTCCTTGCCGACCGAGGCCTCGCCCGAGCAGCCGTAGAGCAAGAGACAGAGGAGGGCCACAACCAGAAGGGCGCCGAGACGTGGGGAGGAAGCCCGGGGCACCCTTCGAACCTAACGCGTCCCGCGGCCGGAGCGGCCTTGATCGCCGTGGGCTCTGACATACAAGTGTCCGTGATAACGTACGCACGATGTCGCTCACCGCAACAGGGCCTTCTATCGACGATCCGACTGCCGCCGGCGTCGGAACCCGGATCCGCTCGCTGCGCGAGGCGATGGGGTTCTCGCTGCGCGAACTGGCCGAGCGCAGCGGCGTCAGCGCTCCGATGCTCTCCCAGGTGGAAAGGGGAGAGACCAGCCCGACGCTGACGGTGGCGACGCGGATTGCCTCCGGCCTGGAGCTGAGCCTTTCCCAGCTCCTGCGCCTGGACGAGGGCCAACACGTCGTGATCACCCCGCGGTCCGAGCGCCGCCGCCGCAAGCGCGGCGGGCACTCGGTCGAGGAGCTGACGCCGCCGTTGCCGGGGCAGCGGGCCGACGTCTCCCAGCACCGCCTGGTGCCCGGCGCGTCGACCGGCGGGGAGGGGGACCCGCCCCTGCACGAGCCCGGCAGCCGCGAGACCGCCGTGGTCCTCTCCGGCTCTCCTGTGCTTGTGATCGAGGCTGAGCGCCACGCGCTGCGTCCCGGCGACAGCGTCACCTTCGACGCCGACCTGCCCCACCGTTTCGAGAACCCCGGAGAAGGCGAGGCCGAGCTGCTGGCCGTCGTCGCCGCGGGCCTGAGGAGGTCCTAGCGATGCCCAAAAGCCTGTTCGAAAAGATCTGGGAGGCCCACGCGGTCGCCGACGAGCTGATCTACATCGACCTGCATCTCGTCCACGAGGTGACCTCACCCCAGGCGTTCGAAGGCCTGCGGCTGGCCGGGCGGAAGGTGCGGCGACCCGATCGCACCCTGGCCACCGCCGACCACAACGTGCCCACCGACGGGACCCCCGTCGCCAAGATGATCGCCGACAAGCTCTCGCGCAAGCAGGTCGAGAAGCTGGAGACCAACTGCGAGGAGTTCGGCGTGCCCCTCTACTCGCTGGGTTCCGAGCGCCGCGGCATTGTCCATGTGATCGGTCCCGAGCTCGGGGTCACGCAGCCGGGAATGACGATCGTCTGCGGCGATTCGCACACCTCGACCCACGGCGCCTTCGGAGCGCTGGCCTTCGGCATCGGCACTTCGGAAGTCGAGCATGTGCTCGCCACGCAGTGCCTGGTCCAGGCCCGGCCGAAGACGATGCGCATCGACTACCCGGGCGAGCTGCGCCCCGGCGTCAGCGCCAAGGACCTGATCCTGGCGACGATCGGCCGCCTCGGCGTCGGCGGCATGCAGGGCTACGCGGTCGAATATGCCGGCCCGGCGATCGAGGCGCTGTCGATGGAGAACCGGATGACGGTCTGCAACATGACCATTGAGGGCGGCGGCCGGGCCGGCATGATTGCCCCCGACCAGACCACCTTCGACTACGTCGAAGGCCGCCCCGGCGCCCCCGAGGACTTTTCGGCGGCGGTCGAGCGCTGGCGGGGGCTGCCGAGCGAGCCGGGCGCCGCCTTCGACAAGGAGGTCGAAGTCGAGGCCGGCGAAATCTCCCCGATGGTCACCTGGGGCACCACACCCGGAATGGTCATCGAGGTCACCGACGCGGTGCCCGACCCCGGGGAGATGGACTCGCCCGCCGACCGCGAGGCTG
>JBHEMJ010000135.1:0-8133 GCA_046262655.1 Solirubrobacterales bacterium | reverse complement strand
AGCGCCTCGAGGGCCTGCTCGGCCTGATCGCGGTCGATGACCAGCGGCGGTAGCAGCCGCAGCGTCGCCGGAGCCGGAACGTTGACGATCAGTCCGGCCCCCAGCAGCGCCGCCTGAAGTGTGGCGGCGTCGCGGCCGTCCTCCAGCCCGATGGCAAGCATCAGGCCGCGGCCACGGATGTGGTCTACGCCGGGCAGGGCCTCGATGCCCTCGGTGAGCGTGCTGCCAAGCTCCCGTACTCGCCGCAGCAGGGCGGGATCATCGACCACATCGAAGGCGGCGAGGGCGGCGCGGGCGACCAGGGGACCACCGGCGAAGGTCGAGCCGTGTTCGCCGGCCTCGAGGCCGGCGCCCAGCTCCGCTGAGATCACGCAGGCGCCCACCGGCAGGCCACCGCCGAGGGCCTTGGCGGTGGTCATCACGTCGGGCTTCGCGCCCAGCTGCTCGTAGGCCCACAGCGAGCCGGTTCTGCCCATGCCGGTTTGAATCTCGTCGAAGACGAGCAGGGCGCCGGCCTCAGAGGTGGCTTCGCGGGCGGCGGCAATCGTCTCGCTGGGAACGACGTGGACGCCGGTCTCCCCCTGAATCGGCTCGAGCATGACGGCTGCGGTGTTCTCACCGACGGCCGCCGCCAGCCTTTCGGGGTCATCGCGGGGAACCGTGCGGAAGCCCGGAAGGTAGGGAGCGAAGCTCTCGTTGTCCGCCATCGCGGGGGTAGCCGACAGGGCTCCCATTGTGCGGCCGTGGAAGGCGCCGTCGAGCACCACGATCTCCGGCTCGTCTATGTCCCGCTTGTGGGCGTGCTTGCGAACCAGCTTGATCGCCGCTTCGTTCGCCTCAGTGCCCGAGTTGCAGAGAAAAGCCCGCCCCCCGAGGCTGGAGGAGACGAGGCGCTCAGCCAGCCGCAGCGAGGCCTCCGAATAGAACAGATTCGATACGTGGGTCAACGTCCTCGCCTGCTCGCGCACCGCCTCGACCACCGCCGGATGGCAGTGACCGACCGAGCAGACCGAGACCCCGGAGACGAAGTCGAGGTACTCCTTGCCCTCGGCGTCCCAGAGCCGGGCGCCCTCGCCGCGCACGAAGGCCACGGGGGAGCGCCTGTAGGTCGGCATCAGCCACTCGGCCTCGAGGGCCTGCAGCTCGGCGAGTGAGGCGCTCATTGCAGATCCGCTCGCAGGAACGGGTCCCGCTGACGAGGGCCCCGGTGGGATCTCAAGAGGTCACCTTGGTGCCGATCCCGGCGTCGGTGAACAGCTCCAGCAGCAGCGAATGGGGCCGGCGGCCGTCGATGATGTGGGCGGCCTGCACGCCGCCGGCAATCGCATCGACGCAGGCCCGCAGCTTGGGGCGCATGCCGCCGTCCATTGCCTGAAGCGCGGCCTCTACCTCGGTGACTGTGGCCTGAGAGATCCGCGTCTCGGGCTTGCCTGGGTCTTCGAGCCAGCCCTCGACGTCGGTGATGAACACCGCCTTGTAGGCACGCATCGCGGCAGCCACCTTGCCGGCCGCCTCATCGGCGTTGATGTTGTAGGAGTGGCCATCGCGGTCGGCGCCGACCGAGGCGATCACCGGCACGTAGTCCTCGGCGATGTGGTCGATCACCTCGGTGTTGACCCGATCTATCTGGCCGACGAAGCCGAGGTCCTCGGCGCTCTCGGTCCGGCGCACCTCGAACAGGCCACCGTCCTCGCCGCCGAGCCCCACCGCGCCCTGCCCGTGGCGACGCAGCCGCAGCAGGATGTCGGCGTTGATCTTGCCCAGCAGGACCATCTTGGCGACCTCGACGGTCGCCTCGTCGGAGACCCGCAGGCCCTCGTGGAAGCGGACCTCCATGCCCAGTCGCTCCATGTATTCGGTGATCTCCGGGCCGCCACCGTGGACGATCACCGGGTTCAGCCCGACGTACTTGAGCAGCACGACGTCGGTCGCGAAGGCCTCTCGCAGCTCCTCGTCGCGCATCGCCGAACCGCCGTATTTGATCACCACCGTCCGCCCGTGAAACTCACGGATGTAGGGCAGCGCCTCGAGAAGCGTTCCGACGCTTGCATTGCTGAGCGGTTCCTCAGTAGCCCCCACGCTTGCCTCCTAGCCCCACATCGCGGACGCGAAGCGGAGCAGATGTGGGTGGGTGTGATGGAGCAGATGTCGGTGGATATCTCATCTAGGTCGTGTAGTCGGCGTTGATCGAGATGTACTCGGGGGTCAGATCGCTGAAGAAGATGTCGGCCTCGGCCTGGCCGCGGCCGAGGATGATCGTCAGCTCGGCTTCCTCGGCCTCGGAGGCGAGCTCGGCGGCCTCGATGCGGTCCGGGCCGAGCTCCTCGAGCTCTTTGCCCGCCAGGGCCTTGCCGGCGGCCTGGGCGATGCGCCCCCAATTGGAGTCGCGGCCGTAGAGGGCCGTCTTGACCAGCGGGGAATTGGCGATCTCGCGGGCGACGAGATCCGCTTCTCCGCGGTTGGCAGCGCCCTTGACGATCGCCCGGCCGACCCGGCTCGCCCCCTCCCCGTCGGCGACGATCGCTATTGCCAGCTGCAGGAACAGCGCCTCGAGCAGCCCCGCCGGCATCGGCTGGCCGGAGGTGCCGGTCGCCTGCAGCACCACGGTGTCGTTGGTGCTCATCTGGCCATCGACGCTGATCCGGTGAAATGAGCGGTCGACGGCACCGCGCAGCGCCCGGGCGGGGCTGGTGAGGATCGCATCGGTCTGCACGAAGCAGAGCATGGTCGCCATGTCGGGCTCGATCATGCCCGCCCCCTTGGCCTGGGCGGAAACCGTCACGCCGCCGCTGCGCAGGGTGCAGTGCTTGGGGCCGGCATCGGTGGTCATGATCGCGTCGGTGAAGATCGCACCACCCTCCGGGGAGAGCACGCCGGCGGCGGCGCGAATGCCCTCGAGCACCGCATCGACATTCAGCGGGACGCCGATCGTGCCGGTCTCGGCCACGGCCACCGACCGCGGCTTCAGGGACAGAACCTGCGCGGTGGTGTCGCGCATCGCCATTGCGTCGGCATAGCCATGCGGGCCGGTCGCGGCGTTGGCATTGCCCGAGTTGACCACCACGCCTCGGATCGAGCGCGAGTCGACCTCCTCGCGGCAGACCCGAACCGGTGCGGCGGCGGCGGCGTTACGCGTCAGCACCATCGCCGAGCTGATCTTCTCGGAGTCGCAGACCAGCACGCCGACATCGGTCTTGCCGCCGCCCTTGAGCCCGCAGGCGGCCGCCCCGGCCCGAAATCCTGGCGCCAGCCCGGCAGGGTCGAGCTCCTCGACCCCCGCCGGCGGCTCCGCCCAGCGCGAGTTGAAAAAGGAGCCCAGGACGCCGGTGGACTTCACGAGAGTCCCTCGCCCTCGGGCAGCCCCAGCATCAGATTGAGGTTCTGCACCGCCTGGGAGGCGGCGCCCTTCCACAGGTTGTCGATTGCACCGAAGGCCATCAGACGGCCGCTGCCTTCCTCGACGCGGACGTGGACCCTGCATAGGTTGGTGTCGCGAACCTCGCCGACGCGAGGCGGCGTCTCGGCTATCTCGACGAAGGGCTCGTCCTCATACCGGGCGGCGTAGATCTCGTCGAGCTCGGCCTGCTCGACGGAGCGTGACGGCGTCACATAGCAGCTGACCAGCTCGCCCTGGTCAAAGGGGAGCAGGTGGGGAACGAAGGTGAGCAGGGCCCCGTCCATGCCCAGTTCGGTCAACTCCTGGGCTATCTCAGGCGAATGGCGGTGGCCGGCCACGCCGTAGGCCATCGCGTCGTCGCCGGCCTTGACCGCCTCCATCTCCTCGGCAGCGCCCCGCCCCGCGCCCGAGACGCCCGATTTGGCATCGACCACCACGTCGTCGACGAGCCCGGCCGCGGCTAACGGCGCCAGGGCCAGCAGGCTGGCGGTCGGATAGCAACCCGGGTTGGCCACCAACCCGGCACCGGCGATCTCCTGGCGATAGAGCTCGGGCAGTCCGTAAACGGCATCGTCGAGCAGGTGAGACTCGGGGTGCTCGCCGTACCAGCGCTCGTAGGTCTGCAGGTCGTGGAGGCGGAAGTCAGCCGACAGGTCGACGACCGGGATCCCGGCCATGCGAAGCGTGGCGACGAGCGGAGCCGATGCCCCGTGCGGATAGGCGACGATGGCGGCGCCGATGTCCTCCAGGCTCTCCAGGTCGAGCTGCTCGAGCGCCAGCGGCACCGCGTACTGCGGATAGAGCTGGTTGAGTGCCGCGCCCACCTCGCCGCGCGCGGTCACCCGCGCCAGCTCGAGGCCGGGGTGCGCCCAGACCAGCTGGGCGGCGAGGGCGCCGGCGTATCCGGAGGCGCCGGCAACGAGAATGTTGGGGGCCTCATCGCTCACGTAGCGACCCCCCGAGCTTTTCGAGGGCGCCCGCAATCGCCTGGTGGCACTCGGCCACCTCTTGGTCGGTGAGCGTGCGGTCGGAAGCCCGGAACTCGAGCCGCAGGGCGAGGCTTATTCGATCTTCGCCGACCTGCTCGCCGGCGTAGCGGTCAAAGACCTCGGCCGAGCGCAGCAGCGCCCCACCGGCCTCGAGCACGGCGTCGCGCACCTGCGCGGCGGGGACGTCCACTGCGACGATCACCGATATGTCCTGGAGGACGGCCGGGAAGGTGGTCACGTCCTCGTAGGTTTCCTCGCCCACCGGCGAGCCGGCAACCAGCGGAGCGGCGTCAAGCTCGAAGGCGCTGCAGGCCGGTAGGTCCCAGGCGCGGGCGACGAGCGGGTGCAGCTCCCCGATCCAACCGACAGGTTGATCGCCGAGGCTGATCGTGGCCGAGCGGCCCGGGTGCAGGAAGGGCTCTGGCTCCTCTGGCGCCTCGAAGGCGAGCTCCACACCGAGTGCCGCCGTCAGCGCCTCAACCACCGCCTTGGCGACGAAGTAGTCCGGGCCGGGGTCGGATTCGCGCCAGGACGGCGGCGCCGGGCCGCCGAGCAGGGCGCCGAGGCGGTGGGGTTCGTAGGCCGGGGGCGCGACCTTGCCCAGGTAGTCGCCGCCGAGGGCGCCCACGGCAGGGGCCGGAGCGGATTGCGGTTGCAGGTAGACATGGCCGGACTCGAACATCCGCACCCGCTCGTTGCCCCGCGAGAGATTGAGCCGGGCGGCATCAAGCAGGCCGCCGAGCAGGGTCGTCCGCATCGCCGACTGCTCAGCCGACAGCGGATTGGCGATCTCGATCGCCCCGCGCCGCGCATCGTCCGGGTCCAGCCGCAGCCGATCGGCGAGCCCCGGGTCGTTGAAGCTCCAGGTGACGATCTCGTCGCAGCCGGCGCCGCGCAGCCCGTCCTCGGCCCGACGCAGCAGCCGCTGCTCGCGGGTCAACCGTCCGACGCGCTCGGTGCGTGGCAGCGTGCTGGGCAGGTTCTTGTCGAGATCGTTGACCCGGGCGACCTCCTCGATCAAATCGGCCTCCCGGGAGACGTCGTAGTGGCGCTCGGGCGGAACCGTCACCGTCAGCAGGTCGCCTTCGCGCACCACGCCGAAGCCGAGCCGGGTCAAGTCCTCCCGGCAGCGCTCGGGCTCGATCCGCATGCCGAGCACCTTCTCGACCCGCTCGCCGCGCAACTCGACCACGTGCGGTGGGGGAATCTCGCCGCTCACGTCCAGCGTGCCCGGAACCAGCTTCGCTCCACAGACTTCGACCAGCAGCCGCGAAGCGAGCCGCTGCCCGCGCATCGCCAGTTCCGGATGCAGCTGCTTCTCGAAGCGGGCGCTGGCCTCGGAGCGCAGCCCCAGCTCGCGTGAAGCGCGCAGAATGTTGACCCCGTCCCAGGTGGCGACCTCGAGCAGCACCCTCGTGGTCCCGGCGGCGACCTCAGAGGAGGCGCCGCCCATCAGACCGGCGATTCCGGTCGGGCCGTCGGCGTCGTAGATCAGCATCGTGTCGGGGCCGAAGCTGCGCTCGACACCGTCGAGTGTGGTCAGCCTCTCCCCCTCCTTGGCCATATCCACGATCAGCCTGCCACCGGGAACCTTGTCCAGGTCGTAGGCGTGCATGGGTTGGCCGATTTCGAGCATCGCGTAGTTGGTGATGTCGACGATGTTGTTGATCGGCCGCTGGCCGGCGGCGATCAGGCGGGCCTTCAGCCACAGTGGCGAGGGCCCGACCTCGACCCCGGTGAAGACGCGGGCGGTAAACCTCGGGCAGAGCTCGGGGACCTTGACCTCGACTGAAGCCAGCTCCGCAACCTGGCCCGCGCCCAGCGCTTCGGCGTCGGCGCTCCAGGGCGGCTCTGAGAGCGGCGCCTGCGAAATGGCATGGACCTCGCGGGCCACCCCGTAGACCCCGAGGCAGTCGGGCCGGTTGGAGGTGATCTCGAGCTCGAGCACCTGCTCGGCCACCGGGATGAGCTCGGTGAGGGGCGCGCCGGGCGTGGCGCCGTGATCAAGCACCGCGATCCCCTGCGCGTCGTCGCCGAGCTCCATCTCCCTCTCCGAGAGAATCATCCCGTCGGAGACGATCCCGCGCAGCTTCGCCTTGGTCAGCTTCTGGCCGCCCGGCAGCACCGCGCCGGGAAGCGCCACCGCCACCAGCTGGCCCTCTGCGACGTTCCCAGCCCCGCAGACGATCGTCCGGGTTTCCCCGGTGTCGACCTCGCAGACCCGCAGCTTGTCGGCGTCAGGGTGCTCTGAGACCGCCATCACCCTGCCCACCACGTAACCCTCGGGGCTGGGAGCGCCGAAGTCGCTGACGCGCTCGACCTCCGTGCCGGTCATCGCCAAGCGCTCGGCGAGGTGATCGGTGTCCCAGTCGGTCGCGCAATGGGAGCGCAGCCAGCTCAGCGGAACCCTCATATCGATTCGCGCTCCGTGTTCGCCTGCGGGCTCATGAGAACTGCCCCAGCACGCGGGCGTCGTTCTCGACGAACAGCCGCAGGTCGGGGACGCCGTGCAGCAGCATCGCCATCCGCTCGATGCCGAAGCCGAAGGCGAAGCCCTGCACTCTCTCGGCGTCGTAACCGTTCTCTGCCACGAAGCCGAGCACGTTGGGATCCACCATGCCGGCGCCGCCGACCTCGACCCAGCCGATGCCCTTGCACAGCGAGCAGCGGGCGCCATCCGCGAGCCTGCCGGAGCCATCGCAGGCGTAGCAGGAGACGTCGAATTCGACGCTCGGCTCGGTGAAGGGGAAGAAGTGCGGGCGCATGCGCGCCGCGCGGCCCTCGCCGAAGAGGCCGCTGAGCATCGCCTCCAGGGTCCCTTGGAGGTCCGCGAGGGTGATGTCCTCGGCGATCGCCAGGCCCTCCATCTGGTGAAACATCGGCAGATGGGTGGCATCGATCGTGTCCCGGCGATATGCCTTGCCCGGCACCGCGACAAAGATCGGCGGGCCCTGAGCCTCCATCGCCCGCACCTGCATCGGCGAGGTATGGGTGCGCAGCATGATCAGCTCGGCGTCGGGAGTGAGCATGCCGCCCGCGGCCGCGGCGACCTCGCGGGCGGCGCCGAGAGCCGCCGCCGACAGCGCGCCCGGCGCCATGTAGAGGGTGTCCTGGGCCATCCGCGCCGGATGGCCGGGCGGATGATTGAGAGCGGTGAAGTTGTAGTAGTCGACCTCGACCTCGGGGCCGGTAAGAATGTTGAAGCCGAGGCCGACCATCGTGTCCTCGATCAGCCGTCGCGTTCGGGTGACCAAGTGCTGGTGACCGGGGCTCCGGGACGGAGCGCCGGGCAGGCTCACGTCGACCCGGTCCTCCGCCAGGCGACCGACGATCTCGGCCGCATCGAGCTCGTACTCCCGAGTGGCGATCTGCTGCTCGAGCGCCACCCGCGCCTCATTGCCGGCCTTGCCCACTGCCCCGCGCTCCTCGGCGGGGAGCTCCGAGATGCCGCGCAGAATCATCGTCAACTCGGCCTTGCGCCCGAGGTAGCGCACCCGCAGCTCCTCGAGCGCGGCGGTGCCGGCGGCGCCGTCCACCGCGGCCTCGGCCTCGGCGCGCAGCTCGGCGATTCTGTCGGTGCTCTCAGGCATCAGGTCCTCGAACCTCGGAGGCCGGCGACGATATCCGCTGCAGCGCGATCGCAGCCGCGGCGGCGACGTTGAGTGATTCCATGCCCGGGCGCAGTGAAATCGTCACCTGACGCTTACAGGCCGCCAGGACGTCCTGCGGCAGGCCCTCGCGCTCGGG
>JBHEMJ010000134.1:0-7217 GCA_046262655.1 Solirubrobacterales bacterium | reverse complement strand
TGCGGGCGGACCTCGAGGCGGGCATGATGCCGCACCCCGCCGACCCCGACCCCGATGCGATCGAGCGGCTGATCGCCGAGCGGGACCACGAGGCTGTCACCTACGAGGGCTGGGAAGCGATCGACGCCGCCGAGACCGCCGCCGGCGAGCCCCACGGCCGCCCCCGGGTGAAGCTGGTGCGGGTCGAGGATATGCTCGAACACGCGCGGGTCAAGGACTCCGCCTGATGCTGATCGACGACGTCAAGGCACTGATCGAGGCGGCACTGCCCGGGGCCGAGGCCGAGGTGCTCGACGAGGGCGGCGGCGATCACCTGCGGGCGGTGGTCAGGGCGTCACAGTTCGCGGGGCTCTCGCGGATCGAGCAACACAGGCTCGTCAAGGACGCGGCCAAAGCCCGCTTCGAGGACGGCTCGATCCACGCGCTGTCGATCCGTACAATCGTTGCCGATGGCTGAACCCGATCTCAAGACCAAGGTCCAAGAGTTGATCACCGAAAACCCGGTGCTGCTGTTCATGAAGGGCACTCCGGAGTCGCCGCGCTGCGGCTTCTCCTCGCGGGTCGTGCAGACCCTCGATTCCTACGGGATCGAATACGCCGCCCTCGACGTGCTGCCCGCCTTGGATCCGCTGCGCGAGGTGACCGGCGAGATCTCCGACTGGCGCACCTTCCCCCAGCTCTATGTGAAGGGCCAGCTGGTCGGCGGCGCCGACATCGTCGAGGAGATGCACGCCGACGGCGAGCTCGCGGAGCTGCTCGGAGCCGCGCCCACCGGTGATCTGGCTCCTGCGGCTCCCGCCGAGTCGCCCCCGGCCGGCCAGAGCCGCCGATGCAGATCGAGAACAGCTAGCGGGCGCTTAGACGGAAGCCGTTTGCTCGGCGGCGTCTTCCTTCACGGTGAAGGAAGAGCCGCAGCCGCAGGCCGCTTCGACATTCGGGTTATTGACCGCGAAGCCGGCGCCCTGCAGGCCGTCGACGTAGTCGACCTCGGAACCGAGGACGAACTGCATCGAGGTCTTGTCGACGACGACGTTGACGCCATCACGCTCGAACACGTGGTCGTCATCCTTGCGCTGGTCGAAGGCAAGGGCATACTGAAAGCCCGAGCAGCCGCCGCCGCGAACCGCGACGCGCAGGGCCTGCTCGCTGGTCTGCTCGGAAAGGAGTTCCTTGATCTTGGCCGCCGCCCGATCGGTGAGGGTGATCGGCTCGAGGGCCGTGGTGGTTTCACTCATTGCTTCAAATAATAAAGCACCGGGGAGCCGGGGCCTCAAATCTCTCCGTATGTGTGCTCGAGCCACTGCGCGATCCGCTTCGAGTCGCTGATCACCTCGTCGCCGTCCACCAGCACCGGGACGTGCTGCTGGCGGGTCAGCTCGATGATCTCGGGCCGATTCGAGCGTCTGTAGGGGACGCGCTCGGTGCCGTGCTCGAGCCCGCGCCTGCGCAGCCCACGCTCCACGGCGCCGCAGGGGCAGAGGAAGTTGGTGGGAGTCGGGCAGCGGTAGAGGACCCGCTGCGTGGCGGGCGCCTCAGCCATCGCCGCCCCTGCGGAACAGCCCCGGCACCCGCCCGGCGGCCGAGGTGACGGCGCCGCCTGCGCGCAGGGCCGCGTCGGTGGCTCGCTCGCGCGCCCCGTCCTCCTCGAGGTGCTGTTGCTGCCAGCGCACCGTGTCGGTCAGCGTCTCCTCGGAGGGGCGGGGGTCGAAGCCGAGCTCGCGGCGCGCCTTGTCGATCCGGTAGGTGAACCACAGTGAGCCCGCCTTCACCTCGTCCTCGGAAGCCGGAGTGGGCAGGCCGGCGCGCTCGAGGGCGGCCATGGCCCCGGCGGCAAGCTGGCCGGGCATCTTCATCGGCGGGACGGGCACCCCCGCGATCTCACCGATCTCGCTGAGCAGTTCCCGGAGGGTGAAGTTCTCGCCGCCGAGGATGTAGCGCTCGCCCGGCCTGCCGCGGGTGTCGGCGAGCAGGTGGCCGGCGGCGACGTCACGGACGTCGACGACGTTGACCGCGCCGTCGACGTAGACCGGGATCTGCCGGGTGAGCAGCCGCCGCACCAGCTCGTTCGAGGTGCCGCTCGGGTCGTCGGGGCCGAGCACGAAGGCAGGATTGACGATCACGACCTGCAGACCCTTGGCGGCGGTGCGCAGCACCTCCATCTCGGCCTCGTGCTTGGAGTTCATATAGGCGATGCCGAGCCCGCCGGCGCGGAAGGCCTGGCTCTCGTCCGCGGTCTTGCCCGGCTCCGCCGGCCCCACGGCCGCGATCGAGGACGTGTGGACAAAGCGCTCCACCCCGGCCCGCAGCGCCTCCTCGCTGAGCGTGCGGGTGCCACCGGCATTGACCTCGAAGACCTTCTCGCGATCACGGGCAGCGTGCGAGGTGGTGCCGGCCACGTGGAATACGCGGTCCACCCCGCTCATCGCCCGCCGCACCGACTCGCCGTCGGTGACATCGCCGGTGGTGAGCTCGAACCGCAGGTCGGCGAGATGTGCAGCCCGCTCGGGGTCGCGAACCAGCAGTTTCAGCTCATCGCCACGCGCCGCCAGGGCACGGGCGACGTGTGATCCAACGAAGCCGGTGGCGCCGGTTACGAGCGTCTTCACAGTTGAATGATGGTAGGGGTGATACAAAAGCCACGCGTGAGTCCTGTCCCCACGGCCATCGTGGCCGATACGACCGGCTACCTGCCGACCGAGCTGATCGACCGATACGAGATCGCCCTGGTCAGCCTCTATGTCCAGCTCGATGGCGAGCTGGAGCGCGAATCGGAGATCAACGACTACGCCGCCTTCTATCAGCGATTGCGCGAAAGCGACACCCAGGTGGGCACCTCCCAGCCTTCGATCGGCGATTTCATCGCCACCTACGAGCCGCTGCTGGCGGCCGGCCGCGAGATCGTCTCGGTCCATCTCTCAGCGGGGATCTCGGGCACCTATGACGCGGCCAATCAGGCGCGTCAGCGGCTGATCGACGAGGGCAAGGGCGGCGAGCGGATCCACACGGTCGACAGTGTCAGCGCCGCGGGCGGAACCGCAATGGTCCAGCTTGCGGCTGCCAAGGCAGCCGCCGCAGGCGGTTCGGCCGCTGACGTCGTGGCCAGGGCCGAGGCGGCGCGCGATAAGGGCAAGATCTGGTTTTCGCTCGACACACTCGACTACCTTCGCCGCGGCGGGCGCATCGGCGGCGCCCAGGCGTGGATCGGCTCGACTCTGAAGATCAAGCCGATTCTCACCTTCGCCGAGCAGGTGGAGCCGGTTGAGCGCGTGCGTACCCGTAAGCGCGCCGTTGCCCGCCTGCTCGACTACGCCCGCCAGCGCCACGGCGAGAGAGCCAACGGCTGGATCGTCCAGCACATCCAGGACCCGGAGTCGGCGGGCGAGCTGATCGAGGCGTGCAAACCGATCTTCGGCCGCGATCCGGAGTTCGTCTCGGAGGTGGGGCCGGTGCTCGGCGCCCATGCCGGGCCCGGGATGATCGGCGTCGGCTCGGTCCCCGAAGAGCTGTTCGCCGAGTGAGAACCTAGGTGGGGTTCGGCTTCACTACGACGACCTCGCCCAGCTGGCGGTGGCTCCACCAGTCGCGTACCACGCTCTGTATTGAGGCGGCGACCGGGATCGCCACCAGCGCACCGAGAATCCCGAGCAGCGATGCCCCGATCAGGATTGCGACGATCACCGTCAGGGGATGCATGCGCACGGCCTTGCCGTAAACGACGGGTTGGATCACGTAGTTCTCAAACTGCTGGTAGCCGATGAACACCGCGAGCCAGATGATCAGGTCACCCGGAAAATCGAAGAAGGCGACGACGATGCCGACCAGGATGCCGCCGATCGTGGCCCCGACCAGCGGGATCAGGTCGAGGAAGCCGAACAGGAAGGCCAGCGGAACAGCGAAGGGGATGCCGAGCAGCGACAGCGTCAGGAAGGTGACGCCGCCGGCGAGCACGCTGATCACGAAGTTGCCGAACACGTAACCGGAGATCGCCTCGGAAACGTCGCGGGCGATGTTGCGCATGCGCTCGGAGCGCTCCACGGGGAACTGGGCGTAAAAAAAACTGAGCATGCCCGGTCCCTCGATCAACAGCAGGAAAGAGATGACCAGGATCGCGAACAACTGCACGAAACTCGAGAAGACGCCGACGGTGACGTCCTGCAGGGCGCCGGCCGCATCGCCCAGCTTCGATGGCAGCTCGTCGGCCTGCGATTGCAGCTTGTCGGTGATGTTGTAGCGGTCGTCGTACTCGCGGAAGGTCTGGTTGTGACGCAGGTCGTCGACGTATCCGGGCGCGTCCTGGGAGAGATTGTCGACACCGGTGACCACCGGCGGCACCAGGAGCAGCCCGATGCCGAAGATCGTGCCGCCGACGCCGAGGTAGACGATCAGGATCGCCACCGCCCGCGGGACCTTGCGATCGCCGAGCCAATTGACCGCCGGCGCGATCGCCAGGGCGAAGAAGGCCGCAATCAGGACCAGCCCGATCACCGAGCGGATCTGGTAGATCAGATAGAGGGCGCCGACCAGCGCCGCGGTGACCAGCACCACTTTTGCGATCAGCCGGACCGAGACCGCGTTGTGGTCCATCGTCGCCCAGGCTAGGTTCCACCCCGGACGGGCGTAAACGGGAAGGTCTGCTGAGGGGCGGGGTAAGGGGTTAGCGCTTGGAGCGCCAGCGCAATAACGCGACGGTCCCGGCCACGGCGCCGATAACGGCGGCGCCGGCGATCAGCTCGCTGCGGTGCTTGCGCAACTGGCCCCGCCAGTCGGTGAGCTCATTGACGCGCCCGCGCAGGCTGTCTACATCGCGGCCGAGTTGCCGGCGGCGAGCGACGATGTCGTTGCGGATCTGTTCGGCAGAACGGGTGCCGGGCGGGGGCACCGAGGCGATGCCGTTGCTGGATCCGATGCGGGAATGGGCTGTGTCTGGGCTCACTTAGATCCCTTCGATGAGTCAAGAGTTGCACGGATCTCCTTCGCCTGCTCGATCGCCATCTCGGGCACCGGCGGCGAGCCCTTCTTCAGCGCCCGGTAGGCGTAGAGGCCGGCTCCGGCGGCGAACAGGACAAAGGCGGCGGCCTCGACCAGATAGCCGAGCCAGGCGCGGTGGCCGAAGACGTTGTCGCCGAGCACGATCGCAATCCCGTGCATGATCAGCAGCAGCGCCAACAGCAGAAAGATCCCCGCCACCAGGCCGACGACCGAGCCGCGCAACAGGCGGCCGGCCTTCTCGGTGAGCTCGGTCTTGGCGAGCTCGATCTCCTCGCGGACCAGGACCGTGACTTGCTCGGAGACCTCGATGAAGAGCTCGCCGACGGTCTTGCCACCATTAGGGGGGGCCGAAGGGCCGGGCGGTGCGCCGGTTGGCGGGGTTGCCGCCCTCGGCGTCTTGGGGACCTCAGAGCCCACAGGTTGGCCGGGCTTGGGAGCGGGTGGCACCTTGGACTGGGGTGGCACCTTGCTCGGCGGGGGCACTTTGCCCGGGGGGACGGGTCCGCCGCTCATTGCGCAGCCTCCCGCAGGGATCGAGCTCGCTGAGGAGGTCTCACTCGGGCGGCTCCTCGTCGAAGATTCTGAACCAGATCGCCTCGGAGGCGCGGTGGGCGGCGATCGTCGCCAGCGCCCCGGTTGCCGCCAGCAGCCCCGCCCAGATCAGCTTGCGCACGGCATCACTCTCAACGATCTGATTGGGGTCGGTCACTAGCCTCGGAGTAAACCAAGTTCCCGCTCGCGCGGTGTTTCAATCACGCGTGGCTCGGGGTAACTCGCCCAGCGCTCAAAGTACCGACGGTAGACGGCATAGGTCCAGCGGGAGTCCATCGCGTCGAGGGCACCGTGGGATCCCGCCGGCAACTTCCAGACTCGGACCAGGTCGTTGCCCGCGGCGGCCCGCTCGAGCTTCTCCGCCTCCTCGACCTTGATGATCTTGTCGTCGGTGGGGTGCAGGATCAATACCGGGACCTTGGTCCCACCGATGTAGTTGACCGCCGAGGCGCGCTCCCAGATCTCGTCGGCGCTGAGCCCGTAGTAGGGCGGCGCCAGCGCGGCCAGGGCGTCGTCCATGCTGGAGACCTCATCGGGCCAGCGCGCACTTCGCACACGCGAGGTCAGCATCGCGTGAAAACCGTAGTTGAGCGCATAGGCGGGGTGTTTGCGCGGCACCTTGCGCGACAGCCGCTCGGCGACCACCCGCGGCTCGGCCGGGGGCGAGACCGCCAGCACGCCTCCCTCCAGCACCTCCTCGGCCCCATCGGCGTAGGAGGCGCCGAGCACCGAGGAGCCCCCGAGGGAGATGCCCAGGGTGCCGACGCTGGTCGAGCCGAGGCCTTTCATATAGCGGGCGAGAGCGACGATGTCCTCCCCCTCCTTCCAGCCGGCGGTCGAAGGCGCCGAGGTGGTCATCTCGGTGAGGCCAAAGCTGCGCAGGTCGATCGCCGCCACGTTGAATCCCCACTCGTAGTAGGCGCGAACGGCGATCTGGCGCACATAGTCGAAGCGGCTCGAGGTGAACACGCCGTGAACGACGATCAGCGCCGGTCGCCGATCGTCGTGGAGGCCGATGGTGGCGGCGATCCGCTCGCCGTCGCCGCCGGCGAAGACGTGTGAGGCGAACTGGCTCGGGTAGGCGTAGCCGAGGCCCGTCACCTCTGCCTGCTGGGAGAGCACGAAGGTGGAGATGTCGGCCAGGCCCTTTCGCAGTTCGCGGGCCTGGCTCGCCCGCAGGTCCTGAGGGATGGCGCGGAGCTCCTCCATCACGGCGGCCATCGAGCGCTCGCCCTGCGGCGGTGTGGGCAGGGACCGCGTCTGGCGCGCGCCGCGGGCGGCGAGCACGTCGCGTAGGCGGCCGGAGATCCGCTGGCCGAAAAGCCAGGCGGGAAGTGCCAGCAGCCCGATCACCACGTTGAGCGCCTTGGCGAAGCCGTGCAACACACGGTCCTGGCGCCGGGTGGTGGCCATCGACTCCCACATGGTCAGCCGCCGATCACGGCGGCATCTCCCGGTTTCAGGGCCGGACGGGGCTCGAGGCCCGAGCAGATCGTCTCGACCACCATCTCCTTGGCGCGGTCGAAGTCGCCGGGGGCGCCGGGCACGACCTCGAAGATCCAGCCGGTCAGCAGCTGTTCGATGGCCCCGTAGAAGAGCATCGAGGCGAAGGCCGCGTCCACATCGCCGCGAAAGGTCCCGTCGGCCTGGCCGTCGGCGACGATCTTCTCGATCGA
>JBHEMJ010000133.1:0-3087 GCA_046262655.1 Solirubrobacterales bacterium | reverse complement strand
TTGGCGCGCCCGGCGATGATCGCGGCTTCATTGAGGGCGTTGGCGAGCTGGGCGCCGGTCATGCCGGTCGTCTTGCGGGCCACATCACGCAGGTCGAGGTCGGCGGCGAGCGGCTTTCCCTTTGCGTGGGCCTTGAGGATCGCCTCACGGCCGGCACGGTCGGGTGGGGCGACCAGCACGCGGCGGTCGAAGCGCCCCGGGCGCAGCAGCGCCTTGTCGAGCTTCTCGACATTGTTGGAGGCGGCGATCACGATCACAGTTGCGTGGTCACGCTCGAAGCCGTCGAGCTCGACCAGCAGCTGGTTCAGTGCCTGCTCGCGCTCGCTGGATCCGCCGTCGCCACCACCGCCGCGGTGGCCGCCAACGGCATCGAGCTCGTCGATGAAGATCACCGCGCGTCCGGACTTGCGGGCCTCTCTGAACAGGCGCCGGATGCGCGCTGCCCCACGGCCGACGAACATCTCGACGAAGCTCGAACCCGAGGCCGAGAAGAAGTCGACTCCCGCCTGTGCGGCGACGGCGCGGGCGAGCATCGTCTTGCCGGTGCCGGGTGGTCCGAAGAGCAGTACCCCGCGGGGTGGCTCGGCGCCGAGCTTGGCAAACCGCCTTGGATCCTTGAGCCACTCGGTGACGTCGAGCAGCTCGTCCTTGGCCGCGTCAACCCCCTGCACTTCCTCCCACAGCACCGGTTTGGTTCTCGAGGCCTTCACCGTCTCCGGCTTGGTGGTCCGCATAGTGCTGCGCAGCAGCAGCACGAAGACGATCAGCAGCGAGGCCATGAAAAAGACCCCGAAGACGGGATACCAGTCGAAAACGAAGTTGCTGAGGTCGGCGGTCGCCATCAAATACCCATCGGCGCGAAGGCGGCCGACCTGAACATGGGCGGTACTGGGCTCGAACCAGTGACCTTCTGGATGTAAACCAGACGCTCTCCCAAACTGAGCTAACCGCCCTCGGTGATGCTGACGACCGGGCAACCACTCTACCTCCGCCCCACGGGGTATTCCAGTCCGATAAGTTGGCCACGCAAACTCGAGAAAGGAGGGGGATGGACACCACCCAGTTGAAGCGCATTCCGCTGTTCTCGGACGCTTCCGACAAGGAATTGAAGAGGGTCGCTCAGTTCGCGGAGACCAAAGAGTTCGATGAGGGCCGTGCGCTGGTCAAGGAAGGCGCCTACTCGACGGCGCTGATCGCGATCGAGGAGGGGACCGCCGAGGTCACCCGGCAGGGCAAGCACATCGCCGACCTCGGTCCCGGCGACGTCTTCGGGGAGGCGGGCATGCTCGACGACACCGCGCGCGGCGCCACCGTCACCGCGACCTCGTGGGTCAAGCTGATCAGCATGGGCCACTTCGAGGTCAAGCGGCTGAAGAAGGACGCGCCCGGCGTCTACGAGCGCATCGAGAAGCTGGTCCAGGAGCGCGGCGGCGGCTAGGGGCAGAGCTAGGGGCTGAACTGCTCGACGCAGGCACCGATCGCGTCGGGGTCGGCGCCGGCTCCCCTGATGCAGTCGTTTAGCTTGCGGGCGTCGATCGCGGCCTGGGGGATCGGCAGGCCCGGGCCGCCCACGCTTTCAGGTGTTTGCCGTCGATGCTCGCCCTGTACTGGAGAGATCGGTGTTCTGGAGGTTCGTCCCCGTGTCGCTGCTCGTGTCGGGCAGGTTGACGTCGGGCAGGCTGAGCTTTAGCGAGCCGGTGGCGACGGCGACGGCGACGCCGCCGATCAGGATCGCGACCAGCAGCAGGCCGGCGGCCTTCAGGGCCTCACCGGAGAAGAGCGGATCGGGCTTCATGAGATCTGCGTCGCCAGCTCGCCCAGTGTCGGTGAGGAGATGACGATCTCGTCACCAGGCTTCAGCCAGACGCGGGGGTCGCGGGTGCTGCCCACCCCAGAGGGGGTGCCGGTCGAGATGATGTCGCCGGGCTCCAGTGTCATCAATGCCGAGAGGTGGGCGATCAGCTGCGGCACCGAGAAGATCAGGTCGTCGGTCGAGCCCTCCTGCATGCGCTCGCCGTTGAGATCGAGGGCGAAGGAGATCGCGTTGTGGGGGCCGGCCTCCTCGGGGGTGACCAGGGCCGGTCCACAGGGCGCCGACCCGTCGAAGACCTTGCCGGCCATCCACTGCGGTGTGGCGAACTGCAGGTCGCGGGCCGAGAGGTCGTTGAGCAGCATGTAGCCGGCGATCGCCTCCAGCGCCTCGTCCTCACCGATCTCCGAGGCACGGCGGCCGACGACGACGGCGACCTCGGCTTCGTAGTCGACCTTGTCGCTCGCCTCCGGCAACGCAACAGCCGCCCCCGGCGCCGCCAGCGCGTTTCGGTACTTGCCGAAGATCGTTGGGCTGGCGGGCGGCTCGACCCCGGCCTCCTCCGCGTGGGAGCGGTAGTTGAGGCCGATGCAGATGATCTTCTCCGGATCGGGGACGGGTGCCGTCAGCTCGGCCTGATCGACGGGCAAGGGGTCGCCGTCGAGGTGGGCGAGCTGATCGAGATGGTCCCGCGCGAGCAGCTCGCGCATCGATCCGCCGGCGTCGACCACGCCTCCGTCGGTCAGGACCCCGGCCCTTGACGCGCCCCCCGATAGGTAGCTGACGAGTCGCACGTCGGCAATCTAGCCCGGCCGGGCACCGTTGACCGCGCCGGTCCTCTATCTTGCCGCGCGTATGAGCAAAAGCGTGTGTGAAGGAATCGTGTATCAAGCACCTCCTCGCGCACTTGATTGAGCCGAGGAGGCATCAATGCCAGAAGGCACCGTTAAGTGGTTCAGCAACGAGAAGGGCTATGGATTCATCACCCCGGATGACGGGGGCAAGGATCTGTTCGTCCACTTCTCCGCGATCTCCGGTGAGGGCTTTCGTTCACTGAACGACGGCGCCCGCGTCAGCTACGAGCCCGACGAGGGACCCAAGGGCCCGGTTGCGACAAACGTCGCCGAGCTGCCCGCTTAGCTGAGAGAATCGGACTGGGCTCCAGGCGCCTCGCGCTCGGTTCCCAGTCCCATCACGGGGGCGTAGCTCAGTTGGTTAGAGCGCCGGCCTGTCACGCCGGAGGCCGCGGGTTCGAGTCCCGTCGCTCCCGTATCTCG
>JBHEMJ010000132.1:0-3711 GCA_046262655.1 Solirubrobacterales bacterium | reverse complement strand
CTCCTCGCCGTGCTGGGCGATCAGCTGTTTGTTGGCGGTGATCACGTGGCGCCCCGACCTCAAGGCCTGGGTCACATAGTTGCGGGCAGGGTCGGTGCCGCCGATCAGCTCGACGATCACGTCGCTGGCGTCGAGGATCTCAGCGAAGGTCCCGCTGCTGCGCGTGAGAACCCCGGTGATCTGCGGCTCGGTCCCGGTGGCCTTGGTGACCGCCTTGGCACGCTCGGCGAGCAGCTGGTGGAACGCCCCGCCGACCGTGCCGTTGCCGAGCAGGCCGACGTTTACCCGCCGCAGCGCCGTGCGGCTGCTCCCGGCCGAGCGTTCATCCGCAGGCGGCGGGCGGCGGCGTGGGGACGCCATCGGGCTGGGCTCCTTGCTCGCCACTAGACGTCGCGGGCGAGCAGGTCGTCCCAGGTTTCGCGCCGCAATACGACCCGGGCCTCTCCCTCCCGGCAGAAGATCACCGGGGGTCGGCGAACTCCGTTGTAGTTGCTCGCCATCGAGTGCCCGTAGGCGCCGGTCGCCGGCGTGACCAGGATGTCGCCGACGGCGGGCGCGGCCAGCTCGACGTCGCGGCGGATGATGTCGCCGGATTCGCAGTGCATGCCGGCGATCGTCACCAGCGTGTCCGGCGTGACGGCGGCGCGATCGGCGATCAGCGCCTCGTAGGTCCCCCCGTAGAGCATCGGGCGAAGGTTGTCGGACATACCGCCGTCGACGGCCACGTAGGTACGCACGCCCGGCACCTCCTTGACCGTGCCCAGCTCGTAGGCGGTGATGCCGGCATTGCCGACCAGCGAGCGGCCGGGCTCGATCAGGATTCGCGGCCCCTCGCCGAAGGCACCGCGGACGCCCCCGACCTTCACCTCGGCGTACTGGTCGATCGAAGGAGGTTCGTCGCCGGCGAGGTAGGCGATGCCGAGCCCCCCTCCGACGTTGAGCAGCTCGGGCTCGAGGTCCAATGCCCGGCAGAAACCGGCGATTGCCTCGATCTCCTTGGCGAAGGGCTCGAGCTCGAAGATCTGGGACCCGATGTGGGCGTGCAACCCGACCAGTTCGAGGTGGCGGGCGGCTCGGACCCGGGCCACGGCGCGCTCGGCGAGCCCGTCCTCGAGACCAAAGCCGAACTTCGAGTCCAACTGCCCGGTCTGGATGTAACTGTGGGTGGAGGGCTTGATTCCCGGCGTCACCCGGATCAGTACCCGCTGTGGGCGCTCGAGCAAACTGTCGAGGCGGGCGATCTCGTCGAAGGAGTCGACGATCACGTGCCCGACCTCGGAGGCGATCGCGTAGCGCAGCTCATCGGCGGTCTTGTTGTTTCCGTGCAGGTGGATCCGCTCGGGCGGCACACCAGCGGCAAGGGCCATATGCAGTTCGCCGCCCGAAGCGACGTCGAGCGACAGGCCCTCCTCGCAGAGCAGTCGACAGACAGCCGTGGCAGGCAACGCCTTGCTGGCGAAGAGGATCTCGAAATTGCCCGTACGCTCTCCGACAGCCCGCATGTAGGAGCGGGCGCGCTCGCGGATGTCATCCTCGGCGAATATGTAGGCCGGTGTGCCGTGCTCACGGGAGACCGCGACCACGTCGCAGCCGCCCACCTCGAGATGGCCGAGACCGTTGACGCGGCTGCCCGCCGGGTATACGGGCGAGCCCGCGATCGGGTCGCTGGTCGGGGTGGTCTGTTGGGGAGCGCTCATCGAGCCCATTCTGACGGAGCAGGGAGAATCACTCGCATGCCCCCACCCGCCCGACGCCCACCGACCCACCCTCCGCCCTCCCGCGAAGGCACCGAGTGCGGCCTCGCCTACACACTGTGGCTGCCCGACGAAGAGCCTCCGTGGCCGGGAATACTGATCTTGCACGGCGCCGGCTCGTGTAAGGAGAGCCACGCGGACTTTGCCCGTCTCGCCCGCGCCAGCGGCTGGGCGGCGCTGGGCTTCGATGCGCGCGGTCACGGAGCTTCCGAGGGGGGAATGAGCCCGGGCGCGGTCGAAGACGTCGTCGCGATGGCCGCTTTGCTCGCCGGCGAGCGCGGAGTCGACTCCGAGCGAGTGATCGTCCGCGGCTCGAGCATGGGCGGATTTTTGGCTCTGCACGCCGCTGCCGTCTCAGCGGCAATCGCCGGCGTGATCGCGATTTGCCCGGCCAGCGAAGACGGTTTGCGCCGCGGGCTCAAGCGGGGCCGATTCGAGATGCGGATCCACGACCTCGAGGGTCTGCGGGCGTGGCTGGGGGAGCACGACCTGCGCGAGGCCGTCGAGCTGATCGGACCCCGGCCGCTGATCTTCCTGCACGCCGAGGGCGATGACCAGGTGCCGTTGGCCTGGACCCGCGAGCTTCACGATCGGGCAATCGGACCCCGCAAGCTGATCGTCGAGCCCGGCGGTAATCACCGCTCGGTGCAGCACGATGCGGAGCTGCAGGCCACGGCGCTGCGCTGGATCGAGCGCGCGCTCGGCTAGGGCGCCGGCTGGCCGGGCTGAGACAGGTTGCCGGCCACGCCGTCTACGACGCCGACGATGTTGTCCAGTGTTTGGTTCACGGTCGGCAGCGTGTCGTCGAGCAGCGGCGGCGCGATTCCCAGGGTCTGGCCGAGGGTGCCGCCGACCGTCTGCAATAGCGGCGTGGTGATCGGAGCCGTGGTGGCGGTCAGACCGCTAACAAGCTGCCCGACGGGGCCGGTGGCCGTCGTTCCGGTGGCGTTGACCGCGCCGCCGGAGCCGGAGCTGGAATTCCCGCCCCCGGTAGCCTGCAAGTCACCCGGGGTCACCACGGAGTTGGGGTTGCCCGCCCTTGCGAGCACGACCGGGGTCGGGTTGGTGGCCACCGCGTTCGCGCCCGGCGCCAGCGCCGTGGCCGCCGCGGTGCCTGCGACGGGCGTCGTCTGGGCGACCTGTACGGCCTCAGTCTGGCGGTTGCCATTCCCGGATGGCCACGCCTTGAAAGCGACCACCGCGATCAGGAACAGCGCAGCCACGGCCGCTGCGGCCACCAGGGCGCCGCTGGCGCCGATCCCGGCTATATAGCTGCGCTCGATTCTTGCCGTCGCTGTGGTCATTAACAATTATCTATCGGCATTTCGGCCGAAAACTTGAGCCGAGCTTGCCGGACGCTGCCGCGGGCCCAACTCGAACCCCCTCGGCGGACGCCTGCGGTGGCCTAGAAGTAGGCCAGGGGGTCGGTGACCTGCCCGTTGATCCGCACCTCGAAATGCACATGCGGGCCGAAGCAGTAGCCGGTGCAGTCGCTGCTTCCGATCACCTGGCCCTGGGCGACCTGCATCCCGACGACGACGGCAAAAGATTCCTGGTGTCCGTAGCAGGTGGACATACCGCCGCCGTGGTCGATGCACGTGTAGTTGCCGTAGCCGCCCGTGGGGCCGGCGATGGTCACGGTGCCGGCGGCGGCGGCGCGGATTGCGGTTCCGGTCGGCACTCCGATGTCCACCCCGGGGTGGAACTCGTAGCCGGCGCCGATGTCGCGCCCTCCGAAGGGCGAGGTGATCGGCCCGTTCACCGGCCAGATCAGGCCGTGGCCGCCGTCACGGATCGGCCCCGCCTGAAGCAGAGAGGAGGGACCGCTACCCAGCTGCGCGGCGATCTCATCAGAGACCTTGGAGAGATCGCCGTCGAGCTCCTTGTGGTGCTGGTGAACCGCGGCCAGTGCCTTGCGCTGCTTGTCGCGGGCCGCCCGCATCTCGGAGTTGCGGGC
>JBHEMJ010000131.1:0-2850 GCA_046262655.1 Solirubrobacterales bacterium | reverse complement strand
CCGCCGGGGCGCTGGCGAGCACCGAGCGCGGGCTGAGCGGCACCGTCACCCACGGGTGGGACCAGTTCCGCCGCCCGGTCGGAATCGGCAACGACCCCGCGCGGCTGCTCTCGGCCAACGGCTCAAACCGCTGGATCTGGTGGCGCGAGGCTGCGGGCGCCTTCTCGGATCGCCCGGTTGCCGGCTGGGGGGCGGGTTCGTTTCCGATCGTTCACTACCAGTACCGCGAGTACGCCAGCCAGGTGCGCTCGGTCCACGACGTGCCGCTGCAATTCCTCGCCGAGGGCGGGCTGATCGGGGCGCTGCTGGGGCTGGGCGGCGTCGGCTTGCTGGGCGCCGCCGCCGTCCGCACCACGCGCTCGCCGACCACCACCGACCGCGCCGCGCGCGTCGCCCTGCTCGCCGCCGGAGCGGCCTGGGGCGTGCACTGCCTGGTGGATTGGGATTGGGAGATACCCGCCCTCACCCTGCCGGCGCTGGCGGCCCTGGCAATCGCCGCCTCGCCCTGGAAGGAGGGGCGGCGCTGGCTGGATCCGAGCCCACCGACCGATCCCCGGCGCCGCCTCAACGAGGTGCTGTCGTTGCCGGCGGCCATCGCCGCGGCTCTGCTCGCCGTCGTCATCGCCGTGTCGGCCGAGCTGCCGGCGCTCTCCGAGCACCGCCGCCTCGAGGCGCTGACCAAGGCAGCCGAGGCACCGCCAGGTGATGTCAAGGCGCTCGACCCGGCGATCGATGAGGCCCTCTCGGCCCATCGCCTCAACCCTCTCGACGAGAACGCAGCCTTCGCCGCGGCGGCGCTCGAGCAGCAAGCCAACGACCTGGCTGCAGCCCGGGAGCTGCTGCTGGGCGCCGCTCGCACCCAGCCCGACAACTACCGCGTCTGGGACCAGCTGCTGAACTTCGCGATGCTGACGGGCGATACCGAGCTGGCCCGTACCGCCTTTCAGCGCCGCCTGGCCACCGAGCCACTCAGCTTCGCCCAGGAGCCCGAGCTGGCCGCCGCGCGGGCCTTCAGCCTCGAGGTCCCGGCCGAGCTCTCGCCGACCGCCTTCGGCACTCCGCCCGAGCATTAGCACCGGGCCTGTCGCGGCTCACTCGCGCAGGGCTGCGAGGGTCAGCTCGAGCCCCCGCTCGAGGCCGGTCCCGGCTCGCCAGCCGAGCTCGCTCTCGGCCAGGGAGGGGTCGAGCACCGTGCGCTGTACTTCGCCCTCGCGGGCCGGCTGCATCTCCGGCTCGAAGTCCTCGCGCCCGGCCGCGGCGCCGATCAGCTCGACCAGGCGCAGGACGTCGGTCTCGGCGCCGGTGCCGAGATTGAGCGGCCCCGGGGCCCCAGCCTCGGCCGCAGCCAGCAGGCCGCTGACCACGTCCCCTACATATATGTAGTCCCGTGTCTGGCGTCCGTCGCCGAACACGGTCGGCAGGCCGCCGCCCAGCGCCCGCCCGCAGAAGATCGCGATCACGCCCGCCTCGCTGTGGGGGTCCTGGCGCGGGCCGTAGACGTTGCCGAAGCGAAGGGCGGTCGCCGCCAGCCCGTGCACGCGGCGGTAGTGCTCGACGTAGCCCTCGGCGGCCAGCTTCGATTGCCCATATGGCGAGTCGGGCAGGCACACGGCGCTCTCGGCGAAGGGCAGCGGGCGATCGTCGCCCTCTCCATATATGGCCCCGCCGGTGGAGGAGAAGACAAAGCGCCGTGCCCCGGCGCGCCGCGCGGCCTCGAGCATGTTGACCGTACCGAGCACGTTGGTGCGGGCGTCGAAGCCGGGGTCGGCGACCGAGACGCGCACATCGATCTGGGCGGCGAGATGGAACACGGCTTCGGGAGCGTGAGCGGCGACGGCGTCGATTACGGCCTTCCCCTCGGCAACGTCGGTCTCAGCCAGCCGAGTGCCCGCGGCGAGGGCCGGATCGAGGTTCTGACGCCGCCCGGTGGACAGGTCGTCGAGCACCAGGACTTGGTCGCCACGGGCGGCCAGGGCGTCCACCAAGTGGGATCCGATGAACCCCGCGCCGCCGCTGACCACCACTCTCATGGCGGCTGATCCTACGGATCAGCCGCGCGGCCACCCGGCGGGAGCGCTCCAGGGCCCCTGCTACCCTCGCGCCGCAATGAGATTGATAGTCACAGAGAAGAACAACAGCGCCAAGAAGATCTCCGAGATCCTCTCCGGCGGCACCGCCACCGAGGAGGCGAGCTTCCGCACGCCCTATTACACCTGGGAGGGCCCGAACGGCCCCGAGGCGACGATCGGCCTCAAGGGCCACGTGCTCAACCCGGCCTTTCCCGAGGACTACAAGAGCTGGCAGCAGATCGACCCGCGCGAGCTGATCGACGCGCCGCTGATCAAGCAGCCGACCGACAAGAACGTAGTCAAGGCGATCAAGAAGGTGGCCAAGGACGCCGACGACCTGGTGATCGCCACCGACTTCGACCGCGAGGGCGAGCTGATCGGGCTCGAGGCGCTCAGCGAGATCCTCCAGGCCAACCCGCACCTCGGCGCCTCGCTGGAGGACGCCGCCAAGGCCGGGGTCAAGCGCGCCCGCTACTCCGCCCTGACCAAGGACGAGATCGAGCGCGCGTTCAACGAGCTCGACGAGCTGTCGATGCCGCTCGCCAACGCCGGCGCGGCGCGCCAGGACATCGACCTGATCTGGGGCGCGACGCTGACCCGCGCGGTCTCGCGCGCAACCCGGCGGTTCGGCTCCAACTTCCTCTCGGTCGGGCGCGTGCAGAGCCCGACCCTGGGCTTGATCGTCGAGCGCGAGCTCGAGCGCCGTGCCCACGTGGCCAAGCCCTTCTGGGAGGTCGTCGCCACCTTCGCTCATCCCGACGGCAGCTTCGAGGCCCACCAC
>JBHEMJ010000130.1:0-8916 GCA_046262655.1 Solirubrobacterales bacterium | reverse complement strand
GGCTATGGCTGCACGACCTGCATCGGCAACTCGGGCCCGTTGCCCGAGGAGATCTCCGCGGCGGTCAACGAGAACGATCTCGTGGTCTGCTCGGTGCTCTCTGGCAACCGCAACTTCGAGGGCCGCATCAACCCTGACGTGCGCGCCAACTATCTCTGCTCGCCGCCGCTGGTCGTCGCCTACTCGCTGGTCGGCCGCATGGACGTGGACATCACCACCGAGTCGCTGGGCACCGGCTCCGACGGCGAGCCGGTCCACCTCGCAGACATCTGGCCGAGCACCGAGGAGATCGCCGCCGCAGTCGAGCAGGCGGTGCGCGCCGAGATGTATCGCGAGGGATACGCCGATGTGTTCAGCGGCGACCAGCGCTGGCAGCAGATCGAGATCCCCACCGACGACAAGTACACGTGGCCCGATTCGACCTACGTCCGCAAACCGAGCTTCTTCGAGGGGATGGGCACCGAGCCCGAGCCGATCAAGCCGATCACCGGCGCCCGGGTGTTGGCGGTGCTGGGCGACTCGGTCACCACCGACCACATCTCCCCGGCCGGCGCGATCAAAAAGGACAGCCCGGCGGGCAAGTGGCTGATTGACAACGGCGTTGAGCCGCGTGACTTCAACTCCTATGGTTCGCGCCGCGGTAACCACGAGGTGATGATCCGCGGCACGTTCGCCAACGTCCGGCTGCGCAACCGGCTCGCCGCGAAGGAGGGTGGCTTCACCAAGAAGCTGCCCGAGGGCAACGAGACGACAATCTACGAGGCGGCGATGGCCTACGCCGAGTCGGGTACACCGCTGGTGGTTCTGGCCGGCAAGGAATATGGCTCCGGGTCGTCCCGGGACTGGGCGGCGAAAGGGACGGCGCTGCTCGGCGTGCGCGCGGTGATCGCCGAGAGCTTCGAGCGCATCCACCGCTCCAACCTGATCGGGATGGGCGTGGTGCCGCTGCAGCTGCCCGAGGGCGAGACGGTCGAGTCGCTGGGCCTCAGCGGAGAGGAGGCGATCAGCGTCTCGGACCTGCAAGACGGAGATGTCAAGACGGTCACCGTGACCGCTTCGCGCGAGGAAGCCGACGATGTTTCATTCGAGGCACGGGTGCGCCTCGACACCCCCAACGAGGTCACCTACCTGCGCCACGGGGGAATCCTGCGCAGGGTGTTGAGAGACCTGAAGTCACAGGGCTAGCGGAGGAGCGGCGGTAAATGGTGGCGCGGCGGGGCCGCGGGAGGCAGGGGGTCCACACGGCCCGCGCCACGCCTGCGCGTCGGTAGCCAGGGAGGGATATCCGACGCGTTCGCCCCCGGAGGCGGGACTAGCCCGGGGACGAAGTTTCAAAGACTGCTGTTCAGTCCCTGCTGCGGCCAGTATCCCCCCTTAGGGCGGATTCTGTCAACCCCCCGTTTCGGAGGTCTCCGAGCGGGGCGCGACCCCCCAGCCGCGCCGCTCGATCAAGGTGATGCCGATGACGCTGCCAAACGGGCCGGCCGGGGTCAGGGTCGCCGCCAGCAGGGGATACGGAGCCTCGCGGCGCAGCACCGCAATCCAGATCAGGAGGCACAGCGCAACAAAACCCAGGCCGTGGCAGAGGCCGAGCAGCGAGGTTGCCTGCTTGTAGCCGGGCACGATCCATACGACGAGCAGGGAGCTGAACAGCACCAGCTCCACGTAGCTCGCGATCTTGACGATCTCGAAGTACCGACCGGGGACCGGCTTTCTGAGTGCTTCTGAGGATCTAGCCATGTTTCACCGGTCGACCCTGATCCGGCGGAGTCGAACCGGGGAGGCGGCGATTTATGTCGGCCGCGCGCCCTGGCCGGGCGTCAGGGCGGTGAGGACGATCCGCTCCTGCTCGCGGGCGTGCGCGGCGGCATAGCCCTCGCCGGGGGCGGCGCGCGGCGGGCGGCCGACGTAGCGGAACTCGACGCCCTCGGGGAGCAGATCGGGCAGGCGGCGCGACATCACGCTCCAGGCCCCCATGTTGCGCGGCTCCTCCTGCGCCCAGATCAGCTCCTTGAGGTTCGGGTACTCGGCGATCAGCTTGCCGAGCTGTTCCTTGGCGAAGGGATAGAGCAGCTCGACGCGGGCGACGGCGACGTTCTCGGACTCGGCGCGCTTCTCGTTGGCGTCGATGTCGTAGTAGACCTTGCCGCTGCAGAGGACCAGGCGCTCGACCTGCTCGCGGCGTTTCACGGCGCTGGAGTCGTCGAGCACGAAGTGGAAGTGGCCCTCGGTCAGCTCCTCGAGGGTCGATCCGGCGCGCGGCAGGCGAAGCAGGCCCTTGGGGGTGAAGACCACCATCGGCCGCGCCTTCTGGATCCGTGCCTGGCGGCGCAGCAGGTGGAAGTACTGAGCGGCCGTGGTCGGGTTGGCGATCCGGATCGAGCCCTCGGCCGCGAGCTGGATGAAGCGCTCGATGCGGGCGCTGGAGTGCTCGGGGCCCGACCCCTCGTAGCCGTGGGGCAAAAGCAGGGTCAGCCGGGTCATCTGGCCCCACTTGGCCTCGCCCGAGGTGATGAAGCTGTCGATGATCACCTGGGCGGAGTTGCCGAAGTCACCGAACTGTGCCTCCCAGATGACCAAGCTTTCGGGCGAGGCCGCAGAGTAGCCGTACTCGAAGCCGAGGCAGGAGGCTTCCGAGAGGGGGCTGTTGTGCAGCTCAAACGGCGCCTTTGCCTGATCCAAATTCTGGATCGGCGCATAGCGCAGGCCGGTCTTCTCGTCATGCAGGACGAGGTGGCGATTGGAGAAAGTGCCGCGCTCGGTGTCCTGGCCGGTCATTCGCACGTGAACGCCCTCGGTCAGCAGCGAGCTGAAGGCAAGGGCCTCCGCGTGGGCGAATTCGATGCCACCGCTGTCCATCGCGTCGGTGCGCTTCTCCAGGGGCTTGCGCAGCTTGCGGTGCACGGTGAAGCTGTCTGGGACCCGCAACAGCTCCTGGTTGAGCTTGCGCAGCCTGTTCTCCTCGACCGCGGTCTCCACGGCCGGCGAGGCGGTCCGGTCGAGCTCGCCGGTGCCTGTCCCGGTTCCCGTCGGGTCCTCGTATTCACCGGCCTCGATCTTGCGCCTCAGCTCTTTGTGTTTCTCGCCGAGGGAGTCCTGGCGCTGGGCGCGTTTGGCCTCGACGTCGCCGGGGCTGACGACTCCCTCGCCGACCAGCTTCTCGGCATAGAGCTCGGAGACCGGAGGATGCTCCTTGATCTTGGCCGCCATCAGTGGCTGCGTGTAAGCAGGCTCGTCCGTCTCGTTGTGGCCGAAGCGCCGGTAGCCGATCACGTCGATGACCACGTCGCGGCCCCAGCGCTGGCGGTAGCCCATCGCCAGTCGCACGGCGGCGATGCAGGCCTCCGGGTCATCGGCATTGACGTGCATGATCGGCACGTTGAAGCCCTTGGCCATGTCGGAGGAATAGGGGGTCGAGCGGCTCTCCTGTGGCTCGGTGGTGAAACCGATCTGGTTGTTCTGAATGATGTGGATGGTGCCGCCGGTCGTGTAGCCGGTCAGCGACTGCAGGTTGAGCGTTTCGGCAACCACGCCCTGCCCGGGGAAGGCGGCGTCACCGTGAAGCAGGATCGGTACCGCGACCGAGGGGTCGTGGTCGATCGAGGAGCCCGAGTGCTCGGTCTGTGCGGCGCGGGTGGCGCCGGTGACGACCGGGTTGACGAATTCGAGGTGGCTTGGATTGGGATAGAGGCGGACGCGGATTTGCTCGTCGTCGGCCGTGGTGAAAGTGCCATTGTGGCCGTAGTGGTACTTGACGTCGCCGGTGCCCCCGTGGGGGATGGCGGCGACCGCTTTGACGGCTTCCAGGGCCTTGGAGCCCTCGAATTCGGCCATGATCGACTGCACCGGGCGGCCCAGGTTGTGGGCGAGGACACTGAGGCGGCCGCGGTGGGCCATGCCGATCGCACATTCCTCGGCGCCTTCGGTGTGGGCCATCTCGAACAGCTCATCGAGCATCGGCACGATGGCGTCGAGTCCCTCGATCGAGAACATCTTCTGGCCCAGGTAGGCCTTTTCGAGATAGCGCTCGAAGCCGAAGACCTCGACCAGGCGCTCGAGGAGCCTGCTCTTCTCCTGCTCGTCGAGCGGCTTGCGGTGCCAGCCGGTCTCGATCATCTCGCGCAGCCACATGCGCTGCTGGTGGGAGGAGAGGTGCTCGATCTGGTAGCCGATCGTGCCGCAGTAGGCCTCGCGCATCCGCGGCAGCGCTTCGAGCAGGGTCTCGCCACCGACCCCGATGCGGAGGATCTCCGCGGGGATCTTGCCCATCAGCTCGGGGGTCAGGTTGAGGTTCTCGGGTTGGATCGCCGGGTCGCCCTTGGCCTCGGAGCCGAGCGGATCGAGGCGGGCGGCGAGGTGGCCGTGGGTGCGGTACGCCTTGAGCAGGGAGGTGGCGGCCTGCACGGCCTGCAGAAGGTCGGTGTCCGGCGCCTGGGATGGCGCTGCCGCGGCAGCCGACCCCTGCGAGACCAGCGGCGGGGCCGAAGCGGAGGCCGGGTGGGCACTGGTGACCGTGCCCGGTTCGAGGCCGAGATCGGTGGCGATTGACTCGTAAAACTGGTCTTCTCCCTGCAGCAGCTCCTCGATGCGGCGCAGGAAGGAGCCGGATTCGGCGCCCTGGATGATGCGATGGTCATAGGTGCTGGTCATGGTCATCACCTTGGAGATGCCGAGCGCCTTGATCTTTTCGGCCGGCTGGTGTGCCCACTCGACCGGGTAGGCCAGGGAGCCGGCGGCGACGATCGTCCCCTGGCCGGCGAGCAGGCGCGGCACCGAGGCGACGGTGCCGAGGCCGCCGGGATTCGTCAAGGTGATGTTGGTGCCAAGGAAGTCATCCGGCGATAGCTTGTTCTCACGGGTCTTGGTGATTAGCTCCTCGTAGCGGGAGTGGAAGCCGGCAAAGTCGAGCGAGTCGGCGTTCTTGATGCAGGGCACCATCAGGCCGCGACCGCCCTTGCGTTCGACGTCGACAGCGATCCCGAGCCCGATGCCCCGGGGCTCGATCGCGAACGGCTTGCCCTCGCGCTCCTCGAAAGCCCGCCCCATTGAAGGCCACTCGGTGGCGGCGCGGACAATCGCCCAGGCGATCAGGTGGGTGAAGGAGACCTTCATCGCGCGCTCCTTGAGCACCCCGTTCAGCGCCCTGCGCTTGGCGTCGAGGGTATCCACGGCGAGGGTGCGAAACGAGGTCGCCGTTGGGATCGAGCGCGACTCGTCCATCGCCTTGGCGAGCATCGCCGCCGGGCCGCGCAGGGGCGTTGCCTCTCCCTCGTTCAAGGAGCCCAGTCCGTTGGCGCCCTGACCGGCCGGCCCCGGACGCGAAGCGGAGGAGCCGGACGCGGATATGACGTCTGCCTTGGTCACCTTCCCACCGGGGCCGGAGCCCTCGATCGTGGAGAGATCGATGTTCTCGGCAGCCGCGATGCGACGGGCCACCGGTGTTGCCTTGGCCCCGTTCCCGTCGCCCTCACCCTCAGACGCGGCGGCGGTGTCGGGGGCGGGCCCGGCACGAGTCAGATCAGTGTCAGTCGAAGTGCCGGACCGATCCCCAGCGGCCCCGCCCCCCGGGCCGCTGGCGGCGCCCGCGGTCATCTCTGCCAAGACAGCCCCTACGCTGACCGTCTCATCGGGCTGCGCCACGATCTTGGTGATCACTCCCGGGGACGGGGCCGGGACCTCGGCGTCGACCTTGTCGGTCGAGATCTCGACCACGGTCTGCCCCTCCTCGACCTCCTCGCCCTCGCTGACGCGCCACTCCAGAACCGTTCCCTCGGTGACCGACTCGCCCATTTCCGGCATCGTGATCCGCAGGGTCTTGCCCTGGCGGACTCCGGAGGAGGCGCCGGCCTCGGTGATCGCCTCCCCGTCTTCCGATCCATCCCCCGGCTTGCCGGCGCTTGGTGTTGCGGCCGGCTCGTCGGTTCGCGCTGAGGTCGGCTGTTCGTCGCCGTCGTCGGGCGCCACGCCGCTCGTGTCGAGCTCGGCGAGCACCGAGCCCACCGCCACCACAGAATCGACCTGGGCGCTGATCTTGGTCACGGCGCCGCTCGCGGGTGCGGGGACCTCGGCGTCGACCTTGTCGGTCGAGATCTCGACCATGGTCTGGCCTTCCTCGACGAATTCGCCTTCGTCCACGTGCCATTCGAGCACGGTGCCCTCGCTCACCGACTCGCCCATCTCGGGCATCACGACCTTCACCGTTGACGTCGTTGCCATATCGCCCGTCCTACTCTATGACCTTCCTCGCCGCGGCCAGGCCACCACCGGCCACGCCGGTTCAGTGGTCAGCTCCTTGCATCTCCCAGATGGCGCCCAAAGCGCGCGATCGCCTCTCAATCGAGCCTGGCGACCAGCCGCACCTCGGGCCAGCCGTGTCGGCGGATAAAGCTGCGAGTCGGCGCCACCGCATCACAAAACGGGCACTGCACCGGCTTGCTCCACTCGAGACTCTCGGAGATCGCCAACGGCATCTCGCAGTCGGGGCAGGCCAGCGAGCGGGTGCCGAGCAGCGTCGCCTTGGCCGCCGGGCGCAGCTCGATCCGCCCGGCCACCCCTTTTCGCGCCGCTTGGTCGGGGTCCGGTCTCCCGGTCGGATCGATGGAGAACCCAGCCACTCCCCAATGATGAAGCACGGCGCGCGTATGTATAGGGTCCGATTGAGGAGAGCGACCCAGGAAGAGAGGTGAGATGAGCTATTTCGTCACCGGCGCGACCGGATTCATCGGGCGCAACCTGATCGAGCTGTTGCTCAAGCGCGAGGGGACGATCTACGTCCTCGTCCGGGAGGGCTCCCGCGGACGCCTCGAGGAGCTGCGCAACAGCTGGGGCGCCGACGACGAGCGCATCGTGCCGGTGATCGGCGACCTCTCCCAGCCACGTCTCGGCGTCGAGAAGCAGGTCGATGAGCTGAAGGGGGAGATCGAGCACTTCTTCCACCTGGCGGCGATCTACGACATGACCGCCGACGCCGAGAGCCAGCGTGTCGCCAACGTCGAGGGCACCCGCCACGCCATCGAGCTCGCCGCCGATATCGACGCCAAGCACTTCCACATGGTCAGCTCGATCGCCGCGGCCGGCCTCTACAAGGGCACCTTCACCGAGGAGATGTTCGAAGAGGCCCACGACGTCGAGAACCATCCGTACTTCCAGACAAAGCATGAGTCCGAGGCTGTCGTCCGCGACGAGTCGAAGGTCCCGTGGCGCGTCTACCGGCCCGGGATCGTCGTCGGCCACTCCGAGACCGGCGAGATCGACAAGATCGACGGGCCCTACTACTTCTTCAAGCTGTTGCAGCGAGCTCGCAACCTGGTGCCATCCTGGATGCCCGGGATCGGCATCGAGGGCAAGGAGATCAACGTCGTTCCGGTGGACTTCGTGGCCGCGGCGATGGACCACATCGCCCATCAGGATGGCCTCGACGGCAGGGTCTTCCATCTCACCGACCCCAACCCGGTCACCGCGGGCCAGCTGGTCAACATTTTCGCCCGCTCCGCGCATGCCCCCGAGGCCGCGATGCGGATCGACTCCAAGATGCTCGAGATGGTCCCCAAACAGGTGCGCACGGGGGTGACGATGCTGCCACCGGTGAAGCGGATCACCGACCAGGTCCTCGCCGACCTGGGCATTCCCCGCTCGGTGCTCGTCTACATCAACTACCCGACCTCATTCGATTCCACCAACACGCAGAAGGCGCTCGAAGGAACCGGGATCGCGGTCCCCCCCCTGGCCAGCTATGCGGACACGCTGTGGGACTACTGGGAGCGCCACCTCGATCCCGACCTGTTCAAGGACCGCTCGCTGTCGGGAGCCATCGGGGGCAAGACGGTGATGATCACCGGCGCCTCTTCGGGGATCGGCAGGGCCGCAGCGCTGAAAGCTGCCGAGGCGGGGGCCAAGGTGCTGTTGGTGGCGCGCACGCCGGAGAAGCTCGAGGAGACGAAAGCCGAGATCACCGAGGGCGGGGGCGAGGCGCACATCCACCGCTGCGACCTCTCCGAGATCGCCGACATCGAGCGGATGGCCGCGGAGGTGCTCGAGCAGCACGGAAAGGTCGACATCCTGGTCAACAACGCCGGACGCTCGATCCGTCGCTCGATCAACCTCGCCTACGACCGCTTCCACGACTACGAGCGCACGATGCAGCTCAACTACTTCGGCGCGGTGCGGCTGATCCTGCTGCTGATGCCCGAGATGCAGAAGGGTCCCAAGGGCAAGCGCGGCGGGCACATCATCAACGTCAGCTCGATCGGCGTGCAGACCAACACCCCGCGCTTCTCGGCCTACGTCGCCTCCAAGGCGGCGCTCGACGCCTTCTCGCGCTGCATCGCCTCCGAGGTGGTCGACTCGGGGGTGCACCTGACGACGATCCATATGCCGCTGGTGCGGACCCCGATGATCGCGCCGACCAAGATGTACGACGCCTTCCCGACCATCACGCCCGAGGAAGCCGCCGACATGATCGTCGACGCGATGATTCGCAAGCCTAAGAAGATCGCCACCCGCCTCGGCAACTTCGGCGAGCTGCTCTACAACTTGGCGCCGAAGGCCTCCGATGCGCTTCTCAACACCGCCTTCAAGCTGTTCCCCGAATCCAGCGCCGCCAAGGGCAAGGGCAAGGACGGCAAGGAGAAGGGCAAGGATGAGGAGCTGTCGAGCGAGGGTGTCGCGTTCGCCTATTTGATGCGCGGCGTGCACTGGTAGCCCGACCCCTGTGGCGATGAATAGCCGGCTCAAGCACTGGGGCTGGGGCTATGAGCACCAGCAGCTCGACCGGGCGGGCCTCGAGGGAATCGCCAGGGCCGCCGGCGAGCGGCTCGGGTTCGAGGTGATGGAGATCGAGGAGCCCGTGGCGCTGGCAGACGTCGAGCTGCCCAAGTCGCGGGCCCAGCCGCCGGGCGCCCTCAAGAAGATGTTCAG
>JBHEMJ010000129.1:0-3780 GCA_046262655.1 Solirubrobacterales bacterium | reverse complement strand
ATTTGCGCCTTGCCGTCGCGAAGCGACTTCACCTCACTGCCGCGAAGCTCGATTCCGCACTCGACCCGTTCGACGAGCTCGTACTTGTACGAGGCTCGCCGGTTGGTCGCGACGTCTCCCGACGCCAGCTTGCGCTTGCCCTTGGCCATCTCGTGAACGTTACGAGAGCGGCACGGGGACGAGGTCGACGCGGCCCCGTGGGGCCTCGATCGAGTCGACCGTCACCGTGACGGGATCCCCAAGCCGCAGGGTTGTGCCGGTGCGACGCCCAACCAATGCGGTCTCGGGCTCGTTCAGGTGAAACCGGTCGCCCGGCATTCTCCGCGCCGGCAGGAACCCCTCGTAGACGTCGGCCAGCTCGCCGCGGAAACGGACGAAGGCGCCGGCGCTTATGACCCCCGAAACCTCCCCGTCGAACCTCGCCCCCCATCCGGCTTCGAAGAGCTCACGGCCAAGGAGGAAGGCAGCGCAGGCACGGTCGGCCGAGCGCTCGATCCCCATTGCCTCGCGCTCGCGCTCCGAGCAATGCCAGCCGGCTTCGCTCACCTCGCCTCCATCGGGCTCGGTCTCCCCCAGACCGAGCGTCGAGAGCAGGGCGCGGTGGGCGATGAGATCCGGATAGCGGCGAATCGGCGAGGTGAAGTGGCAGTACGCGGGGCTGCCAAGCCCCGCGTGCCCGAGGTTGCGTGGCGTGTAGAAGGCCTGCTTGAGGGAGCGCAGGACCAGGCTGGTGTAGGCGTTGCGGCCGTGGCCGCGCCGCTCCGCCTCGCGCGAGACCAACCGGCTCGCCTCGGCTGCCAGCCGGCCGGCATCGGTGCGCGCCAGCTTGGCGGGGAGCGGGGGCGTGGGGATGTCAAGCGAGGCGAGCTGCTCGATGAGGCGCTCGATTCGCGCCGGGTCAGGTTGGTCGTGGACCCGGTAGAGCGTCTTGACCTTGCGCTGCTCGCAATGCGCTGCCACCAGCTCGTTGCTGCGCACCATCAGCTGCTCAATGAGGCGATGGGCCTCGGTCTGCGGGACCGAGTGCGCGCTCGTGACGTTGCCCTCGGAGTCGAAGACGAACTCCGGCTCGGCCGAATCGATCTCCAGCGCGGCGCCACGGCGGCCCTGGGCGAGTGCCGCAGCGACTTCGCGCGCCATCTCCAGAGGCATCGCCACAGATGCCGGAGCGCTCTCGCTGCCGGCGAAGACCCGGTCGAGCTGGTCGTAGTCGAGGCGCTCGTCGGAGCGGATCCGCGTGCGGGCAAACGAAACCGTCTTCACCCGGGCCCGGGCATCGAGATGCATCTCCGTGGTCACCGCGAGGCGCTCAACGCCCGGGGCGAGGCTGCACGCCTCGTCGCTCAGCAAAGGCGGCAGCATCGGTTCAACCGTTCCCGGCACGTAGACGCTCGTGGCGCGCTGTGAGGCGACCCCGTCGAGCCTGCTCCCCGGGCGCACGTGGGCGGCCACATCGGCGATGTGGACGCGAAGCACGACCCCATCGCCCTCGCGCTCCGCGGACACCGCATCGTCGAAGTCGCGCGCCGTGGCCGGATCGACCGTGAAGGTTGGCAGGGTTGTGAGATCGGTCCGGCGGTCGGCTCCCTCGGCAGCTCGCAGAGCTGAATCCCGTGCCTCGTTCTCGACTGCACGGCCGAAGCCGCGGCGAAGGCCCGCATCGTCGATCAGCGCCGCGACGATGTCGGCGGCACGATCGGCTCGGCCAAGCGAGCGCAGGATCCTCGCGCCCTGGGGCCCGAAGTCAGCCAGGACGATCTCGCCGCTCGCGGCATTCCCCGATCCACGACCGACGCCGACCTCGGGGCCGCGCTCGAAAAGTGGCGTGACCGTGCGAAAGCGACCGCGGCCGCCGACTGCGCCGACGCGGCGGCCAAGTGCGGCCCGGCGCGGGCTCACTTTGATCTGGAGCCGATGCTCTTGCCCAGGACCGCGAGCGCCTGGGCGAGCCCTTCATCGGGCTGAGTGTGGAGATCGTCCTTCGCCCGCACGTCGGGTTGGATTCCCTTGCCTGCCAGCGAGGTGCCATCGGGCGTGAAGTACCGGCCCACCGTGAGGTCCAGGGCCCCTCCCGAGTCGAGAGGCAGAACGTCCTGGAAGACCCCCTTGCCATAGGAGCGGGTGCCGACGACGGTCGCGATCCCGTGATCGGCCAACGCCGCGGTGAGGATCTCCGCCGCGGAGGCGGTCTCGTGGTCGATCAGGACGACGAGCGGTTTCGCGGGCAGCGGGTGTCCCACCGCGTCGTACTTGCGCGAGCCCTGCACCCGGCTCTTGGTCGAGACGACGAGCTGGCCGGAGTCGAGGAACAGGCTCGCCGACAGGACCGCTTCATTCAGCAGCCCGCCGCCGTTGCCGCGCAGGTCCAGCACAAACCCCTTCGCGCCGCGGTCGTCGAGACCATGGATGGCCTTCTCGAGCTCGCCGTGGGCCCCGGAGCTGAACGTCAGGTAGCGAACGTAGCCGACCGGTTGACCATCGACGTGCCGAAGCGTTCCGTGCGCTGCCGGAAGGCGAACCCTCGCGCGGTTCACCGTTAGAGCCTCGATCTTCCCGCCGCCCTCGGGATCGATCTTCAGGTCCACCGGCGTCCCCGGCTCGCCCTTGATGAGGGCAGCACCGGCGTCGGCCGAAAGACCGGCCAGCGGGTGGCCCGCTGCCGAGACGATGACGTCCCCGCGCTGGATCCCGGCGCGCTCGGCAGGGGCGTGGGGGATCACGCGGACAACCCGCAGGCCCTGCTTCACGCCCGCGACGGTGAGGCCGATTCCCTGGAACTCGCCGCTCGTCGCCGACTGGAAGGCGGCGTAGGTCTTGGCGTTGAAGTAGTGCGAGAACTTGTCGCCGAAGCGCTTCTTGAAGTCCTGGAGGATGCCGTTGATCGAAGCCTCGTCGAGGGCCTTCTGGTCGACCGGGCGGTAGTAGTTGTCCTCGATCACCTGGCGCACCTCGTCGGCCGCGTCGGGCGACGATGAGCCGAACGGCCAGGCGCCGGCGTTCGCCAGGAGCGCGATGCCCGCCGCGAGAGCCGCGCCGGCGATGAAGCCGAGCGCGAAGGTGCGCCGGGATGGCGTGGCGCTCAAACTTAGATCCGCAAGAAGCGGCGCAGCGTCACTCCGCTGCCGAGGGCGGAAACCGCCATCGCCGCGCCTGCCAAGATGGCCACCAGGGGAGCAAATCCCATGGTCTGGAGGTTAGCGACGAGATCGAGGTTCTCCGAGAGGGGGTCGGCGATCGTGACCTTGCCGAGCCAGAGGATGCCGACCGCAACACCGGCGCCGACGAGGCCGACGATGAGCCCCTCCAGCACGAAGGGCCAGCGGATGAACCAGTTCGTGGCGCCGACCAGGCGCATGACCTCGACCTCGCGGCGGCGCGCGTAAATCGAAAGGCGGATGGTGTTCGCCACCAACAGCAGCGACGCGATCAGGAGCAGAGCGGCGATGACGCCGAGGACGATTTCCACCGCGCTCGTCACGCGGCGGATCGTGGCTGCCTGCTGGCGCGAGTCCGTGACCTCCTGGATGATCGGGCTGATCGGCTTGGGCTGGCCTGCCGATCCCTGAGGAACGATCTCCTGACGGACCGCCTCGAGGTTGTTGGCATCGTCGACCTTGACGTTGAACGAGCGCGGCAGGGGGTTGTTCCTCAGCTGGGAGATCGAGTTCTTCAAATCGCCCTTCACCCGGGTACGGAGGATCTTCAGGGCATGCTTCTTGTCCACGTACTGGACGGCGGTCACGTGCGGGAGCTGCCTAAGACGGTGCTGGAGCGAGGCGA
>JBHEMJ010000128.1:0-8021 GCA_046262655.1 Solirubrobacterales bacterium | reverse complement strand
TTGAGGGCGAGGTGGCTGTAGAGCAGCGCGTCGGCGGGAACCATCGACAGCGTGTGGTCGGTCGGAGCGCACTCCTTGACGCGCGAGACCTGGCACGGGACCCCCGGAAAGGGTGTGTGTAACACCACCGAGACGGCCAGCACCAGGGCCGCAACGCCAACAACGATGCCCCGGGTGCGCGGTTGGCGCCGGCCCCAGAAATCGCGCACAGGCTTCTCGACCTGCCGCTCGGCGCCTCGCGAAAGCTTCCAGGCCTGCTCGCGGGTTCCGTAGCCGACGGCCTTGACCCGGGTCGTGGCCCGGAAACGGATGTCATGAGGCAGGCTCGGGCGTTTGAGGTCCACTTTCGGGCGCTTGAGGCGCAGGGATGGGCGCTTGGGGCGCAGGGACGGGCGCTTGAGGCGCAGGGACGGGCGCTTGGGCCCGCGTGATTTCTTATCCGGCCTGCCGAGCTTTCGCCGGGGCCATCGGGGTCTTGGCATCGCGGCTGCTTATAGCCGATGCCGGGGTTGCGGTGAGTCGGACCGGCGCCGATCGGGCCGAGCCCTGCGGGTGCGAGGAATGTAGTCGATCACCAGCGGAATCCCCTCCAGGCCATAGCTCTGGCGCAGCCGGTTCTCCAGGAAAAAGGCCCAGTCGCGCGAAATCGCGCCCCGGTCGTTGACCTGAATCGCGAACCGCGGCGGCCGGGTCTCGACCTGCGCTGCGTAGAAAAGCCGCAGGCGCTTGCCGCGCTTCTGGGGCGGCTGTCGCTCGGCCACGACTTCGGCGACGAAGCGGTTGAGCTCGGAGGTCTGGATCCGCATCGCCGCGCGGTCGGCAAGCGCCAGCCCGGCAGCGAGCAGCTTGTCGAGATTGCGGCCGTTCACCGCGGAGGTGGTGATCAGCGGCGGGCGCAGTCGAAGCTTGGCGTTGACCCGCGCCCGTGCGTCCTCGAGCCTCTCTCCCTGCGGTCCAACCCCCGAGGCCTCGGGATCGCCCTCCAGCAGATCCCACTTGTTGAGCACGATCAGCGTCGCGCAGCCGGAGCGCATCGCCAGTTCGGCCACCCGCATGTCCTCGGCGGTGACACCCTCGGAGGCATCGCAGATGACCAGCGCCACGTCGGCGCGCTCCGCCGCGCTCTCGGTGCGCAGCTGGGAGTAGTAGCCGACGGTCCCGGCGACCTTGGCGCGGCGGCGCAGGCCCGCCGTATCGACCAGGACCAGGCGCCGGCCACCGTGCTCGAGCTCTGTATCGATCGAATCGCGAGTCGTGTGCGCCACCGGCGAGACGATCGCCCGCTCGCTGCCCAGCAGCGCATTGAGGATCGAAGACTTGCCCGCATTGGGGCGGCCGATGATGGCGATTCGGGGAACGGCATCAGCCAGCACCTCCTCCGCTTCGTCAACTAACAGCTCCTCGGCATCGCCATCAGCCCCCGCGTTCTGGGCTTCGTCAACCGACAGCTCCTCGGGCTTCGCCCTGCGGGGCTGTCTGGTCAGGGCCTGCGGGGGCGGGGCAGGATCGGTCGTTTCAATACTCGCCTCCTTGAGCGCCTCTACGACCTTGTCGAGGAGGTCGCCGGTGCCGAGGCCGTGGGCCGCTGACACGGGGATCGGCTCGCCGAGGCCGAGGCGGTAGAGCTCGGCGGCGAATGGCTCGGCGGCGACTCCGTCGATCTTGTTGGCGGCGACGACGACCGGGCGCCCGCTCTTACGCAGCTCGGCGGCGAGCTCAAGGTCGCCCGGTCCCGGCCCCGCGGCGGCATCGACGACAAGCAGCGCGACGTCAGCCTCTTCAATCGCCGTCCGGGCCTGAAACTGGACGGCCTGCGAGAGCTGGTCGCCCTCGGCGAGGTCCACCCCACCCGTGTCGATCAAGTCAAAATCGACACCGTTCCAGTTCGCCGCAACCGACTTTCGGTCACGAGTGACGCCCCGCTCGTGGTGGACAACGGTCTCGCGGCCCCCGGCGAGGCGGTTGACGAGCGTGCTCTTGCCCGCATTGGGGAAGCCGACCACCGCAATCTTGGGCCTCATCGCGCAGCCCCCCGGAGGGACCGACCACGTTGATGAGGACCCCGGTGGGGTCTCATCGCGCAGCCCCCCGGAGGGACCGACCACGTTGATGAGGACCCCGGTGGGGTCTCATGCGAGCCCCCTCTCCCGGGCCAGCTCGACGATCTGCCGGCTGACCTGCTCGACGCTGCGCCCGGTGGTGTCGAGCTCGACCGCATCCTCGGCCGCGCGCATAGCGCCGTGCTCGCGGTCACGGTCGCGTGCGTCGCGCTCGCGCTGCGCCGCCATCACGCTAGCGGCCGGTTCGCCGATCTCGGCGGCGCGACGGCGCGCCCGCTCCTCTGGGCTGGCGGTGAGAAAGACCTTGAGCAAGGCCTCGGGACTGACCACGGTGCCGATGTCGCGGCCCTCGGCGACGTAGCGGCCGGCCTCGATCAGGGCACGCTGTCGCTCGACCATTGCCTCGCGCACCTCGGCGTGAACCGAGACCCGCGAGGCGGCCGCCGTCACCTCCGGGGTGCGAATCACCTCGCTCACGTCCTGGCCGTCGGCCTCGATCCGCCCGTCGGCAAAGGAGATCGACATCGCCGCGGCAATTTGCCCCATCGCCGTCGCCGAGTCGAGATCGGCGTCATTGCGCAGGCCGGCCAGGGCCACGCTGCGGTACATCGCGCCCGAATCGAGATAGGTGTAACCGAGCAGCGCCGCCACGGCACGAGCCACAGTGGACTTTCCCGCCCCTGCGGGCCCGTCGATCGCGATCACCATCGTGCGCGCCAGGTTAGAGTGCCGCCAGGGTGCAGAGCTGGAATATCAACGAGGTGGAGGTTGAGTCCTCCAAGCCTGTGGTGCTGGACACAGAGTCCGAGGGCAGGGCGATCCTGATTCAGCTTTCCGCCGGCGAGAAGCTCGGCGAGCACCAGGTCCACGAACGCGCGTGGCTGCTGGTCGCCGCCGGCAAAATCGAGATCAGCGACGCCGCCGGTGAATCCGCGAGCGGCGGTGCCGGAATGCTGACCATCTTCGACCCGAACGAGCGTCACGAGATCATCGCCAAAACCGACTCGCGGCTACTGCTGGTGCTCTCGCCATGGCCCGGCAGGGGCCACCCTCGCGAGGACACCTCCGACTGAGGGCCTCCCGGCCCGCGTCCGGGCTTTCAGCTCCGGCAAAGTGAGGCCAGATCGGCCTCGAAGGCCGGATAGCTGACACCGGCGGCATCGAAGCCGCTCACCCGCACTCCTCCCTTGGAAGCCACCCCGGCGACCGCGCCGAGCATCGCCATGCGGTGATCGCCTCCGGAATCGATCGTGCCGCCCTGGAGACTCCCGCTGCCGCGGACCGCGAAGCCGCCGGCGAGCTCCTCGATGTCGGCGCCCAGGCCGGAGAGGCCTTCGACCACTGCGGAGATGCGGTCCGATTCCTTGGCGCGCAGCTCCTCGGCGCCGGTGACCAGGGTCTCGCCATCGGCGAAGCAGCCGAGCAGTGCGACCAGCGGCAGCTCGTCGATCGCCATCGGCACCTCGGCGGCCCCGACCGTGGTCGCAGTCAGCTCCGAATGACGGGCAGCGATGCGGCCGATCGGCTCGCCGCCGACGTTCTCGGGAGCACGATCCAGCTCGATCCGGGCGCCCATCCGCTCGGCAATCGCCAAGAAGCCGCTGCGAGTCGGGTTGAGGCCGACACCGTCGAGAATCACAGCGCTGCCGGGGACCAGCAGCGCGGCGGCGAGATGAAACGCGGCCGACGAGAGATCGCCGGGGACCTCGGTATCGGCGGCCTCGATGCGCTGCGGAGGCTTGACGATGATTCGCGAGCGAGACTCCTCCACCTCGACCCCCCGGGCGCGCAGCATGCGCTCGGTGTGGTCGCGCGTGGCGACCGGCTCGATCACCTCAGTGCTGCCCTCGGCGATCAGACCGGCGAGCAGCAGGCACGACTTGACCTGGGCGCTCGCCACCGGAAGCTGATAGGAGATCCCGTGCAGCTGGGAGCCCTCGAGGTGAAGCGGCGGCAGGCGCCCGGATCGGCAGGTGACCGAGGCGCCCATCTCCAGTAGTAGCTCGGCGATGCGATCCACCGGCCGGGTGCGAATCGAGGCGTCGCCATCGAGACGCCAAACACCCTTCGGCTGCCCGGCGAGCCAGCCCGGCAGGATGCGCAGCAGTGTGCCGGCGTTGCCGACGTCGATCTCGGCCGCCCCGGCACCGCGCAGGCCGACCCCCTCGATCTCGACCCGGTGGCGTCCCTGCTCGCCCTGGGTGACGGTCACCTCGGCGCCGATCGCCTCCATCGCGAACAGGGTCGAGCGGGTGTCGGCGGAGGTCAGGTAGCCCTCGATCGTGCTGCGGCCTTCAGCCATCGTGGACAGGATCGCCGCACGGTGGGAGATCGACTTGTCGGTCGGCGGCCGCAGGGTGCCACGCAGCGCTCCCGGCGCCGGGTCGAAGCGAACACTCGTCATCTACCGCCCCCTCATGCCGCAACGAGAGAAACGTCGTGGCCAAGCCCGCGGACCAGCCCGGCAGCGCGCTCGGCCTCCTGCTCGCCGGCGACCCAGACGGAGATCGCCCCCGACCGCATGTCGGCGGCCGGCGACAGGGACATGTCCTCGATATTGACGTTGGCGTTGCCGAGGGCCAGAGCCAGCTCGGCGAGCACGCCGGGGCGGTTCTGGACGCGAATCCGCAGCTCGCGCAGGGCGCCGCCCTCGAGCTTGGCGTCGAGCAGCTCGCGGCGGCTGGCGCCGGCGTCCCGGTGCCAGGCGGCCAACGCCTCTGCGTCACCGGATCGCAGCAGCCGCGCGGCCTCCTCGAGTCGCTGGACGATGGCGTCTATCTCCGCGGCGACGGCCGGCCCGTTGGAGGCGAAGATGTCTCCCCAGATCGCCGGATTGGCGCCGGCGACGCGGGTCGTATCGCGAAAGCTGGGCCCGACCTCGGGCAGCCGCTCGGCGCCCTCACCGAGGCGCGCCGCGGCCTGGCCGGCGAGCACGTTGGCGATCGCGTGGGGCAGGTGGCTGATCGTCGCCATCATCGAATCGTGGGCACCGGCGCCGATCGCCTGGGGGCGGGCGCCCAGCTCGGAAATGGCGCGCTGCAGGCGATCGAGGGCGATCCCCTCGGTGTTCTCGGTCGGGGTCAGATACCAGCGGGCGCCTTCAAAGAGCTCGGGGCGCGCGTGCTCGACCCCCGCGGTCTCCGCCCCCGCCAACGGGTGACCCCCGACGAACCGGGCTTCGTGGCCGAGGCGCTCGACGATCTCCTGCTTGGTCGAACCGACGTCGGTGACCGCCACGCCCGCGCCGCTCGCCGCCAGCGCCTCCCGCCCCAGGTCGGGCAGGTCGGCGACAGGCGCCGCGCAGAAGACCAGCTCGGCTCCGGCGCAGGCGTCGGCCACCGAGCTTGCCACCTCGCTGACCGCGCCGAGCTGGAGAGCGCGTGCGAGAACCTCGGCGGAGGGGTCATAGCCGGTGACTTCGGCTTCGAGCCGCTGGCGGGCGGCCAGCCCGATCGAGCCTCCGATCAGCCCGACCCCGAGGACGGCGATCCTCATGGCGGCTAGCCGACCTGACGTCGCTTCTGCACGGCCGCGGCCAGCCGGTCGAGCATCAGGACGGTTGTATCCCAATCGGCGCAGGCATCGGTGATCGACTGGCCGTAGACCATCTGGCGCCCGGGGTCGAGATCCTGGCGACCCGCGACCAGGAACGATTCGAGCATTACACCCACGATCGCCTGGTTGCCATCCGAGATCTGGCCGGCGACGTCGTCGATCACCCGAGGCTGGCGGGTGTGGTCCTTGCCGCTGTTCTCGTGGGAGGCGTCGATGATCAGCCGGTCGGGCAGGCCGGCCCCCTGGAGCTGGGAGAGCGCCTCGCCGACGGACTCGGCGTAGTAGTTGGGCACTCCCCGACCGCCGCGAAGGATGACGTGGCAGTCGGAGTTGCCCTCGGTATGGAGGATCGCCGGCGTACCGTCGATGTCGACGCCGGCGAATGCGTGGCGCGAGATGGCGGCGCGAACCGCATCGACAGCGACCTTGACGTTGCCGTCGGTGCCGTTCTTGAAGCCGACCGGCATCGAAAGACCGGAGGCGAGCTGGCGGTGGATCTGGCTCTCGGTCGTGCGGGCGCCGATCGCGCCCCAGGCGACCAGGTCGGAGATGTATTGCGGCGTGATCGGGTCGAGGAATTCGCAGCCGATCGGCAGGCCGAGATCGAGCACCTCTCGCAGCAGCTCTCGCGCCATCCGCAGCCCCGTGTTGACATCGCCGGACCCGTCGAGGTGCGGGTCGTTGATCAGGCCCTTCCAGCCGATCGTGGTCCGCGGTTTCTCGAAGTACACCCGCATGGCCAGGCAGAGGTCCTCATGCAGCTCGGAAGCTCTCTCGCTGAGACGCTTCGCGTAATCGAGGGCGGCGCCGACGTCGTGCACACTGCACGGCCCGACGACGACGAGCAGGCGGTCATCGGCGCGGTCGAGGATGTCGGTCACCGCCGCGCGGCCGTCGAGCACGGCCTGCTGCTGCTCGGCGCCGAGTGGCAGCTCGTCGAGAATCTCCGCCGGCGGGACCAGCGGCACGACCTGCTCGATGCGCTGGTCGCGAACCCGGTCGGAGTGTCTTGTCGTCTTGGAGTCCTTCATGTCGATCGTCTTCATCCGAAAGCCTTCTTTCCACTGATACGGGCGAGGTCCTTGGGAAGGCGTCCGGCGGGCGATACTTTCAGGCGGTGCCGCGGTTGCGGCGGGCCGGACGCCTAGCTAAATCGCCAGAAATAAAAGCGGGGGCGCGCAGCCGACGAGGGAGCGGGCGCGAGCTCGCTCTGGGCGCTGCGGATGGCGTCGGCGCGCTTCATCACTTCAGAGTTTGTAGCACGGATGCCAGGGACGCGATGAACTTTTCGTTCTCGGCGCGAGTGCCGTAGGTGACGCGGAGGTGACCGGGGCCGCCCAGGGGGGTTCCTGCCCGCACGGCGACCCCGGCGCGGGCCAGGCCCTCGACCACCTCTTCCTCGTCCAGCTCGCCGAGCTCTATCCAGGTGAAGTTGGCGTGCGAATCGGCCATCTTCAGACCCAGCTGGGCGATGCCCTGCTCGGTGAACATTCGCTCGGCGGCGTTGTTGACCACGCGGCCGGCGACATCGTCCTGGTGGCGGATTGCCTCGGTGGCCGCCACCTGGGCGATCGAGTTGACGCTGTAGGGCTGGCGCACGGCGTCCACCGCGGAGCGGAACTCCGGAGAGCAGAGCGCGTAGCCGACCCGCAGCCCGGCCAATCCGTAAACCTTGCTGAAGGTGCGAAGCAGAACCACGTTCGGCCTCCCGAGCAGGCGGTCGACGGTGGTGTCGGGGTCGTCGAGGGTGGCGAACTCGATATAGGCCTCATCGAGGATCACCGTGACGTGCGCCGGGACCTGATCGCAGAAGTCCGCTATCTCGGTCGCCGGCAGGCAGGTGCCGGTCGGGTTGTTGGGGTTGCAGACAACCAGCAGCTGGGTCGCGGCGGTGATTTCGCCGAGCATCGCCCCGAGGTCGTGCTTGTCGTTCTTGTCGAGGGGCACGGTGATCGGGCGAGCCCCGGAGAGGGCCGGCAGGTACGGGTAGATCGAAAACGAGGGCCACGCGTAGACGATCTCCGAGCCGGGCTCGCAAAGCGCCTCGGCGGCCGCGAGCAGGATCTCGCAGGAGCCATTGGCCAGGGTGACGCGGCCGGGGTCGAGGTCGTGGCGATCGGCGATCGCCTGGCGCAACCGCCGGGCACCCGGGTCCGGATAGCGGTTGACGCCGGCGGCGGCGCCCTGGATCGCCTTGACCACCTCCGGGTGGGGCCCGAACGGCGACTCGTTGGAGGCGAGTTTGACCGCCTCGCCGTCCTCGGCGGCGGCACGTGCGTCCTCGAGCGGGATGCCCGGCTCGTAGTGGGGCATGCGGGCCAGCTTTTCGGCGAATGTAACCGTCATCGCTCCCTATTCTGCCGGTTGCAGGTGCCGGCCCAGCTGGATCGTCGGCAGGCCCGCCGT
>JBHEMJ010000127.1:0-5124 GCA_046262655.1 Solirubrobacterales bacterium | reverse complement strand
CTCCGAACCCGACCGCCTGCGTGATCAGGCTTCCCGCGTCCCCGAGTCCTCTTTGATCGCCGCCATCGACTCGCTTTCGGCGGCTGCCGCCGCCATCCGAGAAGGCGACGACCCGCGCCTCTCCCTCGAGGTGGCCCTCCTCAAGGTCGCCCGCCCCAGCCTGGACGCTTCCAAGGAAGCTCTGCTGCGCCGCATCGAGAGGCTCGAAGAGGGGGTGGAGGGGTCGGAGGGGCCGGCGGCGGGGGGCGGACCCCCACTCTCGAAAGAACTCCGACTCGGTGGGGGCCCGCCCCCCACCACCGACCCCACGCCGCCGCCGAAAGCATTTGAGCCTCAGACTCCGGAGACTTCCGGGCTGCCGACACGGGATCCACTCGAAGCACCGCCACAAGGACCGCCCGAGGCAAAGCAGGAAGCACCACCGGCTGTCGATGGGCCGGCGGGGGAGGCCCCCGACGCGAGTCCCGCAGTTTCAGTCGAGCAGGAGGGGGCCTTACCCGCCGGCCCCCCACCAACCGCGGGAGCTACCGGCATCGACCTCGAGCGGGTCACCAAGCTGTGGCCGGCAGTGGTCGAGCACCTGCGGGAGTCGGGGTCGGAGGTGCTCTCGAGCGTGTTCGAAGGCGCGAGGCCGCTGCGGGTCGACAACGAGAAATCGGTGCTCAGCATCGGCTTCCCGGCTTCGGCCACTTTCAACAAGCGCAAGGCCGAGGCCCGGGCGAATGTAGATCACCTGGCCGGCTCGCTGAAGGCAATCGTCGGACAGAGCCTGCGACCGGTTTATGAGCTGCTCGATGCTGACGCCGAGGAGGCGGCCGACAAGCTCCCCGTGGTCAGCGAGGAGGAGCTGCTCGAGTTGATCAAGACCAAGTTCGATGCCCGCGAGGTCGAAGGCCAAGTTTCTGACCAAGCTCAAAGGAGGGCGGAGGGATGACGCCGCGACAGCCCGACCTGGGCGCGCTGATGAAGCAGGCCCAGCAGATGCAGGCCGAGATGATGAAGGCCCAGGAGCAGCTCAAGGATGAGACGGTCGAGGCGAGCACCGGCGGCGGCATGGTCAAGGTGGTTTTGAGTGGCGACCTCCGGCTGCTCTCGCTGACGATTTCCCCTGAGGCGATCGACCCCGAGGACGCCGAGCTGCTCCAGGACATGATCCTCGCCGCGGTCAACGAGGGGATCCGTGCTGCGCAGGAGCTCGCCGAGTCCAAGCTGGGCGCCCTCACCGGTGGGCTCGGGGGACCGGGGGGCATGCCCGGTCTGCCCGGCATGTAGTGAGCCCTCCGGGGCAGCTTTCCGCCTTGCGGCTGAGGATCATCTAGCGATGTACGCCGGTCCCGTCAGCCAGCTGATCAGCGAGCTCGCCCGCCTGCCCGGGATCGGCCAGCGCACGGCGCAGCGCCTCGCCTTTCACATCCTGCGCACCGAGGACTCCCAGGCGATGGCCCTCGCCGACGCGATCCGCGAGGTCAAGGAGAAGGTCGGCCTCTGCGAAGTCTGCTTCAACCTCGCCGAGGGCCCGCGCTGCCGGATCTGTGCCGACGCGGGTCGCGAGCAGGCCACGATCTGTGTGGTCGAGGAACCGGCGGACGTGATCCCGATCGAGCGCACCGGCGAGTACCGCGGCCTCTACCACGTGCTCGGTGGAGCGCTCTCTCCGATCGACGGCATCGACCCCGAGGACCTGAAGATCGCCGAGCTGCTCGAGCGGGTTCGCACCAACGGGGAGGTGCGTGAAGTCGTCCTCGCCACCAACCCGACCACCACCGGCGAGGCGACCGCGATGCACATCGCCGACGCCCTGCGCGGCGGCACGGCCTCGATCACGCGCCTGGCCAGCGGCCTGCCCGTCGGTGCCGACCTCGAGCACGCGGACGAGGTCACCCTCGGAAAGGCCCTCGCTGGTCGTAGGTCGGTCGCCTAGCGGAGGCGACGGGTGCGGTCGTCCGGGCCGACGTAGTCATCGGGCGGCGGCGCAGCGGCGGGACGGGTATGAAGCAGCTCGTAGAGCAGCGACAGCGCCAGGCCGGCGCCACCGGCGATCATCAGGATCAGCCCCACCGTCGGGATGCTGATCGCGTTCGAATCGACGTTGATCGCATAGCGCAGGATGGCGCCGACCGCGATCAGGAATATGGAGCTGGCAATGCTCACGGACCAAGGAGAATAAGCCAACCGTGAGCTCGCTTGGCATCCCCTGCGCCCGCGTTGCAACCCGGCACCCCCGCAGGGCGTAGCCCGAGGAGGTGGCGGTTTATGCACGCGCCGTTTCGGAGAGGCCGACCCTGTGGTGCAGCTTGCGCAGCGGGCGCGGGGCCCACCAGTTCCAGTGCCCGAGCAGCTCCATCAGCGACGGGACCAGCAGGGCGCGAATGATCGTCGCGTCCAGCAGTACCGCGATTGCCGTGCCGATGCCGTTCTCCTTGATGAAGATGATTTGCGAGGTGGCGAAGGCGCCGATCGCGATCGCGAACAGCAGCGCCGCCGCGGTGACGATACGCCCGGTTCGCTCGAGCCCGATCGCCACGCACTCGGAATCAGAGGCGCCCGCGTCGCGGGCCTCCTTGATCCGCGAGAGCAGGAAGACCGCGTAGTCGGTGGAAAGCCCGAAGGCGACCGCGAACAAGAGCACCGGCATGGTCTGCTCCAGCGCTCCCTGGCTTCGGTAATCGAGGAAGCCCTCGAGGTGACCGTGCTGGAAGATCAGCACCAGGATCCCGAGGGTGGCGCTGAGGTTGAGCACGTTCATCAGCAGCGCCTTGATCGGCAGCACCACCGATCCCGTCATCAGAAACAGGATCAACAGGGTGGAGACGATGACGATCGCCAATGCCAGCGGCATGTGCCGCACCAAGCTGTGCTGGAAATCAAGGAACTCCGCGGTGCTCCCGGCGATCTGTATCCGGGCGCCGGGAGGGGGCGGCAAGTCGCGCAGCTTGCGGACCAGCGCCCGGCTCGGTTCGGAGTTGGCCGGGTTCTCGGAAACCACCTGGACCAGCGTCGTCTGGGCGTCAATCGCCCTCGGCGGTTGTACCGCCGCCACGCCCTCGACGCCCTCGACTTCACGGGCGACGTTGGCCGCCGCCGCCGGGGCGGCGTCCTCGACCACGACCCGGATCGGGACATCGCGGTTTGGCGGGAAGTCGGCGCGCAGCACATCGTCAACCTGGCGCGCGCTGGCGCTCGCGGGCAGGATCTGCGGGTCGACGGAGGTGAACTTGATCGAGAGGAAGGGGATGCCGATGGCGATCAGCACCGCGGCGCTGACGGTGGCGATCGGCAGCGGCCGGCGCATCACGAAGCGCGACAGCCGGTACCAGAAACCCTCGGTGGTCGGGCGGGCATCGCGGTTCGCCCGGCGCTGCAGGAACTTGGGCGCGAAGGCGTTGACACGCTCGCCTAGCAGGACGAGGATCGCGGGCAGCACCGTCAGTGCCACGAGCATGGCGAAGATGGCCACCAGCGAGCCGCCCAGACCCATCGAGTAGAGGAAGCGCTGCGGAAAGACCAGCAGCGACGCCAGCGCCGCGGTCACCGTCAGCGAGCTGAACAGCACGGTGCGCCCAGCGGTGGCCATCGTGCGGCGCATCGCCTCCAGCCCTGGCCCGGTGCGGGCTATCTCCTCGCGGTAGCGGGAGACCATGAACAGGCTGTAGTCGATCGCCAGCCCGAGACCGAGCCCGGTGGTCAGGTTGAGCGCGAAGACCGAGATCGAGCCGAATTCGCTGGCGATGCGCAGGATCAACAGCGTGCCGACGATCGCCAGCCCACCGATCAGCAACGGCAGGGCAGCGGCGACGAGGCTGCGGAAGAAGAGCAGTGAGAGCAAAAAGAGCAGCGGGAAGGCGAGCATCTCCGCCTTCTGGAGGTCCTTCTCGACCTGGTCGTTGACCTCCTGCTGGGCAAGGCCGATGCCGCCGACGCTGATCCCGCCCCGGCCCTCGAGCTCCTTGCGAATATCCTCGGCGGCGGTCTGTCGGTCCTTGTCTCCGGTCGCGCGCAACGCCACCCCGAGGTAGGTCTTGCTGCCGTCGGTGGAGACGAAGTCACGGGAGCCGGTGTCGTAAAAGCCGGTCACCTCGGCCACGTCCTGGTTCGCGCGCAGCTCCTTCTCGAGCCTCGCCACCCGGGTCTTGGTCGCGGGGCGCTCCACGTTGCCGCCCTCGATCAGCACGATCACGCCGACGTCGCGGAAGCCGGCCGCCTCGAGGCGGTTTGAGGCCTGGATGCTCTCCGTCGTCTTGTCATCAGCGCCGTAGGGGTCGAGCCTGTTGGCGACGCCGCCGCCGATTGCCCCGGCGGCGATCGAACCGATGACCGCCAGCGAAATTACGAACTTGGCGCGGTTGGTTGCCAGGCGTGCAAGTGCGTCGAACATCAGCCTTTCCTTCCGGTGGTGGTCTTGGCCAGGGTCCGCTCGGTGCGCTCGCACCAAGCGAGAATCGACTCGTGCATCTCGATGCCGCCCCGGAGGACTGCATAGGGGTAGGGATCCGCGGCGGAAAGCTCCTCGACGTGAGGCTCGACTTCGCGAAGCCGGACCAGCTTCTGTTCGGATTCTCGGCGCCGGGCGTCGATGTGTTGTTCAACCAGCCCGGGGTCGAAGGCGCCGCCGAAGAAGATCTTCAGCAGGGCCTCATCCCGCATTTCGAAGGTCTCGGGCGGCCGGGCGTACCAGCGGTTCAGCGCCTCGGTGCCCTTCTCGGTCAGGGAGTAAATCGTCTTGGGGCGGGCTCCTTGGGAGTCGTCGGCACCCTCGATCAGGCCGGCCTCGGTGAGGCGCTTCAACTCCGGGTAGATGCGCCCGTAGCTCGCAGCCCAGAAGTGGCGTGCCGACTTGTCGACGAAAGCCTTGACGTCGTAGCCCGAGCGCGGCCCCCGGTTGAGAACGGCGAGGATGACCACCGCCGTGTTGTTTAGGGGTGTCGGGGGCGGCGGCGCCATATGCTCGGCGAATGTATCACATAGATACACGCCTTACCGGCCGGGATCGACTCGGCGGTGTCATCTCCTCTGCCTCCATTCGTGCGCGACCGGAGAAAGGCTTGCCTATGCTCAGAGCATGCAACCCATCTCACAGCGCCAGACAGTGGTGATGAAGTTCGGCGGTACCTCGGTCGCCGGGGC
>JBHEMJ010000126.1:0-3026 GCA_046262655.1 Solirubrobacterales bacterium | reverse complement strand
GAAGCTCGTTGGAGCGACCGCCTGCATCGCCGCGATCGCGTGATGGTCGACGAACGCGCCAACCCGCGCACCTGAACCAATCAAATAACACAGCCCCGCCCGCAGCTGAGCCGTTTACCGGCATCGGGTCCGGGGTAGATGCTGGCCGGCTTGCACACAACCAAGGAGGAGATCAAATGGCAGCAGCAATCCCAGTAGCGGCACTCGGACTCGGGTGGATCGGTGTAGTCATCGTCGTGCTCGTGGTGCTCTGGCTGCTGACCCGCGTCTTCTAAGCGGCCCGGCCTGCCCGGCCGGCTGACCAGCGCCGGCCGGGGCCATAGCCGGCCGTGGTAGAAGGCCGGCGCGCGACTAGGATTGGCGGGTGCCCAACACCGGCCACAAACACGTCAGGAGGAGCCGGTGAGAGTCGCCGTCATCGATATGGGCACCAACTCGACCCGGTTGCTGGTGGCCGACGTCATTGACGGCCGCGTCGAGGAAATCGAGCGGCGAAATACCGTCACCCGCCTCGGCCGCGGCGTCGATCTCAGCCGCCAGCTCTCCTCCGACGCGATCGAGGATGTCTGCGAAGCGGTCGGAAATTACATCTCGATCTACCAGGAGCTGGGCGTCGAGCGCGTCTCGGCGCTCGCCACCAGCGCGGTGCGCGACTCGAGCAACGGCGACGCCTTCCTCGCCGAGTTGCGCGAGCGCTTTGCCCTCGACGCCCGGGTGCTCTCCGGCGAGGAGGAGGCCGGCCTCACCTACCTCGGCGCCACCGCCGGCCGCGAGCCCGACACATCCGGCGAGCTGGTGCCCGGTGACTCGACCGGTAACACGCTGGTCTTCGACATCGGCGGCGGCTCCACCGAGCTGATCTGCGGGCGCGGCCCCGGCGTCACCTTCCATGCCTCGCTGCAGGTCGGGACCGTGCGCCATACCGAGCGTCACCTGAGCGCCGACCCGCCCTCCGCCGCGGCGATGGAGGAGCTGGCCGCCGACGTGCGCTCCGAAATCGACCAGGCGGTCGGCTCCGAGCCCGGCGCAGTGGCCGAACACGGCATCGCCGTCGCCGGCACCCCCACCTCGCTGGCGGCGATCGACCTCGAGCTCGATCCCTATGACCCCGAAAAGGTCCACGGCCACCGCCTCTCACTCGCCACGATCTCCAAGAAGCTCTCGCGCCTGGCGACCATGTCGCTGCCCGAGCGCCTCAGGGTGACCGGCCTGCACCCCGGCCGCGCGCCGACGATCGTCGCCGGCGTCGTCATCCTGGTCGAGGTGATGCGGGCCTTCGGGCTCGGGGAGATCGAGGCCTCCGAGCGCGACATCCTCTGGGGCTCGGCGATGGCGACCGCGATGGCCCCTGCCTGACCCGATTGGCCGGACGGCCAGTTCAGGCTTTTTGAGTATTTACTTAACCCCGGGCGCTGCCGATACTTCTGGAAACCGGGAGATCCCAGATTGGGCGCATGCCCGAACTTCTCTCGGCTCATAGGTTCCAGGCGTTTGCCGAATGTTGGCGCCTCCCGTCGTCTGGACCCATACCCCCAAGTACAGGCTCCTTTTTGACGAACCCCCTGCCCGTCTAGGGAGCCGAATGGGAAGGGCCGCCAGGATGGCGGCCCTTCTTATATTGCTCTAGCGGTGCTGCTCTAGCGGTGCTTGGCGCGGCCGCCGGGCCGGCCGCTGGAGCGGCTTTGGCCCTTGCGGTGGCCGCCGTAGCTCTTGGTGTTGCCGTTGCCGTTACTGCGCGCGGTACGGGCGTTGCGCGACGGACGTCGCCCGCCCTCTCGCCGGGGACGGTCGCGGGACTCTTCGGCGGCGTGGGGACGGCCGCCCTCGGCGTCGAACTCGCGCTCGAGGCCCAGCGCGGCGGCGATCCGGCGCATGTCGCGGTGCTGGTCGGGAAGCACGAAGCTCGCCGCGGCGCCGGCGCGGCCGGCCCGGCCGGTGCGCCCGGTGCGGTGCACGTAGGTGTCCTGGTCCTCGGGGGCGTCGAAGTTGATCACGTGGGTGATGTCGTCGACGTCGATGCCACGGGCGGCGACGTCGGTGGCGACCATCGTCTCCACCTCGCCGCGCTCGAAGGAGGCCAGGGCTCGCCGGCGCTGGCCTTGGGACTTGTTGCCGTGCATGGCGATCGCCTGGACCTTCTGCTGGGAGAGCTTTTTGACCAGCCGGTCGGCGCCGCGCTTGGTGCGGACGAAGACCAGGGTGCGGTCAGCCACGCCGAGCTCTGAGACCAGGGCGTTGACCTTGGCCTCGTGGCTGACGTGGACGAAGCGGTGCTGGGTGCGGGCGCTCTTCTCCACTACCGGGGCGTGCACGTGGCGCACCGCGTCATGGGTGTAGGCCTTGGCGAGCTGTCCGGCCGCGCCCTCGAGCGTGGCCGAGAAGAACAGCGTCTGGCGCTTGCCCGGGATCTGCTTGACGATCCGGTCGACGGGCGGCTTGAAGCCCATGTCGAGCATCCGGTCGGCCTCGTCGAGGACCAGGATGCCGACGTGCTCGAGGGTGATCTCGCGGCGCTGGAGGAGGTCCTCCAGGCGCCCGGGAGTGGCGACGATGATGTGCGCGTTTCGGGCCCGCTTGGCCTGGGCGGCGAGGCCGACCCCGCCGTAGACCGAGGCGACCTTTAGCGCCCGGGAGTGGGCGATCGCCTGGGTGTCGTCGACGATCTGCTCGGCGAGCTCACGCGTCGGCGCGAGCACCAAGGCGGCCGGGCGTCGCGCCTCGGCCTTGACCAGATCGACGATCGGCACGCCGAAGGCGAGCGTCTTGCCCGATCCGGTCGGCGACTGGACCAGCACGTCTCGTCCTGCGAGGACGTCGGCGATGGCCAGGTCTTGAACTGCGAAGGTGGTGTGAAAACCGCGCTTGGCGAGTGCGTCCACAACAGGTGGCGACACGCCGAGATCGGCGAAAGACTTCGATGACATGTGTTGCGTTTCTCCTTATGTATGAGTCAGATGACTCGGGGAGATTCAGAAACCCCGAGTGCAAAAAAGAGAAAGCGCTGGGAGAACCTAGAACCTCACGGG
>JBHEMJ010000125.1:0-3019 GCA_046262655.1 Solirubrobacterales bacterium | reverse complement strand
ATGATAGTTGCGAGCATCCGTTTGGCCCCACCAGAACGTACTGTTGGGCGCGATGGAGCTGGCAACGTTCCTGCCGAGCGACACCGGCCCCTACCTCGTGCTGCTGGGGATCGGGTTCGTGGTCGGAGGCTACGGCCACCTCGCGCGCTTTCGCTGGCTGGTGATCGCGGGAATCCTGATCATTCTCAGTGCCGCAATCGCGTTCCAGCTCGCCATCCAGGTGCTGCCGTCGCCGCCGGGATTCTGAAAAAGGCGCTCCTTTCCCGCCTTGTTCCGATAGTCTCGAACCACTCCGCCTTCCCGGCCGAGCTCGTCAGCCGGCCCGAGAATCCCCATGCCTGACGTACCCGACCTCAGAGGCAACCCCTCCGCCGACGCGCCGCCTGAGCCGGAGGCGAAAGCGCGCCTGCACGCCGTTGAGGACGGGGCGTCGGCCGATGATGCCCGGCGTTTGGCGCAGGACGTCAGCGCCGCGGTTGCCGAGGCCCGCCAGAGCGTGGTCGGCGAGCTCGCCGCAGACATCCGCAAGCTTCAGGCGGAGATTTCAAAGGTGCGCGAGGAAGGGGCCGGCGCTGCGGAACGTGCACACGTCGCCGAACAGGAGGCCAAGGCAGCGCGGGAGCACGCTGCCGCGACCGAGGTGCGGGCCCGGCGCTACGTCCAAACCATGCGTGAGCGGCTTCGCGCCCGAGCCGAGGAAAAGCTTCGCGACGCGGCCGGGCGCCTTCGCGAGCAAGCAGAGGAAAGGGCTAGCGCGATGGCCGGCGAGGCCGCGACCTCGTCTCGAGACGAAGCGATGGCGAAAGCCGGCGAGCGAGTACGGAAGGCGGAGGCGAAGGCCGCTGAGGCCGAGAGGGCTGCCTCCGAACGAGCCGAGCAGGCCGAAAAGCTCGCGGAGGAGGCGTTAAAGGCTCGTGAGAGTGCGGACGCCGCCCGAGAGGCGGCCGAGCGGCGTCTCAACACGCTGGTCGAGCGCTTGGCTCGTGAGGCGGAGGAGCAGGCCCGAGAGCAGGCGAAGGAACGCGTGGCCCGCGAAGCCAAACTTCTCGAGCGTGACGCCGAGCAAGCCGCCGAGCGCGCCCAGCAGGAGACGGAGCGCCGCCTGAAGTCCGAGCTCGAGGTCCGACTGCGCCAGGAGGAGGGACGGCTTCGCCGCGAGGCCGAGGATCGCGCTCGCGAGGAGGCGGAAAAGCGCACGAGCGCCCTCGCGCAGCAGCTTCAGCGAGAGGTGCAGCAGGAGACCAGGCGCGCGCTCCAGGAGGCGCGCAAGGAAGCAGAGCAGCGCAGGGTCGAGGCCGAGGCGCGTCTTCGCGAGAGCATCGAGAAAGAGGCGAAGGCCGCCGCCGACCGGGTTCGTCAGCAAGCTTTGGGATAAAGGAAATCACCGCATATTGCGGTGATCGACCGGCTCCCATGCCCGCCCCGCTGCGTATACAGGCGGAGAATCTTGAGCGGGGAAGATTCTCCATTTGGACAAGGGGTTCTTGGTGCGAGCCAGGTACGCTCGCGACCTCGAAATCGAAAGCTCGAACCGAATCTGGGCGCGTTGCCTCGTGGCGGCGTGCCCTTGATCGCCAGGAGGCGCAAGGAAACCGTGACCAAGATTCGTCAGCAGAACGTGACCGCCGCTAAGTGGAGCTCCAACGGGGGCACCGGCGGCCCGGTCGACCTTTCCGACCAGCGAAGCTACCCGTTCGCGGCGAATGTGTTTTCGGTGGAGGTCCAAAGGGAAAGGCTCTCCAAGGGCACCTACGAGAACCTCCAGCGCACGTTGAGCGCCGGCGAGCTCATCGACACATCGCTGGCCGATGAAGTTGCCGAGGCGATGAAGGAGTGGGCCCTCGAGCGCGGGGCCACCCACTACACCCACTGGTTCCAGCCGCTCACCGGGCTCACCGCTGAGAAGCACGACTCCTTCTTCGAGCCCGACGGCAAGGGCCACTCGCTGGCAAGCTTCTCTGGCAAGGAGCTGATCCAGGGCGAGCCGGATGCGTCTTCATTCCCCACCGGGGGCATTCGCGCGACGTTCGAGGCCCGCGGCTACACGGCCTGGGACCCGACCAGCCCGGCGTTTTTACTCGAGAACCCAAATGGCGCCCTGCTGTGCATCCCGACAGCGTTCGCGTCTTGGACCGGCGAGGCGCTCGATACCAAGATCCCGCTTCTGCGCTCGATGGATGCCCTCTCGCGGGTGGCGATCCGCGCTCTGCGGCTCCTCGGCGACGACGAGTCGGCCCGCGTTTTCACGACCGTCGGCCCTGAGCAGGAGTACTTCCTGATCGACGAGCACTACTACTACGACCGCCCGGACCTCGTGACCACGGGGCGCACGCTCTTCGGCGCCAAGCCGCCAAAGGGCCACGAGCTCGACGACCACTACTTCGGCTCGATTCCCGAGCGCATCCTCGCCTGCATGCTCGAGACCGAGCTTGAGCTTGCCAAGCTGGGTGTCCCGGTGAAGACCCGCCACAACGAGGTGGCGCCGAACCAGTACGAGATCGCGCCTGTCTTCGAGAACTCCAACGTCGGCTCCGATCACCAGCAGCTGACGATGCAGGTGATGCAGTCGACCGCTCGCAAGTACGGGCTCGTCTGCCTGCTACACGAGAAGCCCTTCGCCGGCGTCAACGGCTCCGGCAAGCACAACAACTGGTCGATGGGCACCGACACGGGCCACAACCTCATGGACCCGGGCGACACCGCCGAGGACAACGCGCGTTTTTTGTTCTTCTGCGCGGCGGTCGTCCAGGCAGTGAACAAGCACCAGGGCCTGCTGCGGGCCTCGGTCGCCTCGATCGGGCAAGACCATCGCCTTGGCGCCAACGAGGCGCCGCCGGCGATCATCTCCATCTTTCTCGGGGCTGAGCTCGAGACTGCGTTCGAGAAGCTCGGCTCGGGCGAAGGCGGCTTCGAGGGTGGGGGCACCCTCGCGCTCGGTACGCCGGTGCTGCCGCCGCTGCCGCTGCACGGCGGAGACCGCAACCGCACCTCGCCGTTCGCCTTCACAGGCAACAAGTTC
>JBHEMJ010000124.1:0-16023 GCA_046262655.1 Solirubrobacterales bacterium | reverse complement strand
GGGCACGATCGAGGAGGCAAGGCCGCCGGTGGCGATGAACGAGACCTCCCCTCCGATCTCGTCCTCGACGCGCCGGGCGATCGCGTCGATGGCGCCGGCGAAGCCGTAGACGACGCCGGATTGGATCGACTGTTGGGTGGTTTTGCCGATCGCGCTGACTGGCTCGGCCAGGTCAACCTTGGGAAGCTTGGCCGCGCGCTGGGAGAGCGCGTCCATGGAGATCTCGATGCCGGGTCCGATCACGCCTCCGAGGTACTCGCCATCGGCCGAGACGGCATCGAAGGTGATTGCGGTGCCGAAGTCGACGACCACGCAGGCGCCCTGGACCCGCTCGTAGGCTGCGACCGCATTGACGAGCCGGTCCGCACCGAGCTCGTGGGGATTGTCCATGCGGATCGGCATCCCCGTCTTGACTCCCGGACCGACCATCAGGCAGGGATTGCGCAAGTAGCTCTCGCACATCGCCTCGTACTCGGGGCTGAGCTGCGGCACGACCGAGCAGACAATCGAGCCGTCTACGTCCTCGAGGCGCATCTGGCGCAGGGCGAGCAGGCTGCCGACGCGCACCGCGAGCTGGTCCGACGTCGCTCCCGGCTGGGTCATGAAGCGCCAGTGCTCGATCAGCTTGTCGGCGTCGAAGCAGCCGAGATGGGTCTGGGTGTTTCCGACGTCGATGGCGAGCAGCATGGTTCGATTATCGCTGGGCGCAGCCTGCGCCACGGGCAATAGAGTGCGACTGGTGAAGGCGCGCCTCTATTGCATCCCCGGCTCGCACCCCTCGATGGCCGGACGGCTGATGCTCGAGCGCAAGGGCATCCCCTACAAACGCACCGACGTGATGCCGGTGCTCTCGAGGGTGATCACACGCGCCGTCGGCTTTTCCGGCAACAGGGTCCCGGCCCTGAAGATCGACGGGCGCAAGGTCCAGGGCACCGGCGCCATCGCCCGCGAGCTCGACCGCATCCAGCCCGAGCCGCAGCTGGTCCCCACCGACCCGGCGGAGTTGAAGAAGGTGGAGGAGGTCGAGGCCTTCGGGGACGACGAGCTTCAGCAAATCGCCCGCCGCACCCTCTGGAACGTGCTCAAGCGCGACAAGGCCCCACTGCGCAGCTACTCGGAGGGGGCCAGGCTGGGGATCCCGATCGGCCTGGCGGTGAAGACCGCGGGCCCGATCGTGGCGACGGCGGGGCGCATGAACAACGCCGACGACGAGACGGTGCGGGCGAGCCTGGCGGCGCTGCCCGGGGCCCTGGACCGGATCGACGCCTGGATCGCCGAGGGCACGATCGGCGGTGAAAGTCCCAACATCGGCGATTACCAGGTCGCGCCCAGCCTGCGGCTGCTGATGACCCTCGAGGACCTGCGCCCGCATATGGAGAACCGCCCGGCCGGTCGGCTGGCGATCAGGGTCGTGCCGGACTTTCCCGGGCAGGTTCCCGCCGGAGCCGTGCCGGCCGAGTGGCTGGAGCCGTTGGGGACGGCCTCGCGGCCGGCCTAGTGTGAAGGCCACCCTCTTCGTAGTTCAGGCCTCGCACCCGTGCTGGGCCGTGAAGCGGGCGATGGAGCTGAAGGACATCGGCTTCAAGCGCGTCGAATGGCCGCCCACCCTCCATGTTCCGATGCAGCGTCTGCGCTTCGGCCAGGGGACGGTACCGGGGCTGATCATCGACGGGGAGAAGGTGATCGGGTCGCGGACGATCATGCACCGGCTGGATGAGCTGAGACCCGACCCGCTTCTCTACCCCGCTGAGCCCGAGGCGCGGCGGCAGGTGGAGGAGACGGACCGCTGGGGCGAGGAAGTGCTGCAGGCTCTCGCGCGCCGCATCATATGGTGGACGCTGCGCCGCTCGCCGCGCAGCGTCACCGGCTTCGCGGACGACTCGCAGCTGCCCCTCCCCGATTTCGCGGCGATCGCCATGGCACCGCTGATCACCCGGATCGAATGGCGGATCAACGATGTGAGCGACGCGTCCACCCGACGCGATCTGCATGAGCTGCCGGGCCACCTCGACCGCGTTGACGGCTGGGTCGCCGAGGGGGTCCTGGGGGAGAAACCGCCCAATGCCGCCGACCTGCAGATCGGGGCGAGCCTCGCCCTGCTCAACACCTGCGCCGACCTGCAGCCGTTGCTCGACGGCAGGCCCCGCCTGGATGCGGTGATGCGCGAGTTCGGCGAGTTCCCGGGACACGTCCCCTCCGGAACGGTGCCGCCCGATTGGCTCGCGCCGGCTGGCGACGCCGCCTGACGACTCAGAGCAGCGGCCCCGCCTGCCGGACCCTCTGCTCGCCGTCGGGCAGCGCCTGCAGGCACTCGGCCAGCGAAGTGCCGTCCGGCAGCCGCAGGCCGGGCTCCAGCTCGAGCAGCGGCTCGAGCACGAAGCGCCTGTTCCCGAGGTCGCGGTGCGGCAGCGCCAGGCGCTCGCCCTCCATCTCGATCTCGCCGAGCAGCAGGATGTCGACATCGAGCGGGCGGGGCCCGTGGCGGGGTCCCAGGGTGCGGCCGCGCTGTATCTCGATCGCCTTGCAGACATCCAGCAGAGCCTCGGGCTCCAGCGACGTGCGGATTCGAGCGCAGGCGTTGAGGAACTCGGGCTGGGCGGTGATCTCACCCACCGGCTCGGTCTCATAGGCGGAGGAGACCGCCTCGACCTCGACCCCGTGGCGAGGCAGCATCTCCAGTGCCGCCTTCAGATGGCCGGGGCGGTCGCCGACATTGGACCCCAGCCCCAGGTAGCCGGTGGTCAGTCGCCCTCCTCCTCATCATCCTCGGCGTCGTGGTCGTGCCCGCCTCCGTGGGTGACCTCGACCGCCACCTCTTCGATCGCCAGCGGCAGCGGCGGCTCGGGCTTGGCCGCCCGGACGCTCACCGATTCGCAACCGAAGCGCTCCAGCAGGCGCTCGCCGATCACCCGGCAGAGGCGCTCCAGGGTGCGGTAGCTGCGCTCGGTCGCGGCCAGGGCGACGATGTCGCTGACCTCGGCATAGTCGACGGTGTCCTCGAGGCGGTCGGTGAGAACTGCGTCGCAGTCGGGCACGTCGAAAGAGATGTCGAACTCGAGCCGCTGGCCGATCTTTTGCTCGGCGTCGCTGACGCCGTGATGGGTGTAGATGGAGAGCCCGCGCAGTTCGACTTCGACGCTCGAATCGGGCCCGCTTTGGTGCGATTCCACGCGGCGACGGTAGCCGAAGCCGTCTGTGAGAGGCTGCACGAGTGTCCGCCCCGGTTCATCACCGGCATGCCGATGTAGGGGAGATCTCGATGCACTACGCCGAGGCGGGCCAGGGAGCGCCGATCCTCTTCCTGCACGGTTTCCCGCAGTTCTGGTTTCTCTGGCGCCACCAGCTCGCCGACCTGGGCCGCGACTTTCACTGTGTGGCCCCCGACCTGCGCGGCTTCAACCTCTCCGACAAGCCGAAGGATCCAGACAGCTACCGGATGCGCCACCTGCTCGGCGACGTCGACGGGCTACTCGACCATCTGGGCTGGGAGCGCTTCACCCTCGTCGGCCACGACTGGGGCGGCATCGTCTCCTGGGCCTGGGCACTGAAGCATCCCGAGCGCCTCGATGGCTTCGTAATCCTCGACTCCCCGCCCCCCTTCACCTGGAGCCGCGACCTGCGCAACTCCGCCGCCCAGCGGGAGGCCGTCTCCTACATGCTGGATCTCTCCGAGCCCTCACCGGGCCCGGAGGAGAAGCTGGCCGCCGACGACTTCCGGTTCCTGTTCTCGATGCTGGAACGGATCGGTGGCGACAATTCCGAGCTGAACGAACAGGAGCGGGCTGCCTACCGCGAGGCCTGGGCTCAACCCGGGGCCCTGCGCGGCGGCGTCAACTACTACCGCGCCGCCCGCATGGGCGACCAGGTCGCCGCCGGGGGCGTGCCCGAGGAATATGAGCGCAAGATCACCGCCCAGCGCCTCGAGGTGCCGACCCAGGTGATCTGGGGCGAGGACGATCCGGCGCTGCTCGTGCACCTGACCGAGGGATTGGAGCAGTGGGTCCCCGACATTCGCGTGACCAGGCTCGCCGGAGCGGGTCACTGGGTCCCCTACGAGCGTCCAGCCGAGGTCAACGCCCTGATCAGGGAGCGCGCAAGCGGATGATCGACCCCCTCTGCGCGATCGGGCCCGGTTAGACGCGGTCGCCGATCTCGGCCGCCCGTTGCGGATCGAGGATCGCTGCAGTGACGGCAAGCGCCTCGCGCACCGGGCCGACATCGTGGACACGGAGCGCGTCGGCGCCGTTGGCGGCCGCCAGCACGCAGGATGCGATCGTGGCGCCGAGGCGATCCCCGACCGGGGCCCCGGTGATCTTGCCGAGAAAGCTCTTGCGCGAGGTGCCGATCAGCAGTGGCCTACCCAGGCTCAGCAGCTCCCGCAGCCGCCTGACCAATTGGATGTTGTGCTCGACCGTCTTGCCGAAGCCGATACCCGGGTCCACCCAGACCTTCTCCAGCAGGACCCCCGCCGCGACGGCCAGTTCGACCCGCTCGGCGAGAAAGGCGCGGACGTCCTCGACCACATCGCCGTAACTCGGGTGCTCCTGCATCGTGCGCGGCCTGCCCTGCATGTGCATGAGCACCAGCTCGACGCCGCGCTCTGCGCAAAGCGGCGCCATCTCGGGGTCAGACAGCGCGGTGACGTCGTTGACGATCGTCGCCCCCGCGTCAATCGCCGCCGCTGCGACCGCCGCCTTCGAAGTGTCGACGGAAACCGGTGGCCCGCCCTCGCCGGCCAGGGTCCCGATCACCGGCAGGATGCGGCGGCATTCCTCCTCGGCTCCGACCTCGTCGGCCCCGGGGCGCGTCGACTCTCCGCCGACGTCGAGGATGTCGGCGCCCTCTGCCGCCAGCGCACGGCCGTGGGCGATGGCCGCGTCTGGATCGAAGTAGTCGCCCCCGTCCGAGAACGAGTCCGGGGTGACGTTGACGACGCCCATCAGCTTGGCGACGGCCATCAGGGGCGACAGGCGGGCTAGCGGCTACTCGCCGCGCATCTGCGCGGTGCCGCCGGCCAGGCCGGGCTTCGGCTGAACGCGGGGGCGGGCTCCGGAGCGGGCGGAGCTCTTCTCCGCCTCGGCAGGCTCGTCCGGGCTCTGCTCTTCCTCGTCGGGCGGGAAGACGTCCTCGGCGGGCTTGCCCTCGAGCAGTGCAACGAACTGCTCGGCGTCGATCGTCTCGCGCTCGAGCAGGATCTTCGAGATCCGCTCGAGGTGGTCCTTGTTGTCCTCGAGGATGCCGCGGGCGGTCTGGTGGGCCTCCTCGACGACGCGGCGGATCTCATCGTCTATCTCGCGGGCGATCTCATCGGAGTAGTCGGCCTCGGTGCCGAAATCGCGGCCGAGGAAGGGCTGGGAGCGGTCGTGGCCGAAAACTCGCGGGCCCAGGCGCTCGGACATGCCGAAGCGCATCACCATCTGCTTGGCGGTCTCGGTCACCTTCTCGAGGTCGTTGGAGGCGCCGGTGGTGATTTCGCTGAAGATGATCTCCTCGGCCGCGCGACCACCCAGGGTCATCGCCATGGTGTCGGTCAACTCGGCGCGGGTGGTGAGGAACTTGTCCTCGGTGGGCAGCGAGATCGTGTATCCCAGAGCCTGGCCGCGGCTGACGACCGAGACCTTGTGGACCGGGTCGGTGTTGGGCAGCACGTGGCCGACAATCGCGTGGCCCATCTCGTGGTAGGCGGTGATCAGGCGTTCCTTCTCGGACATCACGCGGCTCTTCTTCTCGGGGCCGGCGATCACGCGCATGATCCCCTCCTCGAGCTCTTTCATCGTGATCTCGCGCTTGTCGGAGCGCGCCGTGAGCAGGGCGGCCTCGTTGATCAAGTTGGCGAGGTCGGCGCCGGTGAAGCCGGGGGTCTGACCGGCCAGCGTGTCGAGCTCGATGTTCTTGGCCAGCGGCTTGCCCCGGGTATGGACCTCGAGGATCTTCTTGCGGCCCTTGCGGTCGGGACGGTCGACGACGATCTGACGATCGAAGCGGCCGGGCCGCAGCAGCGCAGGATCGAGAATGTCTGGCCGGTTGGTGGCCGCGATCAGGATGATGTTGTCCTTCATCTCGAAGCCGTCCATCTCGACCAAGAGCTGGTTCAGGGTCTGCTCGCGCTCGTCGTGGCCGCCGCCCATGCCCGCGCCACGGTGGCGGCCGACTGCATCGATCTCGTCCATGAAGATGATGCACGGGGAGTTCTGCTTGGCCTGCTCGAAGAGGTCGCGGACGCGGCTGGCCCCGACGCCGACGAACATCTCGACGAAGTCCGAGCCCGAGATCGAGAAGAAGGGAACGCCGGCCTCGCCGGCGACCGCGCGGGCCAGCAGCGTCTTGCCGGTGCCGGGTGGTCCGTAGAGCAGCACCCCCTTGGGAATGCGGGCGCCGAGGGCCTGGAACTTCTTCGGGTTCTCGAGGAACTCCTTGATCTCGTGCAGCTCCTGGACCGCCTCATCGGCGCCGGCCACATCGCGGAAGGTGATCTTCGGCGCGTCGACCGACATCCGCTTGGCCCTGGACTTGCCGAAGCTCATCACCCGCGAACCTCCGCCCTGCATCTGGTTCATGAGGAAGATCCAGAAGCCGAAGAAGAGCAGGAAGGGAAGGATGTAGGTGAGCAGGCTGAGGATGCCGCCGCCGCCCCTGCCCTTGACCTCGGTCTTGACATCGTTGCGAGTCAGCCGGTTGAGCAGGTCCTGTTCGGTGTTGTCCGGGTAACCGGTCGAGTAGTCCTTGCCGTCGGCCTGCTTGACGTCGAGCGTGTTGTCCTTGGTATTGATCTTGACTTCGGAGATCTGCTTCGAGTCGACCTGGCCCAGGAACTCGTTGTAGGAGGGCGTGGTGCCCTTGTTGCCGGAGCTGATCAGGTGCTGCGCGAAGAAGGCGAGCACGAGCACGATCAGGATCGGGAACCAGGCGCTGCGGAAGAAGCGTTTCAAGGTGATGCCGAGAGTACCAGGGCGTTACCGCAGCTCAGGCAGGGAGTGGCTCGCTCTCAGGCGGCTTCCTCGGCCAGGGCGGCGACGTAGGAGAGGTTGCGAAACCGCTGCTTGTGGTCCAATCCGTAGCCGATCGCGAAGCGATTGGGGATCTCGAAACCGACGTATTTGATCGGCAGATCCACCCGCCGGCGCTCGGGCTTGGTGAGCAGCGAGCAGACTTCCAGCGAGCGCGGGTTGCGGGCCTGCAGGTTGCGCATCAGGTAATGCAAGGTCAGCCCCGAGTCGATGATGTCCTCGACGATCAGCACGTCGCGGTCCTCGATCCAGGAATCGAGATCCTTGAGGATCCGTACCACCCCCGAGGAGTCGGTGCGAGAGCCGTAGCTGGAGACGGCCATGAAGTCGACCTCGGAGGGGACGCTGAGGTGGCGCATCAGGTCGGCCAGAAACAGCACCGCGCCCTTGAGGATCCCGACCATGACGAGGTCCCGGCCCTCGTAGTCGCCGCTGATCTCCAGGCCGAGCTCCGCCACGCGGCGCTGCAGATCATCGGCCTCGACGAGGGTCTCCCCGATCAGCTTCTCGTCGACGCCACTCATCGAGGCGCGCAGTCTATTGCCGATCAGCTCACGGCCCGGGCACTGAGCAGGGCGATGCGCTGCGCGCCCTCGGACAGCCGGAATTCCTCTGAAACCGCCACCCCCGCGACCCAGGCGATCCGATCGCCTGCCGCGACCACCACGGGAAGACTGCGTCGCAGGCTGCGGGGCACCTTGGCGTCGGTAAACAGGTCCTGCAGGCTCTTCGAGCCGCCGAGCCCGAGCGGGCGCATGCGGTCGCCGTCGCGCCAGGTGCGCACCACGAGCTCGCCACCCAGCGCCTCGGGGTCGAGTGCGGCGAGCTCGGGACCGGCCGGTGGCGGCGGGGTCTTCACCAGCTCGGCGCGCAGCTCCCACTCGCCGAAGCTGGCGGTGCCGGGAACGCGCAGGCGAGCCGAACGCGGGCCCACGACGCGCGCAACGGCGATAAAGCGGATGTGGCCGTGCTCGACGTGGGCCTCGACCCCGCCTCCCAGCTCGAGCGTGCCTCCTTCAGGGTTGTGCGCGAGCCGCAGGATCTCGGCACTGCGCTCGGCGCCCAGGGCTACCGGCCGCCCCGCGGCCCGTTCGGCCAGCCGCCGCAGGGCCAACCGCGACAGAGCCGGGTGAAGCTCGGCGATCGACGCTCCGGATGCGGCGATCGCCCCCGGCCCGGCGCCCATCGCCGCCAGCGCCTCTTCGGCCACCGCCTCCAGCGCATCCGCCTCCTCGGCGAGCTCGGCCCAGGTCGCCGCGATCGTCTGCTCGGGCGCCGGCGCCAGCTCGCCGAGCACCGGCAGCACCTCGTTGCGAATCCGGTTGCGTGCGTAGAGCGGCTCGGCGTTGGTGGGGTCGTCGCGGAACGGCAGCCCCGCGGTCTCGGCCAGCTCCCGCGCGCGCTCGCGCGAGACACCGAGAAGGGGGCGAACGATGCGGCCCCGCCGCGGCGCCAGGCCCAGCAGGGCGCGGCGGCCCGGGCTGCTGGCGAGCCGATAGATCACCGTCTCGGCGAGATCAGTGCGGGTATGCCCGGTGGCGATCCAGTCGGCGCCGACGCGCTCGCGCAGGATCTCGGCCGCCGCGTAGCGGGCTGCTCGCGCGGCGGCCTGGACGTTGCCCTCGGCCAGCGCCGGTAGCTCGACTGTCAACTCCACCCCGAGCAACCGGCACAGCTCGGCGCAGGTCGATCGATCGTCCCCCGAATTCTCTCGCAGGCGGTAATCGAGGTGCAGGACGTGCACCTGGGAAGCCCCGAGCAGTCCCACCAAGCCGGCGGCGGCGCAGGCGGAATCGGCCCCGCCGGAGACCAACACCACAACGGAGTCCGAGCTGCCGAGGAGACCAGTGGCGGCGATTTCGGCGGAGATGGGATCCATAGATATGACTAGAACGAACGTCCAGAAAGCTCGGCAGTAATCGTCACCCACTCATCGGGGGCCGACCTCTACCTCGATGAGGAATCCAGCAAAGACCAGCCTAGCCCTGTTGGCCACCATCGCGGCGGGACTGCTCGCGGCGCCGGGGCCCGCCTCAGCGGCAAGCAGTTCCGGCTGCCCCAACGCTGACGCGATGCCGCTGAGCGTCTCCACCCAGGCCTTCAACGACTCCATCCTCTGCCTGCTCAACCGCGAGCGCACCAATCACGGGCTGGGGACGCTGCGCATCAATGCCAAGCTCACCAGCGCCGCCATCGGCCACTCCGTTTCGATGCGCTCGCGCGGCTACTTCGAGCACGACGAACCGGGCGGGGCCACCTTCGCCGCCCGAATCCAGGCGATCGGCTACACCCAGGGCGCCAAGCGCTGGTTGGCCGGCGAGAACCTCGGCTGGGGAACCAATGACTGGGGAACACCGCAATCGCTGATGGTCGCCTGGATGGACAGCCCCTTGCACCGGGCGAACATCCTCGAGCCGCGCTTCCGCGAGATCGGGATCGGCCTGGAGTGGGGCTCTCCGCAGAACCCCACTGAGACGAACGCGGCACTCGTCACCACCGACTTCGGCTACGCCAAGAAGCGCCACAAGCGCCACCGGCGCCACTAAGAGCGCCGCAAGCGCCACTGAGCACGACCCAGGTCGCTCAGGACCCGCCGGCCGCCGGATAGGTGACGTAGAGGGCGACCGGCTCGCCGAATCCCTTGAGGCTCACCTCGCCGATCGGCTCGAAGCTGAGCCAGTCCGAATCCGAGATCGCCTCGACGATCGGCTTGGTCACCAGCACCTCGCCGCCCAGCGCCCGGGTGACCACCCGGTGGGCGAGGTTGACGTCGCCCCCGAAGTAGTCGCCGTCGCGGTACACCGACTGTCCAAAGTGCAGCCCGACCCGCGGCTGGGGGCGCTCCTGGAACAGGCGCAGGAAGCCCACAGCCCATTCAGTCAATGAGGCCGGTTCCGGAGACACGATCATCACCTCGTCGCCGATCGTCTTCACGATCGTCGCCTCCGAGGGCAGGGTCGCCTCCACGGTCTCGACGAAGCGCTCGACCAGATCGAGGGCCTCCTCGTCACCTTCTTCCTCGGTGAAGCGGGTGAAGCCGGCGAGATCGACGAAGCAGAACGCCATTGTCACCCGGGCCAGCGCCTGGCTGCCGTCTCCGAGCTCCGACTCCATGTGGCCGACCACGTCCTGCTCTATGTAGAAGCGCAGGTAGCGATTGTGCATGTACTCCATCAGCGGGCTGGTCACGGGCAGCAGGTCGCCTGCAAGCCCTTCCATCTCCTCGGCGATCTCCAGCGGCGGCAGCCCGTCCCGAATCAGCGGCTCGTGCACGTAGAGGTGGAACAGACGAACCTCGGCATCGGCGAGCTTGCGGATCGCTTGCGCGTAGACGCGAACCAACTGCAGCAGCGCTACCAGCGGGAAGCCCGACCCAAGCATCTGGGCGATGTGCTCGAGGGCCCGCATGTCGCCCTCGTTGAGGACGCCCTCGTGTGCCGCGGGAGTGCCGAGCAGAGTCATGATTCGCTCGATCAGCTGAACCTCGAGGCCGGTGGCCTCCGCCGCCTGCTCCTTGGTGAAGGTGGGCCCACCGGCCGAGAACAGGTCCTCGGCGAAGCCGAAGGCCAGCCGGCCCTCCGAGGCGGCCTGTTTGACGGCTTCCAGCGAATAGCCGCGCTCGCGCATCCGCGCGACCACCCGGGCCTGGGCGGCAGCCGCGCGCGTCCAGTTGCCGTCCTCGACCGGGACCACCTTTTCGGCGGCCCACCGCTTCAGGGTCGGGGCCGGCACTCCAGAGAGTCGGGCCGCCTCGGAGATCGGGATGCGCTCATCCGCCATCGGGCCGGTCCCTCAGCTCAGGCGGCTCAGTCGAGAAGCAGCCGCGGATGCTCGTTCTTGACCCGCTCGCGGTAGCACTCGAACAGCGGCTTGGCGGCGGGAAAGAAGCGCACCGCTGCGACCGTGTCGCCGCAGGCCGCCGAGATGCGGCCCCTGACCAGCGCGATCGCCGGGTTCTCGCGGCCCTGCAGAAAGCGGTTGCCGACGTGGGAGTCCATGGTCAGGTGCAGCCCCGGCTTCGGGCCTGAGCCCTTGGCGAAGCTCCATTCGAGGAAATGCTTTCGGTCGTCCGCGGCGGCGCGGATGTCCACCCTCAGCTTCAGGTCGGGGAACTCGAATCGCAGCGGGGCCGCCGCGGCCCGCAGACGCAGACCGGCGACCGGATCCTGGTCGAGATCGGACAGCACGTCGTCGAGCAGCATGCGCAGCTCTCGGGCGGATTTGAATCCGACCTGCTCCTCCGGCGGGCTCAGGGAGGTGCCCATCGCCGCCAACCCTATCCCTTCCCCAGTGGATGAAAATAGCCCCGGCCATCAACCTCTACCTAAGGTCGAAGTTTGTGCTGAATCTGCTCGATCGCCTCGCGGAGATCTTCGAGCATCCACTCCGCCACCCGGCGCCGGCGCTTGATCAGCTTGCGCGCGGCCCGGCCCCGCTTCTCGGCGCGTCGGCGTGCCTGCCGGCCGAGCTCGGTGATCTCGTTGAAGATGGCGGTGGCGCGATCGCGCCTCTGGGCAGCCGAGCCCGCGGTGGCCTCGAAGGTCTGCTCGATCGCCGCGCGCATAGCACCGGGCGCCGAACCCAGCCTGGTTTTGTGGCGCTCAGGCACGGCGGGGAGCCTACTCTTGGCGATGATCGGACTCCCAACCGCCCACCTGCGCCCCTCCGCTCCGACCGCCGCCGACGCCCTGCTCCCCGGCGACCCCGGCCGCGCCTTGGCGCTGGCTCAGATCCTGATGGTCAAACCGCTGATGGCAAACCACGCCCGGGGGCTGTGGGGATACCACGGGACGACCGAGGCCGGGCACGAGCTGACGATTCAATCGACCGGCATCGGCGGCCCGAGCGTAGCGGTCGTGCTCACCGAGCTGGCCCAGCTGGGGTTGCGGCGGGCGGTGCGCGTCGGCAGCTGCCGGGCGCTGGACCCGGGGCTCGAGCTGGGCCAGATCGTGTGCGTCTCCGGCGCCATCGCCGAGGAGGGCAGCGCCGGCGTCGAAGGCTTGGTGGCGCCCGATCCCGGCCTCACCGCCTCGCTTGTGGCTGACGAGGTGCAGCCGCTCACCGCGGCGAGTGTCGATCTGTTCTACGAGACCGACCCGCTCGCCTCGCAGCGCCGCATCTCCCAGGGCGCCAGGGCGGTCGAGATGGGAGCGGCGACGCTGTTTGCCCTGGGTCAGCGCCTGGGCTTGAGCGTGGGCTGCCTGCTGGTAGTCGCGGAGCTGCCAGCGGGCGCGGGGGCCCTCGATCCAGCAGGCGAGCGGCGCCGGATCGATGACCATGAACTGGGCGCAGCGGCGGCGCGCATGGGCCAGCTGGCCGAGGCGGCCCTCGACGCTACTCGCTGAGCCCGAGGCGTACCTGGTCGACCGGCACGGTCGGCTCGGCTGGGCCCTGCCCCCGGCGCAGGGCAGCGAGCTCGCCCGAGAGGCCGTCGAGCTGGTCCTCGACCGCTTCGAGGCGATCGGAGATCGAGCGCAGACGCCGGGTCAGGCGCTCGATATCGGCCGCCGTGCCCACATTCAGGTTCTTCATCGCCTGGCTGGTGGCGCTGGTGGCGAGGTCGCGGGCGCCGAAGGCCGCCTGCAAGGCCTGGTTCAGGACGGGGTTCTCGAGCATCGCCTGGGCGATCTCCCCGAGGGTCTCTTCACTGCGCGAGGAGAGCCGGCCGCGCAGCCCCTCGTCGCCTCCCCGGGAAGGGGGCTCGAGTGGGTCGCGGTCTTCCTGCGTCTCATCCATTCGGATCGCTGACTGGAACCGTACAGGGGGTCCCGGAGATACCCCGTTTGAGCGCCATTTGCTGGCGGGTTTGGTGCAGCGGGGGTCTCGGATTTGTTGACTGCCTTGGTAGGCTTTGCGCACTGGGTTCCCCGTTGCAAACAACTGGGCGACCAAGTAGTTTTCCTCTGCCTGCGGGAGCGGGGAGAGAGGTTCAGGTCCTGCGACCGCGAACCGGTATGCGTCCCGCTGTGTTTTCGCAGGCAGAGCTGCTCATTTCATGAAGAAAACCATCACACTCGCCATCGCGCTGGGCATCACTCTGGCGGTCGTTGCGGCAGGCACGGCGAGTTCGGTGACCCTCGGCGGAGGGCTGACGGTCAATGTCCCCACCGGCGGGGTGCTGCCGGTCTGCGCCGATCTCGCGGACAACGACGGCGACGGGCTTGTCGACCTCAACGACCCCGGCTGCTCGGGCCCACTCGATGCCGATGAGACCAACCCGCCCGCCCCACCCGGCGGAGCGGCCGCCGGCGACGGCGGCGGAGCGGCTGCCGGAGGCGGTGGCAACGCCCCCCCCGCGACCCCCCCCGCCACCAAGCCCCGCAAGAAGGGCAGGAGAGGGCCCGCGAATACCGGCACCGGCGGTATCCGCGGACCCAAGGGCGCCGCGGACGTCGAGGTAGAGCCACCGCCCGATCGCAACACCGACGGCACCCCGACCGCCACCAACCCGACCCTCTCGGTGGCCAGCTTCGGCCCCGCCCCCCTCGGCGTTCCCAACTTCATCATCGACCGCTTCGAGATCCCCCCCTTCCTGCTGCCGATCTACCAGGCCTGTGGAACCCAGTACGAGATCCCCTGGCAGGTGCTGGCCTCGATCAATCGCATCGAGACCGCCTTCGGCACCAATCTCAACGTCTCCTCGGCGGGCGCGGTCGGCTGGATGCAGTTCCTGCCCTCGACCTGGGAGTCCTACGGGGTCGACGCCAACAGCGACGGCCGCAAGGACCCCTACAACCCCGTCGACGCGATCTGCGCCGCCGCCCGCTACCTGAAGGCGGCCGGCGGCTCGACCGACCTGCGGCAAGGGATCTTCGCCTACAACCACGCCGACTGGTACGTGGACGAGGTGCTGCTCTACGCAAAGCAGTACGGCAAGCTCCCCGATGACCTGATCGGCTCCCTGACCGGCCTCACCGAAGGCGCCCATTTCCCGGTCGCCGCCAACGCCCGCTACGCCGACGACATCTCCGAGCGGGAGGCCGCTCTGCGCTCGACCACCAACCGGCTGAAGACCGGCAATGCCGCCGACGTGATCAAGGACTCACCGACCCGTCGCGGGATCGACATCTTCTCCAAGGACCGGGCCCCGGTCGTCGCCGTCAACGACGGCGTGATCAAGGAGATCGGGCAGAACCCGAGGCTGGGCAAGTTCATCGTTCTCCAGGACGCCTATGGCAACCGCTACACCTACGCACAGCTCGGCTCGATCGCCGACACCCACCCGGTGGCAAAGAAGCACGCGCTGACCGCCAAGGACTTCCAACTGGTCAAGCCGAAGGGTGACCCCAAGCCCACCGACCCGGCCAGCGCCGGAACCAACCGTGAGGTCAAGCCCGCCGCCGCGACCGGCTCCGAGGGCGAATCCAAGTCCGCCGGCCGGGTGACCAAGGCACCGGCCCCGCAGCCCGTCAACACCGAGGAGCTGCGCTCCCGCCTGGCCGCGATCAACGACGGCTCCGGCGGCGGCGCCTCCAGCGACTTCGGCGGCCAGATCGACTCGCTGTTGGGTAGCCGGGTCCCGGGTTATGAGACTTTCAAGGGAACCTTCGCCGGGGCATTCAAGTTCGACTCGAAGACGATGGAGCTACAACCCCTAAAGGTGGGGTCGAAGGTTACGGGTGGCACGGTGCTCGGCCAGATCGGCAGGACAGACCCCACCGTTGCCCCCCATCTTCACTTCGCAATCCGCCCCGCCGGCCGCGGCGCCCCCAAGATCGACCCGAAGCCGATCCTCGACGGCTGGAAGCTGCTCGAGTCCACCGCCATCTACAGAGCTGCGGGCAAGGATCCGTTCGGAGACGCCAAGGTGAGCATTGGCCAGGTTCTGCTGATGAACAAGGCGACTCTCGAGCAGCGGGTGCTCGCCGACCCGCGTCTCGAGATCTACGCATGCGGGCGCCAGGACATCGAGGCCGGAACCATCGATCGCCGGGTGCTGGCAGTGATGGAGTACCTGGTCGAGCGCGGCTACCACCTGACGATCACCTCTCTGAGTTGCGGTCACACCATCCTGACCAGCTCCGGAAACCTCTCGGCGCACCCCTCCGGAAACGCAGTCGATATCGCCCAGGTCAACGGCATCCCGATCCTCGGCAACCAGGGCCCGGGCTCGATCACCGAAGCCGTGATCAAGGACCTGTTGAAGCTTCAGGGGACCATGCGCCCGGCCCAGATCATCTCGCTGATGGACCTCGGCCCACCGACCTTCATCCTGCCTGACCACGATGACCACATTCACGTCGGCTACACCCCGCTCTACGGCGAGGGCCAGGCCGCCCAGCAGTTGGCGCGGATCCTGAAGCCCGACCAGTGGGAACGCCTGATCGGCCGCCTCGGCGAGATCGACAATCCGACCGTGCCGACCAAGCCGTCGAAGTTCGCCCTGCCGGCCAAGCCCGCCACGCCGCAGCGCTCCAGCGACGCGCACGTCGGCGAGTAGTCCCGGCGCCACGCTCCTCCCCTTCGTCCAGCTCGAGTACGCGGGCCGCATCGGGCTCGCAGACGGCCGCTACGTGGTCCGTGACCCGGTGGACTCCGCCGCAGCAGCCCGAGTGGCGGAGCGGGTGATGGTGGTGCAGACGCTGGGTTCACCTCACCCGGACCGCCGCAAGCGACTCCGGCCGCGGCGGACCAAGACCGTGGACTCCCCGCCGGCGATCCCGGATGTCCCGCTGACCCGGGTGACGGTGACCACCGGCACCTCCTTCGCCGACCAGGCGGAGGCGCAGCGATGGCTGAAGGAGATCGCCGCCGATCCCGAGCGCCGCCTCGAGCGCCTGCGCGAAGCGCTGGCCATCCTCAACCGCGGGCTCGGGGCCCTGCGCGGGGCGGCCGAGGATCCGCTCGTGCACGACGTTAGCCTCAGCGCCGCACTGTCGATGCGCCTCGGCTACGGCTCCGGCGATCAGCTCGCCGACGGGCGCTGGACCGAGGCCCGCGAGCTGCCCCCCGCTCCCTCCCCCCGTCACGCCGACCTCGACGCCCAGCGCCGCGCGGCACTCGAGCTGGCCGGCGT
>JBHEMJ010000123.1:0-3436 GCA_046262655.1 Solirubrobacterales bacterium | reverse complement strand
CGATCGTGGTCAGCCCGCTGATCGCGCTGATGGCCGACCAGTGGAAGCGCCTCGCCGACGGAGGACACCCGGCGGTGATGATCGCCTCCGGCCTCGGCGAGGAGATCACCCGCGACTCGCTGGCGAGAATCGCCTCGGGAGAGGCGCGGATCGTCTACTGCTCGCCGGAGCGCTTCGGCTCCACCTCGTTCTGGAAAGCGGTCGAGCGTCGCCGCGTCGACCTGTTCGCCGTCGACGAAGCCCACTGCGTCTCGGAGTGGGGACACGACTTCCGCCCCGATTATCTGCGGCTGCCGAAGGCACTGGAGCGTCTCGGCAACCCGACCGTGATCGCCTGCACGGCGACGGCGACCGAGGAGGTCGCCACCGAGATCCGCGAGCGCCTCGGCCTGCGCGAGCCGCTGATGATCCGGGCCGGCTTCGACCGTCCCAACCTCACGTTCGACACGGTGCGTCTCGAGGGCAAGGGGACCAAGGCGCGCAAGCTCGCCCTGCTCGAGCACGGGCTCACCGATGCCGCGCACCGGCCGGCGATCGTCTACTGCGGAACGCGCCGCGATACCGACGAGGTGGCCCAGGTGCTGCGCGGGGCCGGCCTCGAAGCGGCCGCATACCACGCCGGTATGGCCCCCGACGAGCGCGCCTCCACCCAACTCCGCTTCATGTCGGGGGAGTGCGAGGTGATAGTCGCCACCAACGCCTTCGGCATGGGCGTGGACAAGGCCGACGTTCGCTCGGTATGGCATTGGGCGATCCCGACCAGCGTCGAGGCCTACTACCAGGAGGCCGGGCGGGCCGGGCGCGACAGCCTGCCGGCGCGGGCGGTGCTACTGGCCGGACGCTCGGACCTCGGGCGCCTGGTCCGCTTCATCCAGATGCGCAGGGTGGACCCTGAGGCGGTGATCACCTACCTGGAGCGATTGGACGGGGCCGCGGCCGGCGAGGAGTTGGAGATCGACAACCCCCGCGATGACGGAGAGCGGATCCGCCTGGCGATCGCCGAGCGCGAGGGCGCGATCAAGGTCGACCCGGCGCCCGGGGGTCGCCTGCGGATCTCGGTGATCGGAAACCTCGAGCGGGGGCGCGCCGCCGCAGCCTGCCGCTTTGCCGAGGACCGCGGCTGGCGCGCCTATCGAGCCGTCGAGGCCTTCGCCTTCTCTGAGAGCTGCCGCCGCCGCTCGCTGCTGGATCACTTCGGCGACGCGACCGAGACCGCCGCGAGCGGGCGCTGCTGTGATGTCTGTGACCCCGACGGCTGGCTGCCCGATCCGGAATCGATCTCGATCACACGCACAAAGGCAAAGAAGGCCGGGACCGCTACATCCGCCGAGGTCGAGCTGGCCCCCGAAGACGAGGCCCTTTTCGAGGCGCTCAAGGACTGGCGCCGCGAGGCTGCCAGGGGCAAGCCGGCCTACACAGTCGCCCATAACCGCACCCTGGCCGAGATCGCCGCCAACCGGCCGGCCGGTCCCGAGGCACTGGCCGATATCTACGGGGTCGGCCCGGCCTTCGTCAAGCGCCACGCCGGGGCGGTGCTCGAGCTGATCGCCGCCGGGCCCACCCGCAAGTAGGGGCGTCCGGCTCGGCTGCAGCTAGCCGGCGGTCTGCTTGGCCCGTTCCTGACGGCGGGCTTCCTGCTTGGCCGCCTTCTCCTGATAGTGGGCGAGGGTCTTGGCCGGATCGCGGCCCGCCTCCACCTGGGGGGCGATGGCGCGAATCTCGTCGAGCAGTCGCTGTGACAGTGCGGCCGGATCCTCGCCGGGGTCCGCCTGCCCCGAGGCAGGCTCGAAGAAGCGCACCCTGACCTTGGGCTTGGTCGGGAAGCGGGCGAAGTCCGGGGTGCCGGTGTGGGCGGCGCAGATGATCTTCGCCTCCGGCACCTCGAGGGCAAGCCGGCCGATGCCGCTGCGCGCACGCAGCTTGCGACCGACCGAGATCGTCCCCTCCGGAAAGACGCCGATGCACTTGCCTTCGCGCAGCGCGGCTATCGCGTTGACCAGCGCATCGGCGTCTCCGGCTGCGCGCTCGATCGGGATCTGCCCCATGCCGTTGAGAAGCGGCCCCAGGCCCCGTATCTGCCAAAGGCCGGACTTGGCCAGGGCGCGGATCTGACGCCGCCTTCGCGCCGCCATGCCGATGATCACCGGGTCGGACTGGGAGTCGTGGTTGCCGACGAGCAGGACCGGGCCCGAGCGCGGCAGCACCTCGAGACCATCGACCTCCATGCCGCTCCACCAGCGCAGCGGCGCACAGAGGGCCATCGCCAGGCGGTAGGTCTTGGTGAACGACTCGGGGTTGGCGGCGGTGGCAGTCACGGGCTCATCTTGACCGATTGGAAGCGGCACTCGCGGGTAGGAATGCGTCATGGACGCCGACCCGGATCAATCCTCTGGCCGCCCCGACCCCGACCCCGTCGAAGAGCTCGAGCAGGAGATGGAAGCGGACCTGGCCAAGATGGAAGAGCGCAAGGGTGAGCTCGACGAGGACGCCGAGCAGGCCAAGGCCGACTGGGAGTCGAACCGCCGCGACGGCTCAGTCCCCGGCGCTCTGCCTCCCGAGGACGACGAGGACCAGGACAAGGACGAGGAGTCGGCCGGCCGCAGCTAGTCCGGGCGCGGGTTTCGTCCTCGACCCGTGGTGGTAGGCGCTTTGGCCTGCCTCACGAACGCTCTTCGCAAAGGATCGGGACCTGCGGTCCCCTCCGGCGCTGAGGCTCGGTCGCCTAGTGCCGTTGGCCCTTGCGGCGCTTGACCTGGCCGAAATCCGTGGTCACCGTCGCCGCACTCGCGTTGGGATCGATCGGGCTGCCCCAATCGACGCCGACGCCGATCTCGCGGAAGCGTGGCTGAAGAAGGACGGCTCGGTGCGTCGGGCTGTTCATCCATGTCGCCACCAGCGCCCGGGGGCTACCCAGCTCGCTCTCGCCCCAACCGAGGTTCTCGCCTATCGTCCAGCGTCGGGCGCCGCGCCCGTAGCCGCTGGCGAGGACCCGGCTCCTGGCGGTAGTGCCACTCGGATCGTTGTGCTCGAAGTAGCCGCCGAGGCGCATCGAGGTGGAATGCCCGAAAGCGGCAGACTCGAGCTTCGAGTTACTGCGAAGCGCACGCAAGCCGCGTGAGGTTCGCTCGGCGTTCAGGACGCAGGTAATCGTCGCGTTGAAGGTCTGCTGGGAAACGGAGAGCGGCAGCGCATCGGCATCGGCGCAGGAAGATGTCGCTGCCGGGGCCGGCGCCGGCACGGCGAGCAGGCATGCGGCCGCGATCGCGATCGTGGCCAGAAAGATCTTTGAGACGCCTACGAGTGCGTGCTTCATCCCTGCCTCCTTGTGGCTCTCCTTGCATCACTCAGGCTCGGGCCTGCTGCAAGGGGATTGAGGAGCGCCGGCGGTCTGATTGGACCGTTTGGCGCTGTAAGACTCCCATCGGCACTTCGGCCA
>JBHEMJ010000122.1:0-2642 GCA_046262655.1 Solirubrobacterales bacterium | reverse complement strand
GTCGTCTACGACCTGTTCGGCACCCTCGCCGACCTGCTCGAGGCCCTGCTCGAGCGCGAGCAGGAACGGGCCCTGCTCCAGCTGGCCGAGCTGATGCCGACCCCCAGCCCTGGCGCCAACCCCGAGCAGGTATTGACCGAGGGGCTCAGCGCCTTCCTGCGCTCGGTCGAAGCGCGCCCCGAGGCCTGGCGCCTGATCCTGATGCCCCCCGAGGCGATGCCCGGCGTCGTCCGCGCGCGGGTCGAGCGCGAGCAGACGCAGATCGCCTCGCAGCTGGAGACGATCGTGCGCTGGGGCCTCGGGGCGCTGGCGGTGCCGGTCTCAGACGTCGAACTCGCGGTCGAGGCACTGATCCTGCTCGTGCGCCAGGCCGGCCGCATGCACCTCGACGACCCGGCCGCCTACCCGCCCGAGCGCCTGACGGCGTTCACCACCGACCTGCTGGCCGCGGTGCGCCGCTAGCTAGGAGGCTGGGCCGCGGGGGCCGCCGGCCGCACCACGCCCTACTTGATGTGCACGCCCGAGATCGCCCGGGAGATGACCAGGCGCTGGATCTCCGAGGTCCCCTCGAAGATGGTCCAGATCTTGGCGTCGCGGTGCCAGCGTTCGACCGGGAACTCGCGCGAGTAACCGTTGCCGCCCATGATCTGGATGGCGCGCTCGGTCGCCCAGACGGCGACCTCGCCGGCCTTCAGCTTCGACATCGAGCCCTCGGCATTCTTGAAGTCCTGGCCGGTGCGCCCCATCCAGGCGGCACGCCAGACCAGCAGCCGGGCCGCGTCGATCTCCATCTTCATGTTGGCCAGGTCAAAGGCGATCGCCTGGTTCTCGATGATCTTGCGGCCGAAGGTCTGGCGCTCCTTGGCGTAGTCGAGCGAGTATTCGTAGGCAGCGCGAGCGATGCCGACCGCCTGGGCCCCGACCGTCGGGCGTGAGACCTCGAAGGTCTTCATCGCCGCCTGGCCCTTGGAGGAGGTGCCCTCCTTGGCGCGAGCGATCTTCTCGTCGAGCTTCTCCTTGCCGCCGAGCAGGCACGAGCCCGGGATGCGGCAGTCATCGAGATGAACGTCGGCGGTGTGCGAGGCGCGGATGCCGTGCTTCTTCACCTTGGCGCCCTGTTCGCAGCCCTTGGTCCCCGGCGGGATCACGAAGGCGGCGTGGCCGCGCGAGCCGAGCTCGCGGTCGACCGTAGCGATGACCACGTGCACGTCGGCGATGCCGCCGTTGGTGGCCCAGGCCTTTTGGCCGTTCAGGACCCACTCATCGGAGGCTTCGTCGTACTTGGCCGTGGTGCGATAGCCCGATACATCGGAGCCCGCGTCGGGCTCGGAGGCGCAGAAGGCCGCCACCTTGGGTTCGTCCTGGGTCCCGAAGCACTGTGGCACCCACTCGATCATCTGCTCCGGGGTACCCGAGGAGTAGATCCCGGCTACCGCGAGGGTGGTGCCGAAGATCGCCATGCCGATGCCGGCGTCGCCCCAGAACAGCTCCTCGTTGACGATCGGCATCGAAAGTCCCGAGGGATCGGCCCAGAACTGGGCGATACCCTCGAATCCGTAGAGGCCGATCTTGGCCGCCTCCTGGACGATCGGCCAGGGAAACTCCTCCTTCTCGTCCCACTCGTGGGCGGCGGGACGGACGACATTCTCGGCGAATCCGTGAACCCAGTCGCGGATATCCTTCTGATCCTGCGAGAGCTCCATCGTGAACGGCGCTTCGCCGATCTCGACGCCCATTCCCTCCCTGATCTGGTCGTCGAGGCTGTTGGGCTCGTTGTTTGCGGTCTCGGTTGCGGCCATCGGCCTAGTCCTCCTTGGCGGTTGGGATGCGGAAGAAGCTCGTCAGCCGGGAGGCGAGCATCAAATCGCCCTCCAGCTTCAGCTTTCCGGTCATGAACAGGGTCGGCCCGCTGGCGCGGTTCGAGGCCAGCTTGAGGAAATCCACCGGCTTCACCTTGATCGCCACGGTCGCGTCACGGGACGGCTCCTCGGAGAGCTTGGCGGTCCCGTTTTCGAACACGACCTCGTACTGGTCGTAGCCCCCACCCTGATCCTGGGGACGGTCGAGGATCTTGAAGTGGACGACGGCCTCGGTGTCGCCGATCCGGCCGGGCTCGATGTGGTCGGCCATGCGGTTGAAGATCTCGTCGAGCACCTGCCCCCGCAGCGGTCCATCCATCATCTCCTGAAGCTGCTCGTCGTCGACGCTCGCCATCAGCTTGGCGAAGTCCTCGGGACCGACGGTCTTCAGGGCCTCGGTGTCGATCTGGCCGTTTTCGGTCTGATTGTCTGTCTCGGACATCTCTGCTCCCTTCGTGGGCACCGTCCTCGCGGGTGCGTATGCGCTGAACAGATGACCCGGCGAGGTTTCCTACTCCTAGTAGGGAAATGCTACCATAAGTAGGAATGGTCCAGGCGACACGCAAGAGGGCCGAGCACCTCGGTCCGGCGAGGCGCCGCCCGGAGATCCTCGACGGCGCCCTGCAACTGTTCCTCGAGCATGGCTACGAGGGCACCTCGATGCAGGCGGTGGCGGACCGATCCGGCGTCACCAAGCCGGTCATCTACACGGCCTTCGAGTCCAAGGACACGCTGTTTCGCGCTTTGCTGGAGCGCGAGGAGCAGCGGATCATGTCCGACATC
>JBHEMJ010000121.1:0-15621 GCA_046262655.1 Solirubrobacterales bacterium | reverse complement strand
GGCGACCGGCACCAGCATGATGGCGATCATCCTGATCGCCTCGCTGGCGGTGGCACTGCAGCTCGTCCACCACAACGTCGATGTTGGAAAGGCGGCGCTGGTCGGCGTCCCCGCCCTCGGTGGCGCGGTGGCGGGCACCGCTCTGCAACAGCGCCTGCCCCAGCGGGCGATCTCGGTGGTGTTCGCGGTGCTGCTGCTGGTGATCGCGGCGGAGCTGGCGATCCCGTGAGACCCCACCGGGGTCCTCATCATCGCGGTCCGTCCCTCGCGGAGGTTCCGACATGAGACCCCACCCGGAGACTCGGCCATGAGCGACATCGCGACTGTGCTCCTCGGATTTCTCGGCGGTGTGGTCAGCGGGCTGCTCGGCGTCGGGGGCGGCATCCTGTTCGTCCCCACCCTGGCGATCTTCCAGGACCAGAGCCAGCTGCACGCCGAGGCCACCTCGCTGCTGGCCATCGTGCCGGTAGCGATGGTCGCGGCCTACCGGCAGAGCGGCTACGGCAATGTTCGGGTCCGCGACGGCCTGGTGATCGGGGCGCTTTCTCCGATCGGCGTGTTGATCGGGGTGGAAGTCGCCAACGCGGTCAGCCAGCGCACCCTGGAGCTCGGGTTCTCGGCCCTGTCGGTGTTCATCGCCGCCCGGTTGATCAAGGAGGCGCTGCGCCCGGCGGACTGAAAGTCAACGAGGAGCTCGAGATCCCGCTGTCGGAGATCGAGCTGCGCGCGAGCCGTTCCTCCGGCCCGGGCGGCCAGCACGCCAACGTCACCGACTCGCGGGTCGAGGCGGTCTTCGACGTGCTCGCCTCGCAGACGCTGAGCCCCTCCCAGCGCGACCGTTTGCTGAACAGGCTCGGATCACGGATCGACGCCGTCGCCCAGGATGCCCGCGGTCAGGCGCGCAACCGGGAGCTGGCCCTGGCGCGGCTGGCGGAGAAGATCGCCGTCGGGCTGACCGTGCGCCCCAAGCGCCGGCCGACACGGCCGAGCCGCGGCGCCAAACAGCGCCGACTGGACTCCAAACGCCGGGCGGGCGAGCGCAAGCGCCAGCGCCGGCGCCCTGGCCCCGAGGACTGATCGGCCGCTAGTTTCGGAGTCCGTGCTCGAGGACGCCCTTGATGCCGGCGTCGAGCGCGTTCAGGCGACAGAGGGCGAGTGCCTCGGGACTGCCGAACCCCTGCCCCGGGCCCTTTGACGAGGCGGCCTGGGCCGGCGGGCCGTGGTGGGCGAGCACGCAGTGAAGCAGCGCCGCGCGGCGCTCGGGCGGCAGATCGCAGTCGGCCCGGCCGATGACCTCGGCTCCGATCGTCAAATGGCCGAGCAGGCGGCCTTCGTCGGTGAGGTCGAAGTCGGCGCCGTAGGTGAACTCGCGGGTCTTGCCGATGTCGTGGAGCAGCGCGGAGGCCATCAGCAGATCGGAGTCCAGGCGCGGGTGAAGGATGCAGGTCTCGCCAATCAGGGTGGCGACGGCAACCGTGTGCTCGAGCAGGCCCCCCAGATAGGAATGGTGGCCGCGGCGGGTGCAGGGGGCGCGACGGAACTCTCGGGCCACCTCTCCACCGCCGAAGAGCAGCTTGACCACCACCGCCCGCAGCGGCTCGTCGTGGACCTCGCGGGTCAGGTGCTCGAGAAAACCCTCGAGCTCCTCGCGGTCGCGGTAGGCGGCCGGCAGGAAGTCGGTGGCCTCGGCCTCGGCCAGGTCGACCGCCTGGACGTCGGCGAGCTCGGCGCTCAGCTCGCCGCGAAAGCGCTCGACCTTGCCGCGTACGCGGATCGCCTCGCCGCGCTCAAAGCGCCCGGCGATCCGGTCCACCTCGCGAAAGGCCTTGGCCACGATCGTCCCGGTTCGATCGCGCAGCTCCAGGGCCAGGTAGGGCGAGCCGTTGCGGGCCGTGAGGCGATCCTTGCGAGCGCAGGCATAGGTGCCCTCGAAGCGCTGGCCGGGGCGCAGTTCAGCGATCGCCGGACCGCGGTCGCCCTGCTCAGCGGGTACCGCAGCCTGCACTGCCCGGGCGGCCTCCATGCAGGGAATATTGGCCTCGGGCTCGGACGGCAGAGCCCCAGGAGGGTCACAGGTGGCGCTAGTCTCGACCGATGGAGCCGATCGTGTGGGAATCCGAGCCGCCGAAGCTGCGCTCACCGGCGTTGATCTGCGCATTTAGGGGCTGGAACGACGCCGCCGGCTCGGCCACCACCGCGCTGAGCGCCATCGCCGAGGCACTCGACGCAGAGCTCCTTGCCGCCGTGGATCCCGAGGAGTTCTTCGACTTCCAAGTCTCGCGGCCGACCGTGCGCATGATCGAGGGGCAGTCGCGCGAGATCGAGTGGCCCACCAACAACCTGCTGGTCGCCCGCGCCCCGGGCGCCGAGCGCGACCTGGTGCTGCTCGCCGGCACCGAGCCGAACCTGCGCTGGCGCACCTTCTCGGAGGCAATCGCCGAGGTCGCCGAGCAGCTCGGGGTGGAGATGGTCGTCACCCTCGGCGCCCTGCTCGCCGACGTCACCCACACGATGCCGACACCGATCACCGGCCTCGCCTCCGACGAGGAACTGGTCGAGGAGCTCGGGCTGCAGCGCTCCAACTACGAGGGCCCGACCGGGATCGTCGGCATCCTCCACGACGCCTGCAACCGCAAGGGGATCAGCTCGGCGAGCCTCTGGGCGGCCGTCCCCCACTACGTCGCCGCGGTGCCCAACCCGAAGGCGGCGCTGGCGCTGCTGCGCCGCCTCGAGGGATTGATCGGGGTGGCGGTCGAAGCCTCCGATCTGGAGGACGAGACCGGCTCCTTCGAGGACCAGGTCACCTCGGCGGTCGAACAGAATCCGGAGATCGCCGAGATGGTCGAGCGCCTCGAGGCCGAGCAGGCCGAGGCACTCGGCGAAGACGGCGAGGACGTGCCCTCCGGCGAGTCGCTGGCCCGCGACTTCGAGCGCTACCTGCGCCAGCAGGGCCCCGACCCGGGCAGCCCGCCGGGCCAGACCTAGGCCGGGGGTTACGCCTCAGAGGCCGGGCAGATCGAGCGGTAGTCGCACCAGCCGCAGATCTCCGGCGAGGCGTGAGGCTCGAAGTCCTGTTCCATGATTCCCTCGCCGACCGAGAGCACGGTGCGCTCGACTCGCTCGAGGTCGTCGGCCGAGCCGCCGACCGCCACCTTCTCGTCGGCGAGCACGTACCAGTAGGCGCCGGCCTCGGCCTCCAGCTGCCAGGCCTCGCGGGCGGCGAGGCGGTAGACGGTTAGCTGCAGGTCATCCTCGAGGGCCTCGGCCGACTTCGGGTCGCCGGTCTTGTAGTCGATCAGCTCGTAACGACCGTGGTCGAGCTCGTCGACCCGGTCGACCCGGCCGCGGAGGTGGTGGGGGCCGACCCGAAAGTCGAAGCCGCGCTCGAAGAAGGCCGGCCGTGCCGAGCTGGCCAGGTGGCGCTCGTGGTAGCGGCGCAGAGAGGAGACGGCGCGCTCGCGGAACTGCAGCTCGTCGTGAGTCTCACCGAACCCGGAGCGCCGCCAAGCCGCCTCGAACAGGCCCATCAACCGCTGTAGGCCGGCCGCCTCGCCCTCCTCCGGCCCGTCGCCCTGGTGCTTGTGGAAGCGCTCGAGGACCTGGTGGATGACGATCCCGAAGCGCTGGTTGATGGTCTGCTCCTGGGGGATCGCGAAGACGCGGCGGAACTTGTACTTCAGCGGGCAGGTCCGGTAGAGATCGAGGTCGGTCGCCGACAGCGCCAGCCCCTCGCCGCGGCGGGGCAGAAACGCCTCCAGCGAGGGCTCGTCGCGGGCCGATGCCTTGTCGCGGCGCTGGGTGCGATCGCGCTCGCCGTCGAGCAGGTAGGCATCGAGCCCGGACTCGCCCAGCGCCTCGCGCTGCTCGGCGGATACCGCCTGGCCCAGCAGCTCGTTGATCGCCTTGATCGAGTCGGCGGCACTCTGCTCCCCCGGGCTCTGCATCAAGGCGCTGAGCTTGAGCATCTCCAGATAGCGGACCACGGCCCGCTGCACGTCCATGTAGGTGTCCAGGCGCAGCTCGCCGAGGCTGCCGCCCGCCTTCCACGCCGTTTCCAGGACCTCGTCGCGGATCATCCGATAGGTCGAGTGCATGCCCTCGGCCGGGCCGAACAGCTCCTCCTCGTGGACCTCCTGGGAGGCGCCGAGCACCGTCCGGGCGTCCTCGTAGGGCTCGGCGGCGCGGCGGTCACGGCCCGAGAGCTGCTCTGGCCAGGCCATCACCAGCTCCCCGGCCGCGCGGGTCATCCCCGTATACAGGAGGCGGCGCGAGGCGGCCCCGGCGCCGAGCGCGCCGGCGTGCAGGCCGAGCAGGTAGACCCGGTCGAACTCGAGGCCCTTCAGGGCGCCGAGCTCGAGCAGGCGCACCGAGCCCGGGGCCGGCGTCTCGGGCTCGTCCTCGGGGGGCACGCCGGCCTCCGCGACCGCCGCCAGGTAGCGGACGAAGTCGCGGTTTGAGCCGTTGGGCTCGCGACGCACCCAGGCGGCGGCCAGGTCGCCGAGCCGCGAGAGGCTGGCCAGACGCTCGGCGGCCTCGGGGTGAGCCGCGAACAGGCGCTGGCGGCGAAAGCCGACCCGCTCGATCAGCCGCCGGACGAAGACGTCGGCGCGCATCTGGGCCATCGCCTTGGCGGCGCCGCGGTAAAGGCGCAAAAAGGCCGAGATGCGGTCGCGCGCCTCGGGCGGAATCTGGGGGCTTTCAAGCGCCGCCTCCAGCGCGGAGACCATGTCGAGCTTTCGTGAGCGGGCGATCTTGGTCACCCGCGCCAGGTCCACCGAGCGCAGATCCACCGGCGGGCGGGTCAGTGCGCGGACCGCGGCGGCGGCGTCGGCGGGGTCGGCGAGCAGGCGCAGCCAGGCGATCACGTCGCGCACCTCTCCCAGCAGGAAAAAGGCCTTGGGGCCGGCCAGCCGGTAGGGGACGTTGCGCTCCTCCAGTGCCGCGGCGACCGCCCGGCCGTCGCCCTCAGACGGCACCGCCACGCAGATCCGCTCGGCCTCGACCCCCTCGCCGGAGAGCAGCGCCTCGATTTCGCGCGCGGTGGCCTGAGCCTGGGCGCGCTCGTTGCGGCAGCGCCAGAAGCGCGCGTCGACCTCGGGCGCAGCGGCGCTGCGTGCCATCTCGGCCTCGGGTTCCAACCGCGCCACCACGGCGTGCGCCGCGTCGACCAGCGGTCCGGCCCCGCGGCGCGGCCCTTCCAGGACGATCTCCTCGGCCCCCTCCAGGGTGCCGCGCAGCCAGGCGAGCGGCTTGTCGTCGGCGGCGCGCGTGCCCGCCTGAGCCGGATCGCAGGCGGCGGCGACGCTGCGGGCCTCGCCCGCCAACAGCCCAAGCAGGTCGCGCTCAGCGAGCGCCGCGTCCTCGGCTTCGTCGATCAGCAGGTGCGGGAAGCGTGCGGCGATGGAGGCCCCGAACGCGGGGCGCTCCCGCAGCACCCGGGCCAGCTCGAGGACGAGGTCGCCGGCATCCAGGGCGCCGCAGCCGCGAACCAGCTCGTCGTGGCGGGCGTAGAAGTCGGCGAACTCCCGCTCGCGGTGGGCGGCGTCGAGCTCGGCCGCGTCCTCGGCTCCCGCCTCGTGCTGGGCGGCGCGCTCGGCGAAGTCCGCGGCGCTGAGGCCCTGGGCCTTGAGCTCGTCGATTCGCGAGATCAGCCGCCCCAGCAGCCCGGCCGGGTTGCCGCGGATCTCGTGCCGGCGCAGGGGCAGCTCGGCAAGGTTGTCGAGCAACAGGGCAAGGCGGTCGGCGGCGGCGATCGACTCGAAGAACGGATCGATGCCGGCCTCCTCGGCGTGCTCCCGCAGCAGCCGCTCGGCGCCGTCGCGCACCGTGTGCACGAAGAGCTCCTCGAAAGAGCCGGCGATCGTCTCCTCGGCGCGGCGACGGATCCTCTCCGCCGCCGCGTGTGAGAAGGCGAGTGCCAGCGCGCGCTCACCGCCGGAGGTGAGGCGGGCGAGGCGGTGGGCCAAGGCCTCGGTACGGCCCGATCCCGCCACCCCGAGCGCGATCAGCGACCCGCCGCCGCGTTCGACGACCCGGCCCTGTGCCTCGCTCAGCGACATTCCCGCCAGGCTAGAGGATGGGACAGAGGCGAAACCCTGCCTGGCCGCAGAGTGCGCAAGTAGAGTGGATCGGTGGACTCCGGCGGCGGCAAATATGGGGACTTCGACGCCTGGCTTGGGCTCTGCCGGCGCTGCGTGGCGGCGCAGCGAACGATCTTCGCCGAACACCGCGGCATCGCCAAACGGACGGTCTATGAGGGTGTGGGCAAGGGCGGCGACAAGGCCCTGGTCATCGATCGGCTCTGCGAGGACGTGGTGTTCGAGGAGCTCGAGCGCCTGCACGCCGATGGGCGCTCCTTCACCGCAATCTCCGAGGAACGCGGTGAGGTCGCCTTCGGCGAAGGGCCTGAGAGAGTGGTGATCGATCCCATCGACGGCTCGATGAACGCGCGGCGCACGGTGCCCCAGCATTCGCTCAGCATCGCTGTCGCGAGCGGCGCGAAGATGGCTGACGTCGAGTTCGGATTCGTCCACGACTTCGGCGCCAACGAGGAGTTCACCGCGGTGCGCGGGCGCGGAGTCCTGCTCGATGGCCGCTCGGTGGAGCTCAGCGCCGAGCCTGGGCTCGAGGCCGTCGGGCTGGAGACGACCAAGCCCGAGCGGGTGATCCAGGCCGCCCAGGTGCTGGTCGGCAAGTCTTACCGGCTACGCGCCGTCGGCTCGATCGCGATCTCCCTGGCCTATGTCGCGGTCGGCCGCTTCGATGGGATGATCACCCTGCGGCCCTGCCGCTCGGTCGACGCCGCGGCCGGCCAGTTGATCGTGCGGGAGGCCGGTGGCGCCCTCGCGCTCGGCGAACCGGCGCCCGTCGATGTCGGCCTCGACCTTGAGGCCCGCTTCAACGTGGCCGCGGCGCGCACCGAGGAGGACCTCCCAACCCTGCTCGAAGCCCAGAACGCGGTCGGCTAGTCCCTTCGCCGCAAATTGCGAGCCCGGTGTAACCCCTTCAGGATTGGGGTTTACACAAACACACGTTCGGTGATACTCTGATCCGAACGAACTTAGTTGTAATAAGAATTCAACGAACCCACAGAAGGGGTTGATTTAACAAGATGGCCAACACAAGCCCGAACGGAACCGCCGAAAAAAGCGTCACCAAGACCACCGAGACCAACGAGCTGGCCGAGAAGGTCACCCATGTCGCCATCGGTGCCCCCGTCGCGGTCGCCGACCTCGTCAACCAGGCGATCGACCGCTGGCGCGACTCAGCCCAGCGCGACAAGGACATCAAGGTCCTGCGCGACCAGATCGAGAAGGGCCTCGACGTCGCCGAAGAGAAGGGCGTCCGCGTTCGCAAGCAGGTCAGCGGCCGCATCGAGCCCACCCTGACGCGCGTGCAGACCGAGGTCCGCGAGCGTGGCGGCAAGGTCTCCAGCACCACCCAGGAGCAGTTCCGCAAGACCCAGGAGCGGGTTCGCGGACTGGCCTAACCCTTAGCCCGGGCCTCGATTGAGAGGCGACGCCCGGGGAATTCTGCCCGCCCATACATCCTCGCGGGCAGAAGCAGCAACCTCTCCTCCCTCGAGAAGCCGGCCTTGTGCCGGCTTCTCGACTTTCTAGGGGCGAACGTGGGCTCGAGACGCCGGCCCCCATCAACCCGCCCTCCTCGAGCTTCGCAGCATTAACCGGCATGAACCCGCACCTCCTCGGGCTTCGCCCTGCGGGGGTGCGGGGTGAAGGATCGGCCGGGGGGATGCTGAGTAGCCGCGACGGGCGGGATGAGGTGGTCTGAGACAATGGATTCAATGACTCTTCCTACGAATGACCAGATCACCGATCAGCTGCGGGCCGTGATCGACCCCGAGCTGCGGCGCTCGATCGTCGAATTGGGCATGGTCCGCTCGATCGACATCGGCCCGGACGGCCGTATCGAGGTGGTGGTCTCCCTGACCACGCCGGGCTGCCCGATTCGCAGCCACTTCCAGGATGCGGTGGTCAAGCAGGTCTCCGCGCTCGAGGGCGTCACCGCGGTCGAGGTCGGCTTCGACGTGCTCTCCGACTCCGAGAAGGCGGGCCTGCAGGAGACTCTCGGTCGCGCGAAGCTTCCCGAGGGGGCTCTGGCCCAGGTCCAGAGCGTGATCTGCGTCGCATCCGGCAAGGGAGGCGTGGGCAAGTCGACGATGACCGCCAATCTCGCCGCGGCGCTGGTTGCCGAGGGCAAGAGCGTCGGCGCCCTCGACTGCGACGTCTACGGCTACTCGATCCCCCGCATGCTCGGCGTCAACCACAAGCCCGAGGTCTCCGACCAGCGCAAGATCATCCCGCCGCTCTCCCCCGCCGGCCCCAAGGTGATGTCGATCGGCTTCTTCGTCGAGGAGAACGCGGCGGTCGTCTGGCGCGGGCCGATGCTTCACAAGGCGATCCAGCAGTTCCTCGAAGACGTCGCTTGGGAGCAGCTCGATTATCTGCTGCTCGACCTGCCCCCCGGCACCGGCGATGTCTCGATGACCCTCGCCCAGCTGCTGCCTCAGGCCCGGATCCTGATCGTCACCACTCCCCAGCCGGCCGCCCAGACGGTCGCCCAGCGGGCAGCCCAGATGGCGGCCAAGGTCGACCTCGAGGTGATGGGCGTGATCGAGAACATGTCCGCCTTCACCGGCCCCGACGGCGAGCGCATGGCGATCTTCGGCGAGGGCGGCGGGCAGCTGCTCGCCGACGAGCTCGAGGTGCCGCTGATCGGCAAGGTGCCGCTCTCCGGCGAGCTGCGCCAAAGCGCCGACGACGGCGACCCGCTGGTCGCAGCCTCTCCCCACGACCCAGCCGCTCAGGCGATCCAGGAGGCGGCGCGCGGCATCATCGCCGCCACCCCGATCGAGCTACCGGTGATGCAGCAGCCGACCCCCGCCGAGGCGCCGGCGCCCGCGCTCAGCGGCACGCCGCTGCCGATGGCGCCGTAGCTTCGCGGGGCCGCGCGAAGGAGAATCTTCAGTTGGTGCGCTCCAGGTGAAAGGGATCGTCGCCCACAAGCCGGCGTGTCGCCACTGCGGCACCGCCGTGCAGCCGCTGCACCGGTGTCCCAAGTGCGGACGGCGTTCGATCCTCGCGTTCTTTCTCCCCCGCGCCTGGGAACGCTGGTAGGCCGAGCTACTTCGGCGCGAAGTACTTGGCGTTGATCTCCACGAACTTCGACCACTCGTCGGGGAGCTGATCCTCGGCGAAGCAGGCATCCACGGGGCAGGCCTCGACACACGCGTCGCAGTCGATGCACTCGTCGGGATCGATGTAGAGCATCTCGGTGTTCGGATAGTCGGGCTCGTCGGGAGTGGGATGGATGCAATCCACCGGGCAAACCTCGACGCACGAGTTGTCCTTTTGCCCGATGCACGGCTCGGCAATTACGTATGCCACTGAATTCCCTTCTTAGGTCCGAGGTTCGTTGCCGGCGCGCCCCTGTGGCTGCGCGAACGGACCATTGTAGGAAAACGGGCACCGGGGCCGGTGCCCCGCGGCACTAGAGTGACAGCGCGATGATTCTTCTCACGGGAGCGACGGGGCTGGTCGGCGGCGAGCTGCTGCCGATGCTGCTCGACGCGGGCAAGCCAGTGCGCACGCTGGTGCGTGAGCCGCGCGGTCTGGGCCCGAACCGGGTCAAGGTGCAGATCGCACTCGGCGATCTCGCCGACCCGTTTTCGATGCGCAATGCCCTGCGGGGCGTCGATACCGTCGTCCACCTGGCGGCGACGATCCGCGACCAGGCCGGGGGAACGATCGAGGAGCTGAACGGACTGGCCACCCTGCGGCTGCTGCGGGCCGCGGAGCGGGCCGGGGTCGAGCGCTTCTTCTTCTTCTCCGCGCTCGGCGCGACCAGCTGGCAGCGCACACGCTTCTTTCGCTCCAAGGCGCTGGCCGAGGTGGCGGTGCTCGATTCCGAGCTCGAGACCACGGTCTTCGCGCCCTCGATCGTCTACGCACCTGGCGACCCCTGGGTGACCCTGATGGAGCGCCTGGCGACGTTGCCGGCGCTGCCGATCTCCGGTTCCGGCGGTGCGCGCTACCAGCCGATCTGCTCCCGCGACGTGGCCCGCTGCGTGGCCGCGGCGCTCAACGGCGCCGGCGGCGAGCCACGTTATGAGCTCGCCGGCCCCGATACCCTGAGCTACGACGAGATCGCCGAAGTCGTCGCCCGGGCCTCAGGCCACCAGCGGCCGCTCATCCACGTTCCCGTGCCGGTGGTCAGGGCGGGACTGCGGGCCGCGAAGCTGGTCGCGGGCGACAGTGTGTTCGCCACCTGGGAGGAAGCAGAGCTGCTGGAGGTGGCGATGATCAGCGCTCGCGGAACCGCCGACGCCGAGAACCTCGGGGTACGGCCGGTGGCGATGTCGAACGTGCTGAGCGGCTGAACGACGAAGAGCCCGGCATCGCCGGGCCCTTCGGTACAGCTCGCAGGCAGGGTCTGCCTACATCATGCCGCCCATATCCGGCATGCCGGCGGGCATGCCACCGCCGTTCTCGCTCGGCGGCTCCGCGACGATTGCTTCCGTCGTCAGGATGTTCTTGCCGATCGAGGCAGCGTTCTGCAGGGCCGAGCGCGTGACCATGGTCGGGTCGATGACACCGTCGCCGACCAGATCGCCGTACTCACCGGTGCTCGCGTTGAGACCCTCGCCCTTCTTCAGGCCGCGGATCTTTTCGACCACTACCGAGCCCTCGAAACCGGAGTTCTCGGCGATCTGCCGAACCGGCTCCTCGAGCGACTTCTTGATGATCGTCGCGCCCGTGCGCTCGTCGTCATCGGTGTACTTGTCGAGGTCGATCGCCTCCTGGGCGTTCAACAGGGCCACGCCGCCACCCGGGACGATGCCCTCCTCGAGGGCCGCGCGGGTTGCCTGCAGCGCGTCCTCGACGCGGTGCTTCTTTTCCTTCATCTCGGTCTCGGTGGCCGCGCCGACCTTGACGACCGCGACGCCGCCGGCCAGCTTGGCCAGCCGCTCCTGCAACTTCTCGCGATCGAAGTCGGACTCGGTGGTCTCGGCCTCCTGCTTGATCTGCTTGACGCGGGACTTGATGCCGCCCGCGTCGCCGCCGCCGTCGATGATCGTCGTGTTGTCCTTGGACACGACCACGCGGCGGGCCTTGCCGAGCTGCTCGACCGTGGTGTTCTCGAGCTTCAGCCCGAGATCCTCGGTGATCACCTCGGCACCGGTGAGGATCGCGATGTCCTCGAGCATCCGCTTGCGCCGGTCACCGAACCCGGGGGCCTTGACCGCCACACCGGTGAAGGTGCCGCGCAGCTTGTTGACCACCAGGGTCGCCAGGGCCTCGCCCTCGACGTCCTCGGCGATGATCAGCAACGACTTGCCGGCCTGCATGACGGCTTCGAGCAGCGGCAGCATGTCGCGGACGGAGCCGACCTTGGAATCGACGATCAGCACATAGGGATCCTCGAGCACGGCCTCCATCCGATCCTGGTCGGTGACCATGTAGGGCGAGATATAGCCCTTGTCGAACTGCATGCCCTCGGTGAACTCGAGCTCCATCCCGAAGGTCTGGCCCTCCTCCACGTTGACCACGCCGTCCTTGCCCACCTTGTCGATGGCGTCGGCGATGATGTTGCCGATCTCCTCGTCGGCCGCCGAGATTTCGGCGACGCGAGCGATCTGCTCCTTGCCGCCGACGTCCTTCGACTGCTTGTCGCGAAGGTGGTCGACTACCTGCTCAACCGCCGTCTCGATGCCCCTCCGCAACCCCAGGGGATTGGCGCCCGCGGCGACGTTCTTGAGGCCGTGACGGACGATGGTCTGGGCGAGCAGCGTCGCCGTGGTCGTGCCGTCACCGGCGACGTCATTGGTCGCCGTGGCAACCTCACGGACGAGCTGGGCGCCCTGGTTTGAGAAGACGTCCTCGATCTCGATCTCGCGAGCGATGGTGACGCCGTCGTTGGTGATCGTGGGTGCTCCGAACTTCTTGTCGAGGACGACGTAGCGTCCCTTGGGGCCGAGCGTCACTTTGACCGCGTCAGCCACAGAGTCGACGCCGGTCTGCAGGGCAGCGCGCGCCTCCTCGCCGTACTTCAGTTCCTTGTGTGGCATCTCTGAGTGTTCCTCCTAGTCTTTGTTGCGGTCTACTCGACCAGAGCCAGCACGTCGGATTCCCGCAGGACGAGCAAGTCGTCGCCCTCAACGGTGATCTCGGTGCCGCCGTATTTGCTGTAGAGAACCGTGTCGCCCGCCTTCAAATCCAGGGGGCGACGCTTACCGTCTTCGATCGGGCCGTCTCCGACCGCCACGACCTTGCCGCGCTGCGGCTTTTCCTTGGCGGTGTCGGGAAGGACGATTCCGCTCGCGGTCGTCTCTTCTTCCTCTGTCGCCTCGACGATCAAACGATCGCCCAGCGGCTTCAACTTCATTCGATACCTCCATCTATGCGTCGGTGTTTGCTCAAGCTTCTGGTACCGGAGGTGATTCCCGGCCGTTGGCACTCTAGCCATGAGAGTGCCAATCACCCTGGAATATACGCCACCGGCCGCCTCCGCCCCAGTCCGCCTACTGGGAGCGGGGCTCAGCCGCAGGCCAGCAGCTCGCAGCCGAGCAGCTGGGCGAGGCCGGCGCCGCCATTTCGCATCACATAGTCGTGGTTGATGGCGAAGACCGGGCGGGCGAGGGGGCTGAGGGCGTTCATCCAGGCACGGGTGGTGCTCACATTCCACTCGTAGAGAACCGCGGTCACGCCGCCCCGTTCGAACAGGCGCCAGCGCCCGACTCCGGCCAGCTCGCCTTCGGCGTCGCCCTCGAGCAGGTGGGGCTTCTTGACCTTGGTCGTGCGCACCCGGAATTCGAGGCGGTAGGGCAGCTTCGACTTCCACACGTAACGCCCGTACTGGCCGACACCCTGCTCATCTCCCTCCTCGAGCTTCTCGGCCTCGAGCACGCCATGCCACCACTCGGGCCAGCGCTCGGAGTCATAGATCGCCTCCCAGACCTGCTCACGGGGGGCACCGAGAAGCCAGGTCGTGAGGAACCGGTAGGCGGCCACCGAGAAGCTAGTTCTGCGAGGGATGCTGGGCGCCGCCGAGCTGGGGCGCCGAGCCAGGCCGCTCGATGATCTGGGAAAAGCGGATGACGGTGACGGTGTCGTCGTCGGCGATCGGGCGTCCGTAGATCTGCTCGAGGAAATGCCCGGTCTCCTCGATGCGACGAAACTCCGGATTGTCGTGTTCGATATCGCGGGGAGCAAGCTCCTTGAACATCTTCACCTCGACGTCCTCGATCACCGCCGAGAAGATCTTCTCCCGGGGGCTGTTGCGGAAGCCGATCGTGACCCAGACGATGGCGCCGCGGTGATACTTGCGCGATTTGTCGCCGAGGCGGATGGTGGCTGTCTTGCGGCCTCGCTTGAGCTGGTCGACGAACAGCGCCGAATAGAAGTTGAGGGCGGTGAGTCCGGTCATTGAAACGAGCCTAGACGGTTCCCCTCGCCACCGCCACGGTCAAGCCCGGACGCGCTACCGTCGACGGTTGACAGATGAGTCAAGGGAACGGGACAAGGGGATGGTTGCTGCTCTGCGCGCTGATGGCGCTGATGGCAGCGGCGGCAATCGCGCCGGCACTCGCCTCCGCCAAGTGCGGGGGCAAGAAGGTGACGGTCAAGGTCTCCAAGCAGGACCGAAAGATCAAGGGCACACAGGGCAACGACGTGATCGACGGCGGCGGCGGCAAGGAGAAGATCCTCGGCCTCGGCGGCGACGACACCATTTGCGGTGGCAAGGGCGTGGACACGATCGGCGGCGGCGCCGGCGACGACATGATCTTCGGCGGCGGCGGCGGCGACAAGATTTCCGGCGGCGACGGAAGCGACTATATCGACGGTGAGAAGGGCTCCGACAAAGGCAGCGGCGACGCGGGCGACGATTCGATCATCGGCAACAGCGGCTCGGAGACGATGGACGGCGGCGACGGCAACGACAGCCTCGACGGCGGCGACGGCCAGGACAACCTCAGCGGCGGAACCGGCAACGACCTCCTGCTCGGCGAGCGCGGCGGCGACGCTCTTCACGGTGACGATGGTTCTGACCAACTGTTCGGTGACCGCGACAACGACACGCTCTCCGGGGACGCCGGCGACAACGACCTCGTAGACGGCAGCCTCGGAGACGACCTGGTCAGCGGCGGAGCCGGCGGGGCGGACGTGGTCATCGGCGGGCTCGGGCTCGACGACGTCGACGGCGGCCCCGGCGACGGAGACGTGGTCCGTGGCGACATCGGCAACGACAAGGTCGACGGCGGCCCCGGCGCCCAGGACATCGCCTCCTTCGTGGCCGCCACTCCCCTCGGCGGCGGCAACATTGGGGTGACGGTGAACCTCGCCACCGGCGTCGCGACCGGGGACAACACCGACTCACTACGCGGGGTCGAGGACGTGATCGGCTCGGCGTTCGACGACACGATAATCGGCGACGCACAGGTCAACCGCCTGGACGGCAATGCCGGCAACGACACCATCGACGCCGCCGGGCCGTCGCCCCCACTGCTCTCCTCCGACTTAGAGAAGATCATCGGCGGCTCGGGCAGCGACGTCTGCAGGAACGCATCGACGGTCGTTTCCTGCGGCCCAGAACCAGCCTGCGTAACGACTTGCGTCGACCTGGACCAGCGCCTCGACGGTTCGGCGAACCTGAGCGTCACCGGCACTGCGGCGGCCAACAACATCTCGGTCACCTACGGCGGCGGCAGATACCGGATCACCGACAGCGCCGGACAGGTCCAGGACATCGGCGGCACCTGCAGCCAGGGCGGGGGGTCGCAGAGCTGTCCGGGACCGGGCACCCTCGGGGCGCTGGTGATCAGCGCCGGCGACGGAAACGACACGGTCGCCATCGACAGCAGCGTGGGCGCATCCAACGGCGCGAAGATCAACGGCGGTCCCGGCAACGACAATCTCAACGGCGGCCCGGGCAACGACCTGATCGACGCCGGTGCGAACGGACTGGACACCCTCAACGGCGGCGAGGGCAGCGACGGGTTGATCAGCGACAGTGGCAGGGACCTCGTCAACGGAGAGGGCGGCAACGATCTGCTGGAGACAAGGACGCCGTGCGAGGGTTCGGTGCTCAGCGGTGGAAGTGGTGAGGACAACGCCTCGTTTTCGCCGGCCATCGGCTACCGGGTCAAGGCGACACTGGGCGGCAGCGCCGTCGACCCCGGCAAAAACAACTGCAACCCGACCCAGCTCGACGCCTCCAACGAGAGCCTCGAGGGCACCTTCGGCAACGACGAGCTGCATGGCGACGGCGCCAACAACCGCCTGCTGGGCCAGGGCGGCGATGACGAGCTCTACGGCGAGGGAGGAAACGACACGATGAACGGCAGCGAGGGCAAGGACTCGCTGTTCGGCGGCAGCGGCAAGGATGAACTGCGCGCGAACGACGGCCAGAGGGACGGGCGGATCGACTGCGGACCACCGAAGCGCTTCGAGCTGGCGACGGTGGATGCCAAGGACCCATCGCCGGTCAACTGCTCGAAGGTCACGGGCAAGAAGAAGAAAAAGGGCAAGAAGAAGCGGTAGCGCTCACGGATCGAAGCCCTCGTCGCCGATCAGGCGCACGAAGCGGGCCGGCCCGATGACC
>JBHEMJ010000120.1:0-10047 GCA_046262655.1 Solirubrobacterales bacterium | reverse complement strand
GGACACGGCCGCCGCCGAGCACGTGGTGATGGTCGGCGGCAGCTACATCGGCTGTGAGGTGGCGGCCTCGCTGGCCAAGATGGGCAAGGCGTGCACGATCGTGATGCTCGAGGAGGTGGCGCTGTCGACCGGCTTCGGCGCCGAGGTCGGCGGCTATTTCCAGGAGATCCTCACCTCCCACGGGGTCGAGGTCCGGGGTGGCGCCGAACTGGCGTCCTTCGAGGGTGACGGGCGGGTCGAGGCGGTCCGCACTGCCGCCGGCGAGCGGATCGAGTGCGACGCGGTGATTATCGGTGCCGGCGTGCGGCCCGACACGATGCTCGCCGGCAAGTCCGGCGTCGAGGTCGGCGACGGGATCATTTGCGATGAGATCCTGCAGACCTCGGTCGAGGGGGTCTTCGCCGCCGGCGACGTCTGCTCCTATCAAAGCCATGTCCACGGGCGGCGACTGCGGGTCGAGCACTGGGACGTGGCGCTGCAGCAGGGGCGCCACGCTGCCCGGGGCATGCTCGGCGAACGCGAGCCCTACACGGAAGTGCCCTACTTCTTCAGCGACCTCGCCGACTGGGCCTCACTCGAGTACGTCGGGCCCGCCCACGAGTGGGACGAGATCCTCTGGCGCGGCGAGCGCGACAGCGGCGAGTTCACCGCCTGGTACCTGCATGGCGGCAAGCTCGCCGCGGCGCTCTCGGTGGGCCGTTCCGAGGATCTGGTGCACGCCCGCCGGCTGATCGCCTCGGGGCAAGAGATCGACGCGGCGAAGGGGCTGCTGGCGGATGCTGACAGCGACCTGGAGGCGGTCGGAAACTAGTACTGGCATTTTTTGGCTGGCGGTCGGCAGCCGCTATCGTCTCGGCCGATCCGGGATGGGGTAGCTGGTAGCCCGCGAGGTTCTGGTCCTCGAAGCCATGGTTCGAGTCCATGTCCCGGAGTTAGACCGGCGCAACTCCTAGGCCTGCGCTTCGGAACGTCTTCCGAAGTTGGGGCGGGCCCAATGGCCACCGCAAGCCATCTGCGCGGGAGGCCGCCTGAGTCTTTGGTAGCTTCCGCGCCCGATGCGCCGTTACCTCCTCATCACCGGTGTGCTCAGCCTGGGGCTGGGAACGGCCGTGGGCCTCGCGGCCTGCGGGGGCGACAGCACTCCGGAGACCCCGATCGTGGCCACCGATTCGGCCGAGAACCTGACCAAGGCCGAGTTCATCACCCAGGCGGACGCGATCTGCGACCAGGCCAACACCCAGATCGCCGACATCGCCAACGCGGGGGAGGGGATCACCCGGGCCGCCGATGTCGCCAATCTGCGCCAGGGCGTGATCACCGATATCCGCGCTCTCGGCACCCCGATCGACGACGGCAGCAGCACCACGTCGAGCTCGGCCGATTCCACCTCGACCATCCCCACCCAGGACACCAGCACCTTCCCGAGCCCCGACACCGGCGCCAGCAGCACCGACACCACCTCCACCGGCTCGAGTGCCGCCGGCGCCACCACGGGCACGGGCAACGATCTCGAGGACTTCTTGACCGCGCTGGCGGCCGAGGTCAAGGCCGGCGAGAAGATCGATCTGGCCCAGAAGCGCGGCGAGGACACCTCGGCCGCCGAGGCCGAATTGACCGCGGCCAAGGATCAGGCCGCGACCGCCGCGACCGCCTACGGGTTCCTGAGCTGCGGCAGCGACGCCCGTTCCTCGGCGAGCACCACCAGCAGCAGCAGCACCACGTCCACCACGGGTAGCTCTTCCTCGGTCGCCCCCAGCTCTCCGAGCACCGTCACCCCGAGCGCCCCCTCGACCGGCACCTCCGGCGGCAGTAGCAGCAGCCCTGGCACCAGCACCGGGTCCAGCGGCACCTCGGGGACCGGCGGCGGTGTCAGCCCTGGCGGCGGCGTCAGCCCCGGATAGGAGCATGGCGCTCTAGATCGCGGTCGACTCGGACCAGGTCCCGTAGAGTCGCGCGTAGCGGCCGTTGGCCTCGATCAGCTCTTCATGGGTGCCGGATTCGACCACCTGGCCGCTCTCCAGAACGGCGATCCGCCCCGCCCGCCTGATGGTCGAAAGCCGGTGGGCGATGACGATCGCGGTGCGCCCGGCAAGCAGCCGTCCGAGCCCAAGCTCGATCGCCTTCTCCGAGCGCACATCCACATTCGACGTCGCCTCGTCGAGGATGAGGATGCGCGGCTCGGCCAGCAATGCCCGGGCGAAGGCAACCAGCTGGCGCTGCCCGGATGACAGGTTCACCCCACGCTCGCCGACCTCTGTTTCGTAGCCCTCCGGTAAAGCCTCGATGAAGCGATCGGCGCCGACCGCCGCGGCGGCGTCGCAAATCTCCTCTGGTGGGGCCCCGGGGCGCCCGAAGCAGATGTTCTCCCCGATCGATCCCGAGAAAAGGAACCCCTCCTGAGGCACGATCCCGAGCTGGCTGCGCAGGGCAGTCGAGTCCAGGTCGCGCAGGTCATGGCCGTCGATCCGCACCATTCCAATCTGTGGGTCATAGAAGCGCGCAACCAGCTTCGCCAGCGTTGATTTTCCGGCGCCTGTCTCGCCGACCAGCGCCAGGGTCTGGCCGGCCGGCACCCGGATGTCGATGTCCTTCAGAACCCAGCCGTCGTCATCACCGGCCCCGTAGCTGAACCAGACGTGCTCGACGCGGATCTCGCCGCGCAGTTCGCCGGGATCGAGCGCATCGGGCTTGTCGCGCAGGTCCGGCTGGGTGTCGAGCAGGTCAAAGATCTTGTCGAGTGCCGCCATCCCTTGCTGGTAGGTCGTGTACAGCTGCGACAGCGATTGGATCGGATCGAAGAACTGCTGCAGGTATCCGACGAAGGCGACCAGCACCCCGATCTCAACGTTGCCGTCGAGCACCTGATAGCCGCCGTAGAACAGGATCACCCCGGTGGCGATCGCCGACAGCAGCTCGACCGCGGGAAAGTAGGTCGCGTTCAGATAGACCGTCTTCATGTTGGCTGCGCGGTTGGCCTCGTTGAGCGTGGCCATCTGGCCGATGTGCTCCTTTTCCTTGCCGAAGCTCCGCACCACACGGATCCCGGACAGTGACTCCTGCAGATAGGCGGTCACCTCGGCGATTCGCTCGCGGGTGATCCTGTAGGCATCGGCGGCGATGATGCGGAAGGCGATACTGGCAATCATCAGCAGGGGGAAGGTGAGGAAGGTGACCAGCGCAAGCTTCACGTTCAACGCCAGCAGGATGACCACCACGCCAACCAGGGTCAGCGTGCTTTGGAACAGCGTCACGATGCCGTCGGTGACCAGCTGGTCGAGTGCCTGCACGTCGTTGGTCATCCGCGAAATCAGCACCCCGGGGCGCTGACGGGTGAAGAAGCCGATCGACTGACTCTGCACGTGGGCGAAAATGCGCTGGCGCAGGTCTTGCAGCGCGCGCTGGCCCACCCAGCCGACCAGGTAGGTCTGCAGATAGCCGCCGAGCCAGTCGATCAGCGCCGCGGCAATGAAGACCGCGACGATGATGTTGAGCGCGTTCAGGTCGTGGGCCTGGATCCCACTGTCGATCGCCTTGCCGGCCAGGTAGGGGGGAGCGAGCCCGGCGGCAGTGGAGACGATCAGCGCCCCGAACATCAGCGCCACCTGCAGCCGGTAGGGCCGCAGCAAAGACAGCAGCCAGCGCACCTTGCGCGCCCGCTGGTCCTGTCCGCGGACCAGCTCCCACAGCGCCTTGAACAGCAGTGCGATCTGCTTGAGGGGATTCTGGGGATTCTCGGCGTTCACAGGCGCGCCTCCCGCATCACGGCTACGTCGTCTGCGCGGCTCATAGCCGCGCCTCCTCCTCGCGAGCTTCGAGGTCCTGCTGCAGGTAGACCGCATCCTGCAGCCCGAACTCGGCGATCTCCGCGTAAAGGGGGCAGCGCTCGAGCAGCTCCCGGTGGCTGCCGCGGTCGACGATTCGCCCGGCGTCCATGACCACGATCTCGTCGGCAAGCGAGATCGTCGACAGGCGGTGGGCGACGATGAAGGTGGTCCGGCCCTCCATCACCTCGCGCAGTCCGCGCTTGATCGACGCCTCGGTGGTGGCGTCCACAGAGGAGGTTGCGTCGTCGAGAATCAGAATGCGCGGCTCGGCCAGCAGCGCCCGCGCGATCGCCACCCGCTGGCGCTGGCCGCCGGAAAGGGTCAGCCCGCGTTCGCCGATCACCGTGTCGTAGCCCTCGGGCAGGGCGGAGATGAATCCGTCGGCCTGGGCCCGGCGAGCCGCCGCCTCGATCAGCTCACGGCCCGCGCCGGGTCGCGCATAGGCGATGTTGTCCGCAACCGAGGCCGAGAAGAGGAAGCTGTCGTCAGAGACGAAGGCGATCTGCGCCCGCAGAGAAGCGAGGTCGACCGAGCGCACATCGACCCCGTCCACCGCCACCTCGCCCTCGCTCGGGTCATACAGACGGGCCAGCAGCGCCACCAGGCTGGTCTTTCCGGAGGCCGTCGGGCCGACCAGCGCCACCGTCCGCCCCGCCGGCACCTGAAGGCTGACTCCGACCAGCGCCGCGTCGCGCTGGGCGGCCGCGGCTACCGGATCGGCGCCGACGGCGGCAAGGCGCGCCGATTCCGGGTAGCGGAGGGTGACGTCGCGCAGCGCGACCCGGCCGCCACCCGGGGGCAGCGGCGGCGCTCCCGGGGGGCTGGATAGCTCGGGCTCGCGGTCGAGCACCTGGAACAGCCGGTTTCCGGAGGCGACGGCCCGCTGGGACATTCCCAGCGCCACCCCGAGCATCCGCACCGGGCCCGAGAGCATCACCAGATAGGTGTAGAAGGCGGTGAAATCACCCAGAGAGAGCTCGCCGTCGATCACCTTGCGACCGCCGACGTAGAGCACGATTGCCAGCCCCACATCGGGCAGGAAGCCCATCAGCGGGGTATAGAACGCCTGCAACCGAGTGGAGCGGATGCTCTGGTCGAAGACCCTGTCCACCGACCGCTTGAACCGCTTCTCCATGTGCCGCTCGCGGGCAAAAGCCTTGACCACCCGGATGCCGGTGACAGATTCCTCGGCCTCGGAGGTGAGCTCGCCCATCCGCTGTTGGACCTCCTGAATCGCAGGGCGGTTGCGACGGCTATAGCGGATCGCGACCGCGATCAGGACCGGTACCGGGGCCAGCGCCAGCGCCGCCAGCTCGGGGTTGTAGGCGAACATCACGCCGGCCGCCAGGGTGATGGTGAGGATGTTCTGGGTGATGAAGATCAACCCGTATCCGAGAAAGAATCGGATCGCCTGCAGGTCGACCGTCGCCCGCGACATCAACTGGCCGGTCTGCTGGCCGTCGAAAAACCCCAGCTCGAGGCGCTGCAGATGGGTGTAGAAGCGCTGGCGGAGGTCGTACTCCACCCCGAGGGAGACCTCGCCGGCAACCAGGCGCCGGGTAAAGGTGAGGCCGAGGCGCAGCAGCGCGGCCCCCGCCATGGCGGCGACCAAGGGCAGGATGTCGCCCCGCTTGTGCTCGGTGATGGCGTCGACCGTCTGTCCTACAAGCCACGGGATCGCCACCGTCGCGCCCATTGCCAGCCAGGCCAGCAGAAGCGAGACGAGCAGCCGTCGCCGGTAGGGCCCCAGAAAGCCGAGGAGCCGCCGGAAGGTGCTCATCCCTTGACTATACAAAGTGAAGTAGCGCGAGCAGCGATACTCGCCAAGATGGGACCAACGGCCGGCCTCTGCGACAGCTGCCTGCACCAACGCATTGTTGGCAACACCCGCGGCTCGGTCTTCTCCCTGTGCCAGCGGTCGAAGACCGACCCCGCATATCCGAAATATCCGCCGGTCCCGGTTGCCGCCTGCCAAGGCTACGAGCTCGCCCCAGGCAACGTTTCGGGCCGGGAATGAGGGATATCTAGCCTATGCGCATGCGATTCGTACTCAGAGTGCTTCTTTTCGCCGCCGGCTTCCTGATCGGAGGCGAGGCGTTGCGCAGATGGCTGGAGAAGGACGAGGCGAGGACGCCCGCCGCAGGAGCCGGCCTTGATCCCGTACCCCAGCCGGTTCCGCCGGCCGCCGCGTCAAAGCCGGCGCCCGAGGCCGCGGCCTCAGCGCCTCGCGGAGAGGCGACCGCGATGAGTAAGGCCGAGCTCTACGAGCGGGCCAAGGCACTCGATATCGAGGGCCGCTCGAAGATGAGCAAGGCGGTGCTGGCCGAGGCCGTGGCCCGCGCCGAGGAAAGGGCGTGAAGCTGGAGAAGCTGATCTTCGCCCCAGTCGGGATCGGGGCGGGAATCGTGGGCGGTTTGCTCGCCCGCAAGGCCTTCGACGGCATCTGGGGCGCGATCGACGAGGAGGAGCCGCCCGGCGCGGAGGACCGCGAGGTCGCCTGGCCCAAGCTGGTCGCGGCCCTGGCCATCGAGGGCGCCGTGTTCAGGCTCGTCAAGGGCATGGTCGACCACGGAGCCCGCCGCGGGTTCGCCAGCTTCACCGGCGCCTGGCCGGGGGATGAACGCCCCGAACCGCAGCCCGACTAGGGTGTCCTCACAGGCCCGCGGTTCGCTCCGTCGCCGATCCAGAGGGCCGGAGATCATCTAACTCCCGTCGTCCATTCGTCCAGTCTTTCGTCTGCTTTAGGCGCAAAGCCTCAAGCGCCCTGCCCAGGGCCCGATCTAACTCAGACGATGACTGTGGGCAAGCTACGCAGGGGAGCGGTCATCACCGGAGAGGAGGGTTTCGCCCTGCCGACGGTGATGCTGATGATGGTGGCGGCGCTGGCCTTGGCCACGGCTGCGGCCGTCACCTCGATCTCCTCGCAACGCGGCACCGTCCACGACCAGCAGCAGAAGTCGGCTTTCGCGGCGGCGGAGTCCGGCCTCAGCGACGCGATGCTGCGCTTCAACCTGAACGCGGCGGGTACTCCGTGCGCCCCGGTCTCCGGGTCGGTTCCAGACGCCGGTGGCTGGTGCGCGCCGGTCGACCTGAGCCAGGGCGTGAATGGCAGCACGGTCCGCTACTGGGTCCATCCGCCGAGCGCCACGCCGAGCCGGCGCTGCCCGGCCTCGCCCACGTCGGGCGCCTGCATGGAGGTCGTCTCGATCGGGACCCTGAACGGCGTCACCCGCCGCATCGACGCTACCGCGACCTCCGCGTCCGGCCAGCCGCTGTTCTTCGATGCGGCGGTCAAGGCGCAGAACTGGATCCACATGGACTCCAACGCGGAGGTGCACTCCGGCGTGGCCACCAACGGCGACATCACCCTGAACTCAAACGCCAAGCAGTGTGGCGCGGCCAGCGTCGGAGTCGGCCACGCGCTCTCCACCAACGCCAACGCCGCCTACTACTCCAACCCCAATTGCACGCAGCCGACTTCGAGCTACCTGCAACAGCCGCTGACCCTGCCCCCCGTCAACCAGGGAGACGCTCCCTCCCGCAACGACAACGGCCGCCTGTTCAGCCTCGACACGATCAGCGGCAACAAGTCCGACGCGTGTTTCAACGGAGTCAAGGGAGATGGGTCGGCGGGCTCCTGTGGAGCGCGGGAGCTCTCGATCAACAACAACAGCTCGGTGACCCTCGGCGGATCGATCTACAGCCTCTGCAAGCTGACGATGGGCAGCTACAGCAAGCTCTACACGGCGGTAGGAGCCAACGTCAAGATCTATTTCGACTCGCCCGAAGCCTGCGGGCAGCCCTCGGGCACGGTGCAGATGCAGCTCAGCAGCAACACCCGCATCACCACCCCCTCGACCTCGGCCTCCAGCGTCGCCCTGCTGTTCGTCGGCTCGACCAGTCGCGCCACCAGCATCCAGCTCAACAGCAACACCGCTGCCGACGCGCTCTGCCAGCAGAACTTCGTGATCTACGCGCCGCTCACCGACATCAACTTCAACAGCAACTCCTACTACTGCGGCGCGGTGGCCGGCAAGACCGTGCAGCTCAACTCCTACTCGGTGATCACCACCGGAGCGGGCACCTCTGGATTCACCCTGCCCAACACGGCGGCCTACTACATCGTCGATCCGACCGGTTACGTCGAGTGCTCGGCGGCGGCGACCTCGCCGCCCAACGGAGGGTGTTGAGAATGACGGGCAGGACCGGCGTCGCCGCCCGGCTTCGCCACGGCGAAGACGGCTTCACGATGATCGAGCTGCTGGTCAGCCTCTCACTCGGATTGGTGGTGGTTGCGGCGGCTCTGATGGTTTTCGTGAGCGGCCTGAAGAGCGAGCCCCGGGCCTCCACTCGCGCAGCGGGAGTCGACCAGGCCCGCTTCGTGATGGAGCGGATGACCCGCGAGCTACGTCAAGGGACGAGCGTCTCCACCTCGAGCGCCTCACAGATCTCGATGGTCACCTATGTGGACAGCGCCACCTGCGGCGGCGCGGCGGCCTCGACCGCGATCCTCTGCCGCGTTACCTACAACTGCTCGGCCGGCGCTTGCACGCGCACGGTGGCCCAGCCCAGTGGCGCCTCCCCGGGGCCGGCGGTGCGGGTGGTCAGCGGCCTATCGAACAGCAGCGTGTTCGTCTACGTGCCGAGCAACAGCGGCACGGTCTGCGCAATCTCGGCCGCCGAGACCTGCCCCATCTATGTCTACATCACCCTCGCCTTCCCGGCACGTGACGGCGGCAACGCGATCACGCTCAACGACGGCGTCGGATTGCGGAACTCGTGAAGGCCTGGCGCGGCGAGCAGGGCATGACGATGGTCGAGGTCTTGGTCGCGGGCCTGCTGCTGGTGATCAGCGGCACCGCCGTGCTGGGGGTCGTCAACACATCCGCCCGCAACAGCTACCGGGGCCAGCAGAGCCAGGTGGTTTCCAACCGCCTGCAGAGTGAGCTCGAGCGGATCACCCAGCTGCCCTACAGGCAGATCGCCCTGACCGGCGTCACCGCCACCTCGAGTGACCCGAACGATCCCAACAACCGCGTATCGGGGACCAACTTCGCCATCGACAAGGCCAACACGATCCTCAAGCCGCTGGCCTACAACGGCGGCTCGATTCCGCAGGCGGGCGGTACGGTCAGCGGTGGCGGGGTCGCCCCCGGCGGGCCTGGTGACCCGACAGCGCACTTCTCGAGCGGCAACGTCAGCGGCACGATCTATCGCTACGTGGTCTGGGACAACCACGCCAGCTGTCCCGCGCCGCTGGCTCCGTGCCTGAAGCGGGTGGTGGTGGCGGTCAAGCTCGACAGCACGGGCTCCGGTGGCCCCCGCCTCTACCAGGAGCTGCAGGGGCAGGTGTTCGACCCCGAGGCGAAACGGAGCACGAGCGGGAACCCGGGCGGACCCAACAGCACCCCGTGGACCTTCTCGCTGACCGATACCGCCTGCAACTTCGCCACCCGGCAGGCGATTCAGGTCAATTCGGGCAGCGACGGCCACGCCACGCACAACACCCGCAGCACCTGCGGCACCGCCAATTCCGGCCCGCGCTTCGGCAGCAACGCCGGGCCGCCGGACCTGATGCTGACCCACGCCGGCGACTTCCCCAACGACCAGCAGCCGCTCTACGACTACGCCGTGGACGTCGAGCCGAGCTCGGGCCCGACCGACACCGACAAGGGGCTGCAGGAGCTGAACTCGGGCAGCTGCGACACGATCTCGGGCCTGGTCGACCAGATTCCGGCGCTCGGCAGCCTGTTGGACTCCAACAACTACCTGAAAGTTCACAAGTGGCTGGCACCGAAGGTCCCCTCCGGGTTCAACAACATCCTCTTCAGCGGTACCGCGAACCTCAACCTTTGGACGCAGACGATCAACAACGGCGTCTACCCGGGCGGCATCTGCGCCTGGCTCTTCGTCCGCCAGCTGAACATTCTCGGGCAGCCGGTTGACACCCCGGTACTGGGCGGAGCCGTCGACTACTTCAGCTACCAGCAGAATCCGTGGCCGCACGGCGGCTGGCAGGAGATCTCCATGCCGATGACCTTCCCGGCGGGGATCTCGCTGCCGCCGAGCTCGCAGCTGGGGTTGGCGATCGCGGTCGACTCTTCGAACACCGGGGGTGGCCTCGAGTTCGGCTACGACGCCCCCAGCTACGACAGCCGCCTGCAGATCCAGACCACCGGCTCGTTGCCGTTCTAACCGACGAGGCTGCTCAAAGATTCCCCGC
>JBHEMJ010000119.1:0-7612 GCA_046262655.1 Solirubrobacterales bacterium | reverse complement strand
CACCTCACCGGCGTCGCGGAGCTGCAGCGCCAGCGCCGTATCGAGCACGTCGGAGGAGGTCAGCCCGTAGTGCAGCCAGCGCCCGTGCTCGCCGATCGACTCGGCGACCACGTCGACGAAGGCGGCGACGTCGTGGCCGGTTGTCTTCTCGCGCTCCTCCACGGCCTCAACCGTGAAGGAGGCCCCGGCTCGCGCCGCCTCGGCGGCCTCCTTCGGCACCACCCCCTCTTCGGCCCAAGCCTCGGTGGCCGCCAACTCCACCTCCAGCCACGTCTCCATGCGCCGCTGCTGGGACCAGACGACCCCCATTTCTGGGCGTGTGTAGCGGTGGATCATTATCCGCTGGCACCTCCGGAATTCCCTCCGGCGGCTGCTCGGCTTCGCCTGCGCTGCCTGCGGGCGAGAGTCCAGGCGTGGTGGGCTCCCTGGGATCCCAGGCGTTTCACGCGGCGATGATGCGGGCCGCCAAGAGCCCGGCGTTCTTGGCCCCGTCGATCGCCACGCAGGCGACCGGGACTCCCGGGGGCATCTGCGCGGCCGAGAGCAGCGCGTCGAGGCCGCCCAGGCTCTTGCCCATGATCGGCACGCCGATCACCGGTAGGTCGGTGTGGGCAGCGGCGACCCCGGGCAGCGCGGCCGACATCCCGGCGCCGGCGATGATCACCCTCAGGCCCCTCATCCGCGCCGCGTGGCAGTACTCGCGGACCAGCTCCGGGTCGCGGTGGGCGCTCATCACGCGCACCTCGTAGCGGATGCCGGCCTCCTGGAGCGCGGTGCCGGCGGGCTGCATTTTGGGCTTGTCGTTGCGCGAGCCCATGATGATCCCGACCCGCGGGGCGTCGACCTCGATCTCCTCGAAAGCCGCCTCGACCTCGGGCATCGGCTCCAAATCCACCGCCACCTCCTCGGCTTCGCCTGCGGGGGTATCGGGTCGGGGCTCTGTCGGGATGGGCTCCTTGGGCTCTTCTACTTCCATCTTCTCCTCGTATTTTGTCATCCGGCGGCGACTCGCTCGACCGCGCGCAGGGCGATGTCGGTGCGCATCTGCATTCCGTCGAAATCGATCGCCGAGGCCGCATCGTATGCGCGCTGCCGGGCATCGGTGGGCGCCGCCCCCAGTCCCGTCACCGCCAGGACCCTTCCCCCGGCGGTGACTATCTCTCCGTTTTCCTCGGCGGTGCCGGCGTGGAAGACCTCGGCGATCCCGGCCGCCCGGTCGAGGCCGCGGATCATGTCCCCCTTCGAGGAAGAGCCGGGGTAGCCCGCCGAGGCGAGCACCACCGTCACCGCCCAGTCATCGGAGAACTCCGCGGTGATGCTGGCCAGGCCGCCGGGCTCGCGCGATGCGAGGCAGAGCTCGGCCAGATCGGATTGCAGCCGCGGCAGCACGGCCTGGGTCTCGGGGTCGCCGAAGCGGCAGTTGAACTCGAGCACCTTGGGGCCCACCGCGGTCATTATCAGCCCCGCGTAGAGGACACCGTGAAATGGCGTTCCGCGCCGGGCGAGCAAATCGACAACCGGCCGGTGGACGGAATCGACGAGCTCATCGATGTCCTCGAAGCCCGGCACCGGCGAGTAGCTGCCCATGCCGCCCGTGTTCGGCCCCGTGTCGCCGTCGCCGATCCGCTTGTAGTCCTGCGCGGGCGCCAGCGGCACCACGTTCTCGCCGTCGCAGATCGCCAGCAGCGAGAGCTCCTCGCCTTCGAGAAAGTCCTCCAGCACCACCTCGGTGGCCCCGAAGCGCTCCTCGATGAAAAACGCTTGCACTGCCTCACGAGCCTCGGCCTCGGACTCGCAGATGATGACGCCCTTGCCCGCGGCGAGGCCGTCGGCCTTGAGCACGCAGGGATAGCGGGCGCAGGCGATCTGGCCGAGCGCCTCTTCCTCGCTGCGCAGCACCGTGTGCGAGGCGGTGGGCACCCCCGCCTCGGCCATCACCGCCTTGGCGTGGGCCTTGGATCCCTCCAGCCGAGCCGCCTCGGCGGAGGGTCCGAAGGCGGGAATGCCGGCCTGCTCGAGACGGTCCACCAGGCCGTCGACCAGCGGGGCTTCCGGTCCGACGATTACGAGCTCGGCCGCCTCCTCGCGGGCGGCGAGGAGCACTCCTTCGACGTCCTCGGCATCGACCTGCAGACAGCGTGCCTCGCGCGCAATCCCGGCGTTACCGGGCGTGCAAATCAGTTCGGGCGAGCCCGAAAAGCGAGTCAGCGCACGGACGATCGCGTGCTCGCGACCGCCGCCCCCTACGACCAGGATCCTCAGAGCGCGCTCGCCAGGTCGGCGGATGGGATCGCGGCCAGGGTCTGGCTCGACATCGTGCCGCGTGAGCCGAGTTCGACCGAGACCTTCGACATCGTCTGCACGTCGGGGGCCTCCACGATGGTCACGAAGTCGTACTGACCAAGGGTCGCCCACTGGTCGAGCACCTTGGCTCCCAGCTGTTCGACCTCCTTGTTCACTTCCATCACGCGGTTCGGGTTGTTCTTCAGGGTTTGAACTCCGTCGGTGGTCAAATTGGTGAGCATCACGTAGATCGGCATCGCCTCTCCTCGTCTTCCTGGTTGGTTTGACGGTCCGGTGGACTCATATCATCCCGCTGTGGCCGAGCATCCGATCTTCGCCCGGCTCTACGATCGCATCACGGCCCTCGAAGAGCGCGCCGGCCTTGCCGAGGAGCGCCGCCGCCTGCTCTCCGGGGCGTCGGGCCGTACCCTCGAGATCGGTTCCGGCACCGGGCACAACCTTTCCCATTACACAGAAGCGGTGAGCGAACTCGTCCTCGCCGAGCCCGACCCGCACATGGCCAAGCGTCTGCGCGCGAAGCTCGCCGCCCAACCGCCGCTGGCCGGCCCCGCCAGGGTGATCGAGACTCCGGCGGAGCAGCTGCCGTTCGACAACGGCGCATTCGACACGGTGGTCTCGACCCTTGTCCTGTGCACGGTCCAGGACCCGGCCGCGGCGGTGAGAGAGCTGAAGCGGGTGTTGGTCGACGGCGGGGCTTTGATCTTCATCGAGCACGTTCGCGCCGATGAGGCCCGGGTCGCTCGCATCCAGGATTGGATCGAACGGCCGTGGGGGTGGTTCTTCGGTGGCTGTCACCCCAATCGCCCCAGCATCGATCGAATCATCGAGGCCGGCTTCTGGATCGAGCGCCTCGAGCGGCGTCCGTTGCCCGGAGCGCCAAAGCGCCTGGTGCCGATGATCAGCGGCGTCGCCAGGCGGCCGACCGGCGCCGGCGACCCGGACTACTGAGGCGCGGGGTTGAACGCAGGCTATGCGGCTGCGGGCTCGCGCTCGGATTCGGCGGCCGATGCTTCGACCTTGAACACCAGCTCCTCGCCCTTGAGGTCGACGACGAGGTGGTCCCCCTCGGCGAACTCCCCCTCGAGGACCTTCAGCGCCAGCCTGTCGATCAGCTGCTTCTGGATCACCCGTCGCAGCGGCCGGGCGCCGTAGACGGGGTCGTAGCCTTGCTTGGCTAGGTGCTCGCGCGCCTTCTTGGTCAGCTCGATCTCGAAGCCTCGCTCGGAGACGCGGCCGATCAGCGCCTTGACCTGGATCTCGACGATCTCCTCGAGCTCGCCCTCGGTCAGGCGGTGGAAGATGACGACGTCGTCGATGCGGTTCAGGAACTCCGGCTTGAAGGTGGCGGCCAGAGCATTCTCCACCTGCTCGTGGATCATGGTCTCGTCGGCGGTATCGACGATGTACTCGGAGCCGACGTTGGAGGTCATGATCAGGACGGTGTTGGAGAAGTCGACCGTGCGGCCCTTGCCGTCGGTGAGGCGGCCGTCGTCCATGATCTGCAGCAGGGTGTTGAAGACATCGGGGTGGGCCTTCTCGATCTCGTCGAGCAGGACCACCGCGTAGGGTCGCCGGCGGACGGCCTCGGTCAGCTGGCCTCCCTCCTCGTAGCCGACATAGCCCGGCGGCGCGCCGATCAACCGGGCCACGGCGTGCTTCTCCATGTACTCGGTCATGTCGATGCGGATCATCGCCTGCTCGGTGTCGAACATCAGCTCGGAGAGGCTCTTTGCCAGCTCGGTCTTACCGACACCGGTCGGTCCGCAGAAGAGGAAGGTTCCGATCGGCCGGTTCGGGTCGGCGAGGCCCGCGCGGCTGCGCCGCAGCGCACCGGCGACCGCCTCAACCGCCTCGGTCTGGCCGATCACCCGCTCGTGCAGGCGCTCCTCCATGTGGATCAGCTTTTCGACCTCGCCCTCCATCAGGCGTGAGACGGGGATCCCGGTCCACTTGGCGACCACCTCGGCGACGTCCTCTTCGGTGACCTCCTCGCTGAGCATGCCGCCACCCTTCTCGTGCAGCTCGCGCAGCCCGGCCTCCTGCTCGGACACCGTCTTCTCGATCTCGGGGATGCGGCCGTAGCGCAGCTCGGCGGCACGCTCGAGATCGCCCTCGCGCTCGGCCCGCTCGGATTCGGCCCGGGCCTCCTCTAGTTCGGACTTGGCGGTCTTGATCGCGTCGATGATGTCCTTCTCGTTCTGCCAGCGGGTCTTCATCTCGGCCGAGCTCTCCTTGAGCTCGGAAAGCTCTTCCTCCAAGGCACCGCGGCGCTCCTTGGATGCCTTGTCCTTCTCTTTCTTCAGGGCCGTGCGCTCGATCTCGAGTTGTTGGATGCGCCGCTCGAGGACGTCGATCTCGGTCGGCATCGAGTCGATCTCGATCTTCAGCCGGGAGGCTGACTCGTCGATCAGGTCGATCGCCTTGTCCGGGAGGAAGCGGTCGGCGATGTAGCGGTCGGAGAGGGTGGCGGCCGCGACGATCGCGGAATCGGTGATGCGAACGCCATGATGGACCTCGTAGCGCTCTTTCAGCCCGCGGAGGATCGCGATCGTGTCCTCGACGCTCGGCTCGCCCACCATCACCGGCTGGAATCGGCGCTCCAGCGCGGCGTCCTTCTCGATCTGCTGTCGGTACTCGTCGAGGGTGGTGGCGCCGACCGCGCGCAGCTGGCCACGGGCGAGCATCGGCTTCAACAGGTTGGCCGCGTCGACCGCCCCCTCGGCGGCGCCGGCGCCGACGATCGTGTGCAGCTCGTCGAGGAACAGCACGATGCGGCCCTCCTGGTCGGCGACTTCGTTGAGCACCGCCTTGAGCCGCTCCTCGAACTCGCCGCGGTACTTCGAGCCGGCCAGCAGCGAGCCGATGTCGAGGGCGATCACCCGGCGGTCGTGGAGGCTGTCGGGGATGTCACCCGAGACGATGCGCTGGGCGAGGCCTTCGACGATCGCGGTCTTGCCGACCCCGGGCTCGCCGATCAGCACCGGGTTGTTCTTGGTGCGCCGGGAGAGGACCTGGATCACGCGGCGAATCTCCTCGTCGCGGCCGATCACCGGGTCCAGCCGGCCCTCGCGAGCGTCGGCTGTGAGGTCGCGGCCGAACTTCTCCAAAGCCTGGATGTTCTCCTCGGCGTTCTGGGAGGTGACCCGGTGGGGCCCCTGCACCTCGGAGATCGACTTGACCAGCGCCTCGCGGTCGGGCAGCAGATCCGCGACCCCCGACTTCTTATCGGAGAGGGCAAGCAGGAAGTGGCCGACAGTGATGTAGTCGTCGCCGAGCCGCTCGGCCTCGCGGTCGGCCTCCTGGATCACCCAGGTGAACTCCTTGGAGGGGCGCATCTCGGGGACCTCGCCGGTATTGCCCGAGATCCGCGGCAGCGCCTGGACCGCCTCGCGGACGCGCTCGGCCACCGTCGCCGGGTCGGCGCCCACTCGTTGCAGGACCGGCACCGCCATGCTCTCGTCCTGCTCGAGGAGGGCGAGAAGCAGGTGCGCGGGGGCGACTTCGGGATTGGCCTTCTCGGAGGCGAGCTTCTGCGCCTCTTGGACTGCCTCCGCGGCTTTGGTCGTAAACCGATCCTGTTGCATTGACACAGGTTAACGCTTGATATGAGGAATTCAAGAAATCTATGTCGATATGACTTAGATCAGGAGGAAGGCGTGAGGCCGTCCTGCGGCAGAGGTGACGCTGAGCAGTGTTTCGGGTGAGACCTCAGCACTTGGCATGCCCAGGAGGCTTTCCCCCGTGACCGGGCGGTGCGGGAGTGCAGGACCCAGCGCTCTTCTCCGCCGCCTTCTGCTGTTCTTCCAGCGCCTTCTGTTGCTCCTTCGTCGGCGGCTCGGTGGGGCTGGGCGTAGTGGGGCTGGGCGTGGTTCTGGGGTCCGCAGGGGCGGTTGCCTGCGGCGCGGGCTGCGCGCCGCCACTCGTCGGACCCGTCTGGGAGCCGGTCTTCGTAGGAGTCGTGGGATTTTCGCTGCCGCCGCTGAATATGCCGCTGGCGAGCGCCGCGACGATGACCGCCAGGAGCGCCGCCGCGGCGAGGACGCCGCGGCCGGGCCTTACAGCGAGGACCCGCTCGACGGCCGTGTGGGCGAGCGCCGTGGGGCCGGTCATGCGGAGGGTTTTCTCCTCCCCAGCCGCGGAGAGCGGCTCGGTCGCCGCCGTGCCGCCCGCGGTAGCTGCCCCGAGCAGCTCGATCGCCGCGGCCGCCGAGCGGGGACGGTCGTCGGGCCGCTTAGCCGTCAACCTATCGACCACATCGTGCAGTCCAGGCGAGTCGGCCGGCGTCAGGCACTCGCCGATCACCACTCCGCATGAGTAGAGATCCGAGCGCTGGTCGGCGGTCTTTCCTGCCCTCACCTCCGGCGCCATATAGCTCAGTGTCCCGATCACCTTCCCCGCCTCCGTGAGGCGGCTGGCGCCGGCGCTTTGGGCGATGCCGAAGTCGGTGAGGCGACTGCGGCCCCGCGTGTCGAGCAGCACATTGGCCGGCTTCACGTCGCGGTGGACAACGCCCGCGGAGTGGATGTGCTCCAGGGCCCCCAGTAGCTCGCCCGCGATCGCGGCGGCGTCGACCGGGGTGCCTCCTTCCAGGGTCTCGGCCAGGGTGCCGCCCTCGACGTACTCGCTGACCAGATACGGACGGGGGCCGTCGGCATCGAAGTCGAAGACCGCCACGAGATTTGGATGCGAGAGCCCGGCGGCGATCTTCGCCTCGCGTTCGAAACGGCGCATGAAGCCCGCGTCGACGGCGAGCGTCTCGGAGAGCAATTTGATCGCCACCGTGCGCCCGAGGCGCTCGTCGGTGGCCTTCCACACCGAGGCCATGCCACCCCGCCCCAGCAGGCCCTCGAGTCGGTAGCGCCCGATCCGGGCGCCGGGTGCGAGCCGGGCTTCCTGCATCGGTCGATTGCTACCCGTTGGGCCGAGCGCTACTCGGGCGGGACGCTAGAAGCCCGAGGGGTGACGCGGGATGAAGCCTGCATTGGAGCGCGGGGCGGTGGTCCAGTTCGGGCCGTTGCCGCCGCTCTGGCTGGTGTCGAAGCGCAGGCCGGCGACGTACATGTAGACGTGCCCGGAGTTGCCCAAGACGGTGATCCAGGTGCCGAACCCCGCCGAACCCCAGGTCGTGAGGCCGCCCGAGTCGAGCGGGCTGGAGAGAAAGCCGCCCCCGTGCAGCGCGAAGCTGACCGCGCCGGAGCAGTCGTAACCGGAGGATTCGAAGGAGCCATGGCCGCCGCCCCAGACATAGGGGGTGTCGGAGATCGAGTTGGCCGCGTTGATCACGTCGACGATCTGCGGAGGCGCGTTG
>JBHEMJ010000118.1:0-14594 GCA_046262655.1 Solirubrobacterales bacterium | reverse complement strand
GGTTGCCGAGGCCCTCGCCCTCGGCGGCCCCGCGGACCAGGCCGGCGATGTCGTTGAACTCGATCGTCTCGGGAATCCGCTTCGAGGAGCCGAGCGCGTCGGCGAGCTTGAACAGGCGCTCGTCGGGGACCGCGGCAATCGCGGTATTGGGCTCGACCGTGGTGAACGGGTAATCACCGGTCTGGGCGCCGCCGGAGGTGAGTGCGTTGAACAGCGTCGATTTGCCGGCATTGGGCATCCCGACGATGCCGATCTTCACGAGAAGATCCCCAGGGGCAGGGCAAGGCCAAGCCCTAGGCCGAGCAGCGCGCCCCCGAGCACGTCGGATGGATAGTGCATCCCGAGGTACGGCCGGCAGAGCGCAATCGCCAGCGCCAGCGCGAATAGAGGGGCGGCCTCCGGGGCGATCCGGGTCATCGCCGTGGCGACGGCGAAGGAGGACGTGGTGTGGGCCGAGGGAAAACTGAGCGCACTGGGCGCGCCGCCGAGCGGTGGCAATCCCTCGAGAACCGGCCGCTGGCGGCGCACGGCCAGCTTCACCGCAAAGTTGATCCCGATGGTCAGCGGGCCGAAGGCGGCGGCGGCGAGCCACTCGCCGCGCCGCTCGGCGTCGAGGATCGCCAGCGCGACGCCGATCGCGACCCAGACCCCCGCGTACTCGCCGATCCAACCGAGCAGCTTGGCGGCCCACTCGGCACCACGCCGATGGCCATGGGTACGCATCGCGTGGAGGACCCTGTGGTCGAGATCTGAGACTCGCCGGAGCACCGGCGCAGAATACGGTTCGAACAGATGGCGACCCGCCAGGCCCTCGATGGCGGGGGGTCAGCTAGCCCCCGAAGCCCACCCGCTGCTCGGGGCTGGCGGTGCGGATGAACACGACCTGGGCGAGGTTCAGCGTCACATCGCCGTCCTCGCCGGAAAGCACGTGCCAGCCCTCGCCGGTCTCGGCAGCCTTGCGCAGCTCTGCGGTCGCCTTGGCGTCGATGCGAGCGGCGATCACCTGGCCCGCGTTGAAACCGATCTCGACCCGCTCCGTTTTGGAGGGGCTCTTCTTGTCGGCCATCAGCGAGGGGGCTCCACGACCTCGGTCAGCACCCCGCCGGTCGACTTCGGATGCAGGAAAGCGACCCGGCTCTCGCGGATGCCGAGCCGGGGCTGCTCGTCGATCAGCCGCATGCCGGCCTGCTTGATCGCCCGCAGGGTCTCCTCGATGTCATCCACTTTGTAGGCGACGTGGTGCATGCCGGTGCCGCTTCGGGCGATGAACCTACCCACCGGCGTGTCCTCCCCGAGCGGGCGCAGCAGCTCGACGTGACCGTCGCCTACGTCGAGCAGCACCGCCTCGACGCCCTGCTCCTCGACCGTCTCGCGGTAGGCGAGCGGCATGCCGAGCGAGTCCTGGTAGAGGGCGATGGCGGCGTCGAGGTCCTCGACGGCGACCCCGACGTGATCGATGCGGTCGAGGCCCACCCCTGTGTTCGCGCCGGCGCTCACGCGGCTCAGTCTATTGACCGGGACTCGGCGCCTGCTCGGCCCGCAGAATCTCCGCCATCGCCGCCTCGCCCACCTCGAGCTGGTCCTCGGTGGGCTCTTTGGTTGCCACCAGGCGCTGGATCTGGTGCCCCGGCTTGCGGTAGGCCCGAGCCAGTGCCGTCTCGGCGTTGCGCTCGCTCCAGGCGAACATCTCCACCGCGAGGCCCATGCTGGCGAGGGCGACCGTGGTACGGGCCAGCGGACCGGGCTTGGCGAGGGTGCGCTCGATCAAGATCTGGCCGGCAGCCGACAACAGGAGCATCGGCGCGACAAGGTTGGAGCCGCAGCGCTCGTGCTCCTTGGTCGCGTCGCGAGGGTCGAGCGAACCCTTCTCGTAGGCGCCGATTGCCTTGTGCTCGACCCCGTGGTAGGCGGCGAGATCACGGTCGGCGAGCGCGGTCAGCGCCGGTACCACGCCGACTGCTGCGGCGGCGACCTCGCGCGCAGGGGTCGGCTCGGCAGACTCGCGAATGATCCGCCCGGCGGTGCCGGCGATCACCATCGCGACGATCACCCGCGGGGTCTCGAACGGCAGGCGGGCCTGGGGCAGCTTGGTGCGGACGACCGGGATCACGGCGAAGGCTTCGAGCAGGCGCAGGGGGCCGCGCAGCAACGGTACCCGCGAGGTGAGGCCCGGAGCCAGGATCGGCTTTGGGCCTGAAGCTACGTGGACCTCCCCGTCATCGCCGCGGGCGGCCGCCGCCCAGGAGGTTGGCCCGTGAATCAGCAGCCCGTTGCGGAGGGCCATTCCTCCGAGGCGAAGCGGCTCGCTCTCGACCTCGGAAGCGCCGTTGCCCGATGCTCCGTTGGTCTGGCTCATTGGGGTCTCATCCGAGCACCCGCTGCGGAAGGTTCCAGAAGAAGGAGGCCATCAGCTCGACGTCGGCGACCGCGATGCGCTCGTCGGGTGCATGGATCAGCGGCTCGGCCTCGGCGAAGCTCATCGTGCTCTGGGGACAGAAGCCGTAGACGGTGGCCCCGAAGGCCTGGCGGAACCAGTGGCTGTCGCTGAAGCCGGGCATCACCCCCGGCAGCACCTCGGCGCCGGGATCTACGTCGGCGACCCAGCCCTCGATCGCCTCGGCCAGCGGGCCGCCGTAGTCGGAGCGGTTGCCGATCACGTTCTCGATGAACTCAATCTCATGCTCACCGGCGCCGAGCACGGCGTCAATCCGGCGGCGTACCTCCTCCTGCTCCATCTCCGGGGGCACACGGCAGTCGACCAACACCTCGGCCCGGGAGGGGATCACGTTCTGCTTGCCCGATCCCTCGACCATCGTCGGTGCGAGCGTGACGCCCAGCATCGGCTCGGCGAGCAGATCGGCGAGCTCGGGATTGTCGCTGCGGATTCGCTGGACAGCGGCCTCGAGGTCGGCGGGGACCTCGCCGAGCAGTCGGTTGAGGAAGAGCTCGGTGTCGGCGGTGGTCTCCCGCTCGGGCTGGTTGCGCAGCTTCTCCAGGATCGGTGCCAGCTTCAGCAGTGCGTTGTCACCGACGCGCGGCAGGGAGCCGTGGCCGGCGGTGCCGCGGGCGCGCACCTTGAAGCGGAATACGCCCTTCTCGCCGACCGCCAGCGTGTAGAGGCGTCGCCCCTCGAAGTCGATCGCATGGCCGGCCCCCTCGTTGACCACCATGTCGGCACGAACCCTGTCTGGATGCTCGTTGCAGATCCACTGGGCGCCCAGGTGCGCCCCGGTTTCCTCGTCGGCGGTGATCACCAGCAGCAGCTCGCCGGCTGCGGGGCGCCAGCCGCTGCGACCGAGCTCGAGGCAGGCGGCGACCTCGGTGGCTACCTGGTCCTTCATGTCGAGCGCACCTCGGCCCCAGACATAGCCTTCAGCGAGATCGCCCGACCAGGGCGAGTGAGTCCATTCCTCGGCGATAGCCGGCACCGTGTCCACGTGGCTGATCATCGCCAGCGTCGGGCCGTCGGCCGGGCCGCGCAGCCGGGCGACCAGATTGGGTCGCTCGGGCTCGGCGGCGAGCATCTCTGTCTCGAACCCGGCGGAGCCGAGCAGGCCTTCGATATGAAGCTGAGCCTGGCGCTCGTTGCCCGGCGGGTTGACGGTGTCGAAGCGGATCAGCTGTTGGAGCAAACCGACGGCCTCGGCGCCGAGGCGTTCGGGGACACGGATGGCTGCGGCAGCATCGCTCATCGGGTTGAGGGTACTCGGGCTCCCCCCGCGGCCGGCGAAAGAGAGCGAGGGCGGCCATCCAGCGGCGACCGTTTCATACTGGGCAGGTGGCCAACACGAACGAATCGTTGTTTGAGTCAGGGGAGGAAGCCGGCGGTCGGCGAGAGGCGGGCGCCGGGCCCGGGGCGCCGCTGGCGGCGCGCATGCGCCCCCGCGCGCTGGCAGAGCTGGCGGGCCAGGCGCACCTGCTCGAGGAGAACTCGACCCTGCGCATCGCGATCGAGTCCGGCAAACCGCACTCGGCCATCTTCTACGGACCCCCCGGATCGGGCAAGACCACCCTGGCGCGGATCCTCGCTGAAAGCTCCGGAACGCCGGGCGGCTCCTCGGCTCGACTCCGCCGTGACGGTAGCGGTGGTCCACAGCCGGGGCCGCCTGCTGCATTCGAGGAGCTGTCCGCCGTCAACGCGGGACGGCCCCAGGTGCGCGAGGTGCTCGCCCGCGCCCGCGAGCGCCGCAAGAGTGGCCGGCCGACGGTCTTCTTTCTCGATGAGATCCACCGCTTCAACAAAGCCCAGCAGGACGCCCTGCTGCCGGCGGTGGAGGAGGGCCTGGTGACGCTGATCGGGGCGACCACCGAGAATCCCTACTTCGAGGTCAACTCGGCGCTGCTCTCGCGCTGCCAGATCTACGAGTTCCGCCCCCTGGAGCCGGCCCACGTCGAGGCTCTGCTTCGCCGCGCCCTGGCAGACCCCGACCGGGGCATAGCCGGGGCGCCGCCGGTCGCCGCGGGGGCGCTGGAGCTGCTGGCGACCCGATCGGGTGGCGACGCACGCGTCGCCCTGGCGGCGCTCGAGCGAGCGGTCGAGCGCACCCGCGCCGCCGGGGCCCTCGAAGTAGATGTGGCCGCCGCTGAGGACGCCCTGCAGCGCAAGGCGATCCTCTATGACCGCGACGGCGATCGCCACTACGACTACATCTCCGCCTGGATCAAGTCGACCCGCGGCTCCGACCCCGATGCCTCCCTTTACTACCTGGCAGCGATGCTCGAGGGCGGTGAGGACCCGCGCTTCATCGCCCGCCGGATGGTCATCCTCGCCTCCGAGGACATCGGCAATGCCGACCCGCAGGCGCTTTCGGTGGCAACCGCGGCGGCGGCTGCGGTCGACCGCGTCGGGCTACCGGAATGTGGGCTGAACCTCGCCCAGGCCACGACCTACCTGGCGATGGCGCCGAAGTCGAATGCCGCCACCCTCGGCATCGGCCGTGCCTCGGCCCACATCCGCGAGCACGGCGCCCAGCCACCCCCCTCCTACCTGCAGGACTCCCATTACCCCGGCGCCAAGCAGCTCGGCCGCGGCGAGGGCTACCGCTACCCACACGCCGAGGGGGGCGGGCCGACGGACCAGCCGTTGGCGCCCGAGGGTCTCGAGGGCAAGCGGTTCTACGAGCCGACTGAAAACGGATTCGAAGCCGAGCTCGCCCGGCGGCTGCGGGAGTTTCGGCGCACCGAATAGGCAGCGCAACTACCCGCGGCCGCGCGGGTTTCATATACCGGTTGACGCTCCGGACGGCAATTGAATTCCACTGGAGCTCATGCGCAAAAGCCGGGGAGTGACTGAGGCCGGGAGCTTGAGGGAGCTTCCGGCCTCTTCGCTGCGTGGCCTCCTCGCCTAGAATCGCCGGTGACCTGCTGTCGCCAACGGATTGGAGCCATGGAAGCGAGCAAGACGAAGAACTCGGGCAAGCGCGACGCCACCGCCAACGGCGCGGCTTCAAAGAACGGAGCCTCCCCCAACGGGGCCAAGCCTAAAACCACGGCCAGGATGCTCGACTCTTTCAGCCCATCGACCGGTCGCAAGGTCGGCTCGGTCGAGACGATCACGCCCGCCAAGGTGCAGGGCATCGTCGACGAGGTCGCCGAGGTGCAGCCCTTCTGGGCCGCGCTCTCCCTCGAGCACCGCGCCCGCTACTTTCGACGTGCCGGCGATGTGCTGCTCGCCGAGCTCGACGAGCTGGCCGAGCTGCTCTCCACCGAGCAGGGCAAGCCGCGGGTCGAGAGCTACACGATGGAGCTGCTGCCCACGGTCGACGCTCTGCGCTGGATCGCCGACAACGGCCCCGAAATCCTCGGCACCGAGAAGCTGCCGATCCCGCAGGCCTTCCTGAAGACCAAGAAGGCCCACTTCTCCTACGAGCCGATCGGTGTGGTCGGCGTGATTGCGCCATGGAACTACCCCTGGTCGATCCCCTTCGGCGAGGTGGCGATCGCGCTGATGGCGGGCAACGGGGTGGTGCTGAAGCCCGCCAGCCTGACGCCGCTGATGGGCGAGCGGATCCAGAGTGTCTTCGAGAAGGCCGGCTTCCCCGAGGGACTGGTGCGCACCGTGCACGGCGGCGGGCGGATCGGCGATGCCCTGACCAAGTCGAGCGCCGGCAAGATCTTCTTTACCGGCTCGGTGGAGGTCGGCTACAAGGTCGGCCTGGCCGCGGCCAGACGGATGAAGGGCACGGTGCTCGAGCTCGGCGGCAAGGACCCGATGATCGTCTGTGCAGACGCCGACCTCGCCAACGCGGTCTCGGGTGCAGTCTGGGGCGGATTCGCCAACGCCGGCCAGACATGCTCGGGGATCGAGCGGGTCTACGTGCACAAGGACGTGGCGGAGAAGTTCATCGCCGGCGTCGTCCGGGAGACCCAGCGCCTGACGGTCGGCGACCCGCTCGACTGGGAGGTTGAGATCGGCCCGATGGTCTCCACCGACCAGGCCGACATCGTCCTAGAGTTGGTCAAGGACGCGCTGAAGAGCGGGGCAACGAAACTGACCGGCGGCGAGGTCAAGTCGAAGGAGCTGGCGGGCCTGAAGGGGCGCTTCATCGCACCGATCGTGCTCACCGGCGTCACCCACGAGATGCGGATCATGAACGAGGAGGTCTTCGGACCGGTGCTGCCGATCATGGTGGTCGACTCCGAGGAGGAGGCGCTGCGCCTGGCCAATGATTCCGAGTTCGGCCTCGGGTCCTCGATCTGGACCAAAGATCGCGCCAAGGGCGAACGCATGTCGCGCGAGATCCAGGCCGGCATGGTCTGGATCAACGACCATTCCTTCTCCCACGGCGCCTGCCAGTGCTCATGGGGCGGGGTCAAGGACTCGGGCCTCGGCCGCTCGCACTCCAAGTTCGGCTTTTACGAGTGCGTCAACATCAAGACCGTCGCCTGGGAGCCCGGCCTGACCCGGGACTTCTGGTGGCAGCCGTATGACCGCACCCTCGGCCAGGCCGTACAGGCCTCGGCGAAGCTGCTCTACGGTCGCAACGGCGGCAAGCTGAAGGCTCTGCGCGAGGGGATCGGCCCGCTGGTCAAGGTCGGCCGGCGCACGCTGCAGAAGGGCCGGTAGCCCGCTTCAGACGTCTACCGGGGCGATGTCGGGTGACTGAGCGCGGTCGCAGACGAAGCTGACGCCGCTCTCGAGGGAAGTGCCTTTGCGGCCCACCTCGGCGTGGATGAGGTTGACGATCCCGGGGGCGAGGAACTTCCAGTTGCCCTTCCGGTTGGCGTACGTCGTGCCGAGGATGGCGCCGCTGCGGTAGCGAACGACCACTTTGGCCTGCTTGAAGCAGCGCCCTTTGTCGGAGGAGACCTTGCCGCGGAGGTAGCTGTCGGCGCCGTAGCGAATCGTCACCTTGACCTTGTAGTGGGTGCGGGCGGTGGCCGCGGTGGGGAGCGCGGCGGTTGCGCACGCCAGTGCCAGCACCAGCAGCATCGACAGTCGGCGGGTCATGGTCGTCACTTCTTCCCTCCTGGGTGGCAGTGCGGCGATCCTATGCGGTGGGCGCGGTCGAGCGCAAGCCCTTGGGGATCCGCACGTGCATGTGGTCGTCGTGGCTGGCGAGCCGCTGGACCACCGGCCCGCTGGTGTCGAGCCCCGTGTGGGGGCCAACGAAGATGTACTCGGCGCCGGCCGCTTCGAAGCGATCCACCAGGTCCTGGGCGAGAAGGCGGTCGATTTGCCACGGTGCGCCGATGCCAAGCTCCTGGCGGTCGAGGCGTGGATAGGCGATGTCGACATCGAGTCCGTTCTGGTGAGAGGCGTGGCCAAGGCCGCCGTATCGCGGTCCGAAATTCCCCCCTCGCGGGCGGCTGATGTCCTCGATGCCGATTCGCGGGGCCCCGGTGTTGGCCAGCCGGTAGTCGCCGGCCACCCGCAGGGTCAGCGCGATCAGCCGGCCCGTCCCCCACCGCCGCCAGGGACGGTTGGGGGAAAGGCCGTAAATCGAATCCCAGGTGAAGAAGTCCGGGCCCTGCTCAGGCAACTGCACGCCACCGATCAGCCTGCCGTGCTGGGGAGTGCCCTTGGCCCGTGAAGGCTGGTAGACGACCGGCGTGAACTGCCCGTCGGGCGGCGGGGTCTGGGCCGGCGCGACTGCCGCCGTGCAGAGCAGCAGCCCGAGCGCCAGGGTGCAGGTCGCTATGCGGAGGCGCTCAGGCACGGAATCATTCCTGATATCCATTCGGGCACAGGTGGCCGACCATAGCTGCGAGGCTTTCAGGCGATGGCAGCATCTCCTTCAGCGAAACCCGAGAGGGCGATCGAGTTGCGTTCGCTGCGCCGCGAGTTCGGCGAGCGCCCGGTCCTGCACGGCGTGGACTTCGAGCTCGGCCGAGGCAAAACCCTTGCCGTGCTCGGTCCCAACGGCGCCGGCAAGACGACGCTGCTGCGCATCCTCGCCGGCCTATTGCGCCCCAGTGGCGGCGAGGCCCGCGTGCTCGGCGCCGAGCTGCCGCGCGAATCTTGGCGGTTGCGCGGGCGAATCGGCTGGCTCGGCCACGAGCCCCTCCTTTACCGCGACCTGTCCGCGCGCGAAAATCTCGCCTTCGCCGCCCGCCTGTACGGACTCGAGTCCGGCCACGCGGAGCGGCGCGCCGAGGAGCTCTTGGAGCTTGTCGGCCTCGCCCGCCGCGGCTCCGACCGGGTGCGCGACTACTCGCGCGGCATGCTCCAGCGCGTGGCGATCTGCCGGGCCGTGCTGCACGAGCCCGAGCTGCTGCTGCTCGACGAGCCCCTCTCCCACCTCGATGTCGAGGCACGCGAGAGGGTGAAGGCGCTGATCGGCGCCGGTGGCGAGCGCACCCGGGTGCTGGTCAGCCATGATCACGAGGCGGCGGTCGCAGAGGCCGACCATGTGCTGCGGCTGGCCGCCGGCGGCGCCCCCCTGGAGGCGGTCGCGGCATGAGACCCCACCGGGGTCCTCATCATCGCGATCGGTCCCTCCAGGCGGTGGCAGCATGATCGCCGCCACCCCCTCGCGTGACGCCTTCGCGGCGATCCTGGCCAAGGACCTGCGAGTGGAGCTGCGGACTCTGCGCTCGGTTCCGGCGATGGCGATCTTTGCGATCACCACCTTCGTCATCTTCCGCTTCGGCCTCGACCGCACCCAACTCTCCGGCGATCTGGCGGCGGGGGTGCTGGTGGCGACATTGCTGTTCGCGGCGATCCTCGCCATCAACCGGTTGTTCGTTGCCGAGCGCGACGAGGGGGGCTTCGAGCTGGTGCGCCTGGCGCCGGTGGACCGCAGCGTCCTGTTCACCGCCAAGGCGGCGGCCCTGGCGATCTACCTGCTGGTGCTGGAGCTGGTCGCGGTGCCGGCCTTCGCGGTCTTCTTCCTCGACTCGGACTCCGCCGGGGGCTTGCCCTTCCTCCTCGGTGTTCTAGTCCTCGCTGACATCGGCCTCGCCGCAACGGGCACGCTGATCTCCTCGATCGCCGTCAACTCGAGCGCCCGTGACCTGCTCGGGCCGCTGATCCTGTTGCCGTTGCTGGTGCCGCTGGTGATCGCCACCGCCGGCGCGGCCGAGCCCCTGCTGGCGGCCGGAGGCCCCCAGCACGACCGCCTCGCAACCTGGCTGGCGGTCCTCGCTCTCTACGATTCGGTGTTCGTGCTGATCGGCTACGCCGTCTTCGACTTCCTGCTCGAAGACTGAAGGGCCCCGCACCGAATGACCAAGATCAAGACAAGAGACCTGGCGATCGCCACCGTGGTCCTGCTCACCGCGGGCTACGGTCTCGTCTTCTTCTACGCCCCTCTCGACGCCGACCAGGGCTTCATCCAGAAGATCTTCTACCTGCACGTGCCGCTGGCGATCGTGGCCCTGTCAGGCTTCGTGATCGCCGGTATCCACGCCATCCGACACCTGCGCAACGAGACCCCCGTGCACGACGCGCGCTCCTACGTCTCCATCCACATGTCGGTGATCTTCGGCGTCGCCGTGCTCGCTACGGGCTCGATCTGGGCCCGGGCATCATGGGGGCACTGGTGGGTCTGGGACGAACCTACGCTGGTCAGCTTCCTGATCGTGTTCCTTCTCTATGTGACCTATTACCCGCTGCGCTACTCGATCGAGGACCGCGAGCGCCAAGCGCGCTACGCGTCGGTGTTCGCGATCATGGCCGGCGCCTTCGTGCCGCTCAACTTCATCGCCGTGCGCCTGGCCCAGAGCCTGCTGCACCCGCGCACCTTCGCCACCGCTGACGGCGGCTTGCCACCGAGGATGTGGGTCGCCTTCGTCGTCTGCTTCGCAGGCATCGCCGCGCTGTGGTGGACACTGGTCCGCTTCGAGCTCGCCGCGAAGAGCACCCGGGCGCAGATCTCGCGTATCCGCAGGGCGCTCGACGACGACTCCGGGGCGCCCGCCAGCCGCATCGCGCCCCAAGTGCCGTCGGCTCCGGCCACCGCGACCGGGATGGCCGCAGACTGATGCCCGCCCTGCCGCTGGACGAAGCCGGAAAGTACGTGGCCGGCGCCTACCTCGTGTTTCTCGCCCTGATCCTCGCCTACGTGGCGATCATGGCCGCGCGGCTGGCGCGCATCGAGCGCGACCTGGCCAGCCTCGCTGAGCTGGCGGAGAAGAGCAAGTAGATGAGCGGCCTGCTCGCTCTCGGCATCTCACACAAGACCGCGCCGCTGGAGCTGCGCGAGCGCCTGGCGCTGACCGAGGGCCGCTCGGCCGGCGTGCTGCGCGGCTTGGTCGAAGCCGAGGAGATCGCCGAGGCCGTCGCGCTCTCGACCTGCAACCGAACCGAGCTGTATCTGCTCGCCGAGGACCCGGTCGAGGCGGAGACACAGGCCCTCGGCCTGCTTGCCCGCGAGTCCGGCATCCGGCTCACCGAGCTGGTCGGCCCGCTCTACTCGCTGCACGGCTCCGAGGCCGCGCGCCACCTCTACGAGGTCACCGCCGGGCTCGACTCGATGATTCTCGGCGAGGCCGAGGTCCAGGGCCAGGTGAAGCGCGCGTACGAGCTGGCTCTGGTCGAGGGCGCCAGCGGACCGATCCTAAACCGCCTGTTCCGGGGCGCCCTGGCGGCCGGCAAACGGGCCCGGACCGAGACCGCGATCTCCGAGAAAGGCGTTTCGGTGTCTTCGGTCGCGGTGGAGATCGCCACCCGCGCGCTCGGCGGCCTCTCCGATCGCCGCGTGCTTCTGCTCGGCGCCGGCGAGACGGCCGAGCTGACCGCGCGGGCGCTCACCGTTCGCGGAGTAGAGACCGTGTTCATCGCCAACCGCCGCTACAACCGGGCGATCGGCCTGGCCCAGCGCTTCGGTGGCAGCGCCGTGCGGATCGAGGAGCTCCCCGCACAGATGCAGGACGCCGACATCGTCGTCTCCTCCACCAATTCCCCCCACCACCTGATCGAGCGTTCCGAGCTCGAGGTCGTGATGGAGTCCAGGGACCAGCGCCCGCTGCTGCTCGTCGATCTGGCCGTCCCGCGCGACATCGATCCGGCCTGCCGTGAGCTGCGCGGGGTAAGCCTCTATGACGTCGACGACGTGCAGGCGATCGTCGAGCGCAACACCTCGGGACGCGAGGCAGAAGCGCGCCGCGCCCGGGCCATCATTGAGACTGAGCTGACCCGCTTCGAACGCTGGCTGGCCGCCCAGGAGGTGGTGCCGACCATCGCCTCGCTGCGTGAACGCGCCGACTCGATCGTCGAACAGGTGCTGGCCGAGAACGAACAGCGATGGGAGCAACTCTCGGCGGCCGACCGCGAGCGCCTGCGGGCGATGGCGCGGGCTATCGCCGGCCGCATCCTGCACGAGCCGACGCTCCGCATCAAGGACGCCGCCGGCCGCGACGAGTCCTACCTCTATGTGACCGCGCTGCGCGAGCTGTTCGGTCTCGACGCGGCGACCGAGCCGGTGGCGGGAGGCGGGGCCGAGATAGCCTCGCTCGACGACGCCCGCCGCGAGCGCGACGGCGGCTGACCCGGCGAGCCGGTGAGCTCGGCGCCGCTTCGACTCGGCACCCGCGGCAGCGCCCTGGCGCTGGTCCAGGCCCAGGGGGTGGCCGAAGCGCTGGGCGGGGCCGAGGTGGTGGTGGTGAAGACCACCGACGAGGCGGTCGGCGACAAGGCTCGCTTCGTACGCGGGTTGCAACGGGCGCTGCTGGCCGGGGAGGTGGATGTCGCGGTCCACTCGGCCAAGGACCTGCCCGCGGAAGGCCCAGACGGGCTCGAGATAGCCGCCGTGCCGGCACGTGCGGCCATCGCCGACGCCTGCTGCGGTGCCGCCGACTCACTGGACGAGCTGCCCCGGGGCGCTCGCATCGGCACCGCCAGCCTGCGACGTCGCTCACAGTTGCTGGCCCTGCGCCCCGACCTCGAGGTCAGCGAGCTGCGCGGCAACGTCGACACCCGGCTGCGCAAGCTCGCCGCGGGCGAAGCTGAGGCGATCGTGCTCGCCGTAGCGGGCCTGCAGAGGCTGGGGCGCGAGCGCGAGATCGCCTTCCAGCTGACACCGGAGCAGATGACCCCGGCACCGGGCCAGGGAGCGCTGGCGCTGGAAGTGCGCAGCGCCAGCGCCGCAGCTGAGCGCCTCGCCGCGATCTCCGATCCCGCCACCGCCCTCGAGCTCGCTGCCGAGCGCGCCGCAGTGGCTGAGCTGGGCGCGAGCTGTGACACGCCGGTCGGAGTCAGTGCCCGGGTGCAGGGGACGGAGCTGGCGCTGACGGGCTTTGCCGGCCTCCCCGACGGCACGAGCTGGGTGCGCGACGCGATTACCCGTCCCGCTGACGACCCCGAGGCCGCCGGGCGCGAGCTCGCCGAGCGGATGGGACTTGCGGGAGCCACCGAGATCCTCGCGGCAGCGGAGAAGATCGGCCTGGGGACCCGCAGGTGAGCGCCCGTCCCGGAATCGTCTACCTGGTCGGCGCGGGCCCCGGGGACCCGGGGCTGCTCACGGCCCGCGCCCTGGAGCTGATCTCCTCTGCCGAGTCGATCCTCCACGACCGTCTGATCCCCGCCGGTGTTCTTGAACGGGCCAGGCCCGGAGCCGAGCTCGTCTACGTCGGCAAGCAGCCGGGCGAACCCTCGATCGCCCAGGAGGAGATCGCGGCGATGCTGATCGAGCGGGCCACGGCGGGTCGCAGCGTGGTGCGGCTGAAGGGCGGCGACCCGTTCGTGTTCGGCCGCGGCGGCGAGGAGGCCGAGGCGCTGGTCGATGCGGGTATCGCCTTCGAGGTGGTCCCCGGGGTGACGGCCGGGGTCGCTGCCCCCGCCTACGCAGGAATTCCGGTTACCCACCGCGACCAAGCCTCGGCCGTCGCCTTCGTAACCGGCCACGAGGACCCCGGGAAGCAGGAATCGGCGCTCGATTGGGAGGCGCTGGCCCGCTTCCCCGGCACCCTGGTTCTCTACATGGGCGTCAAGCGCCTCGATGAGATCGCCGCGGCCCTGATCGCCGCCGGGCGCGATGCGGCCCAGCCCGCGGCGGTGATCGAGCGCGGCACGCTGCCGGGCCAGCGGGTCGTCGAGGCACCGCTCTCCGGCATCGCCGCCGCGGTCTCCCGGGCCGAGATCCGCCCACCGGCGCTGACCTTGATCGGCCCGGTCGCCGCGCGCCGTGAGCAGCTCGCCTGGCTCGAGCAGCGCCCCCTGCACGGCAGACGCGTGGTCGTCACCCGCGCGCGCGCCCAGGCCAGCGGCCTCGCCCGCACCCTGGAGAACCTCGGCGCCGAGGTGATCGAGCTGCCGACGATCCACATCGTGCCGCGAATCGAGGCCGAGGACGTGCGCCTCGCGATCGAAAGCCTCGGCGCCTACTCGCTGATCTGTTTGACCAGCCCCAACGGGGTGCGGCTGCTGTTCGAGGCGATGCAGAATGCGAGCCTCGACGCCCGCGCCTTCGCCGGGGCCCAGGCGGCGGCGATCGGCCCGGGCACCGCGGCGGCGCTGCGCGAGCACGGCATCGAGGCAGATATCGTGCCCGAGCGCTTCGTCGCCGAAGGGCTGCTCGAGGCTGTGGAGGGCATCGACCTGGAGGGCCGAAGGGTGCTGATCGCACGCGCGGCCGAGGCCCGCGACACGCTGCCAAAGGGTCTACGCGAACGCGGCGCCGAGGTCGACGTCGTGGCGCTGTATGAGACGGTGCCCGAGGAGCCGGCGCCCGCCGCGCTGGAGGCAGCCCGCGCGGCCGACTACGTCACCTTCACCTCCCCCTCGACGGTCCGAAACTTCCTCCGTACAACCGGCGGTGACCTCCCCGAGAAAACGAAGATCGTCTCGATCGGCCCGATCACCAGCCAGACGATTCGCGACGCCGGGCTGGAGGTCGACGTCGAAGCGGACGAGCACGACATCGATGGATTGGTGGCAGCGCTGATCTCCGAGAGCTCCGGCCGATGAACCTCGCCGCTCTACGGCGCGCCTAGGCCGAAACATCGAGGATGCCGGTCGCCCGGCCCCCTCCATGGCAATCGGATGTTCGTCCTACATAGGATCGGTCCGTGGCGACCCGGCCCATCACGTTTCTCTCCGATTACGGCTACGAGGACGAGTTCGCCGGCGTCTGCCGCGGGGTGATCGCCGGCGTCGCACCGGGTGCCGAGGTGATCGACCTGAGCCACGGGATCGACCGGGGGGACGTCCGCGG